>DIAZ01000053.1:928-9852 GCA_002415925.1 Dietzia sp. UBA5065 | reverse complement strand
GATGATGCCCGGGCAGTTGGGGCCGATGATGCGGGTCTTGTTGCCCTTGGCGAGGTTGTAGTTCCACGCGGTGGCGGTGTCCAGGACCGGGGCACCCTCGGTGATGACCACGGCGAGCGGGATCTCCGCGTCCACGGCCTCGATGATGGCGTCCTTGGTGAACGGCGGCGGGACGAAGAGGATCGTCACGTCGGCACCGGTGGCCTCCATGGCCTCCTTCACCGAACCGAAGACGGGCAGCTCGACGCTGTTGCCGTCGGCGTCCTTGTGGGCCACGGTCGTGCCCGCCTTGCGCGCGTTGACGCCGCCGACGACCTGGGTGCCGGCCGCGAGCATGCGGGCGGTGTGCTTGGTGCCCTCGCCGCCGGTGATGCCCTGGACGATGACCTTGCTGTCCTTATTGAGGAAGATCGACATATCTTGTGGTTCCTTCTCTTCCTACTTGGAGGCCAGCTCGGCGGCCTTGTCGGCGCCGGAGTCCATGTTGTCTGCCAGGGTCACGAGCGGGTGGTTCGCGTCGGCGAGGATCTTGCGACCCTCCTCGACGTTGTTGCCGTCCAGTCGGACGACGAGCGGCTTGTTGGCCTCGTCACCCAGGATCTCGAGGGCCTTGACGATGCCGTTGGCCACCGCGTCACACGCGGTGATGCCGCCGAACACGTTGACGAACACGCTCTTGACCTGCTCGTCACCCAGGATGACGTCGAGGCCGGCGGCCATGACCTCGGCCGAGGCGCCGCCGCCGATGTCGAGGAAGTTGGCGGGCTTGACCCCGCCGTGGTTCTCGCCCGCGTAGGCGACCACGTCGAGGGTCGACATCACCAGGCCGGCGCCGTTGCCGATGATCCCGACCTCGCCGTCGAGCTTGACGTAGTTGAGGTCGTTCTCCGCGGCCTTCTGCTCGAGCGGGTCTGTGGTGCCCGCGTCGGCGAAGTCGGCGAACACGTCCGCGTGGCGGAACTCGGCGTTCTCGTCCAGGGTGACCTTGCCGTCGAGCGCGAGGATCTCACCGTTCGGGGTCCGGACGAGCGGGTTGACCTCGACGAGCGTGGCGTCCTCCTTGACAAAGACCTCGTACAGCTTGGCGATCGTCACGGCGGCGGTGTCCAGCACCTCCTCGGGGAGATGACCGGCGGCCGCGATCTCGCGCGCCGTGGCCACGTCGACGCCGACCGTGGGGTCGATGTTGATGCGGGCGAGGCGATCCGGCGACTCCTCGGCGACCTGCTCGATCTCCACGCCGCCCTCGACCGAGCACATGGCCAGGTAGTTGCGGTTGGCACGGTCGACCAGGAAGGAGATGTAGTACTCCTCCGCGATGTCGCTGGCCTCGGCCACGAGGAGCTTCTTGACGATGTGGCCCTTGATGTCCAGGCCCAGGATGTCCTCGGCCCGCGCGCGCGCCTCGGTGGCGTCCTCCGCCAGCTTCACGCCGCCGGCCTTGCCGCGGCCTCCGACCTTGACCTGCGCCTTGACGACGACAGGCTTGCCGATCTCGGCCGCGACCTTCTCGGCCTCTTCCGCAGTGTCCGCGACGCGCCCCGGGGTGGTGGGAACGTCATGCTTAGCGAAAAGAGCCTTTGCCTGGTATTCAAAGAGATCCATCAGCTCACCATCTTGACGTGGATAGATTAGCCCGGCCCTGTTGAAAGCCGAGTCATCCCTCATCCTAAGCGTGGAGTGTGTCGCCCGTCGCACAGTGGGGGTAACCCTGTGCGTCGGATCACAGGGGATTCGGCGCGCCGGACCCCGATCGGGGCAACTCGTGCCCCACATGCCACGGGCGAGTTCTCGAACCACTGGAGTCACACGTGTGTGACCCACCCCTCCCTGCCGCTCCGCCGAGCACCTTGCGGCGCTGTTGCCGATCCGTTACTTTGGACGAGTCTTAGTCACGAAACGATCACAGCACGACTTCAGAGGGGAAACGCCACCGGTGAACTACGAGTCGCATCACGTGCCACCAGCGGCTCCTGTCGTCATTCCCCCCTCCGGCGCGCACCGGCCCGGCCGCCATCGGCTGCCCGCCCCCCCGCAGGCCCTCCGCGGCCGCGCGGCCGTACTGGCCGTGGCCGCGGGCGCCGCGGTGTCCGCCGCGTCCGCCGGGTCCATCCTGGACGTCTCGGGCATCCACTCGACCGACGCCGGAGACATCGCCCTCCTCGCCAACGGCGAGTCCGTGCCCGCGAGCCCCGCGCCGGTGGCCTCGGCCACCGCCACGGCCACCCCCTCGCAGCCCGAGCCCGTCGTGGTACCGACCGTCGCCGCGGTGTCCGAGAACCCGCAGTCGGCCATGCTCTACGCGGGCACCGAGATCAACACCCAGCGCGAGATCGCCGAGGAGCAGGCCCGTCGGCCCAAGGTGGCCATCCCCGCCGTGGGTGCCTTCACCTCCGGGTTCGGGATGCGCTGGGGCGCGATGCACGCCGGCATCGACATCGCCAACGCCAACGGCACCCCGATCCTCGCGGCCACCGACGGGGTCGTGATCGACGCGGGCCCGGCCCAGGGCTACGGGAACTGGGTGCGGATCATGTCGGACGACGGCACCATGACCGTCTACGGCCACATGGAGACCGTCGACGTGCAGAAGGGCGAGCGCGTCTACGCGGGCCAGAAGATCGCCGGCATGGGCAACCTGGGCTTCTCCACCGGAACCCACCTGCACTTCGAGGTCCTGGTCAACGGGGGCACCCAGCACGTCGACCCCCTGATCTGGCTGGCCCAGAACGGCCTCGCGCTGGCCGGCGCCGCCAGCTCCGAGGCCTTCGGCTCCCTCGGCGGCTGACACTCCCCGGCGGCCGTCACAGCGCCGCGCGGAGCCGCTCCTCGAGAGTGACCCGGCACGCCGGCCACTCCTCCACGGTGATCGAGTAGATGGCGGTGTCCCGCCACGTCCCGTCCTCCCGGAGGACATCGCGCCTGGCCACCCCTTCGAACCGGGCTCCCAGGCGGATGATCGCGGCCCGGGAACGCACGTTCCTGATGTCCGCCTGGAGCTTGACCCGTCCGAAGCCCAGGTCGTCGAAGACGTGGGACAGCACGAGCAGCTTGGTCTCCACGTTGACCCCGGTCGCCCAGTAGTCCCGCCCGTAGAACGTCCAGCCCAGGTGGAGCTTCTCGTTCCGCGGATCGATCTCGACCAGCGACATGGTCCCGGCGATCGCCCCGACCGGACCGAGCGACGGCGAGGCCACTCGGACCGTATAGGGGACCGCCCCGGGCACGAGACGGTCCGCGACGAACTCCCTCGTCCGGGCGAGATCGGCGTGCGCGGTCTCGAACGGGTACCCCGACCCGAACGCGCGGGGATCAGCCATGAGTGGGAACAGCCCCTCGGCGTCGTCGGCGGTCATGGGATCGAGCCGGACCAGGCGCCCCGGCAGCGAGACGCCTTCGGGCATGCGTGCGGGCACGGCCGCTCCTAGAGTTTCTGCATGGGGACGCCGCCGATGAGCATGAGGCGGACCTTGCCGGACGCGCCGAAGTCGATCGTGGCCGTGGCCCTGGGGCCGGTCCCGTCGCACGCGAGCACCTTGCCCAGCCCGTACTTGTCATGGGTCACGCGGTCCCCCGGCACCAGGTCGAGCACGGGGGCGGAGGCCCGGGCGCGGGGGATGCCGGACGACCGCCCAGCTCCACCCCCGGAGCCGACGCCACCGCCGGATCCCGACCCGAACCGACGCCGTGGCGCGTCGTAGGCCACGTCACCGAAGCCTCCCCCGCCCGCGGGCTCCTCGCGCTGCCACTCGATCGCCTCCGAGGGGATCTCCTCGAGAAAGCGCGACCCCGGATTGGTCATGGGCTGCCCCCACGACGAGCGCATCATGGCGCGGGTCAGGTACAGCCGCTTCCTGGCGCGAGTGATGCCCACGTAGGCCAGCCGTCGCTCCTCGGACAGCTCCGCCGGGTCCCCCAGGGCGCGCATATGCGGGAAGAGCCCGTCCTCCATGCCGATGAGGAAGACCACCGGGAACTCGAGCCCCTTGGCGGTGTGCAGCGTCATGAGCGTGACCTGCCCCTGGTCATGGGCGGGGATCTGGTCGGCGTCCGCCACGAGGGACACGCGCTCGAGGAAGGCGGCGAGCGACCCGGGCTGCGCGAGGCCCTCGTCGAGCTGGGCCTCCGCCTGGTCGGCGACCGCTCCCGCGGCGTCCCCGACGGGCTCCCCCCCGAAGCCCTGCTCCCGGGCGGAGCGCTGCAGCGCCGCCTCGGAGGAGAACTCCCGGCCGACCCCGACGAGCTCGTTGAGGTTGTCCAGGCGCGCGGCGTCCTGCGGGTCGTTGGAGGCCTCCAACTCGGCCCGGTAGCCGGTCCGCTCGAGCACCGCCTCGACGAGCGCGCCGACATCGGGGTCCGATTCCTCGCCCCCGGCGTGGTCGCTGCCGTCCAGCAGCGCGCGGAGCCCGTCGAGCATCTGCACGAACCCGGCGATCGCCTTGACCGACCGCGTCGGCAGCAGCGCGACCCGTCCACCGGCCGCGTCGCGGAGCGCCTGCCCGAACCCGATCGCCCGTTGCTCGGCGTGGACCACCACGCACGCCTCGGCCCGGTCCCCGATCCCCCGCTTCGGGGTGTTGAGGATCCGGCGCAGCGCCACCGTGTCGTCGGGATTGGCGAGCACCTTGAGGTAGGCCACCACGTCGCGCACCTCCTTGCGCTCGTAGAACCGTGTCCCGCCGACGACCTTGTACGGCAGGCCGAGGCGCACGAACACGTCCTCGACGACGCGGGAGGAGTTATTGGTCCGGTAGAACACGGCCACGTCGGAGTAGGCGGCGTCGCCGGAATCCACCAGGCGGTCGATCTCGCCGGCGATGAACCTCGCCTCGTCGTGCTCGTTGTCCGCCACGTAGCCCACCAGCAGATCGCCCGCGCCCTCGTCGGTCCACAGGTTCTTCTCCCGGCGCCCCGGGTTCCGCGAGATCACGGCGTTGGCGGCGGAGAGGATGGTCTGCGTGGAGCGGTAGTTCTGCTCGAGCAGGATCGACCGGGCGTCGGGGTAGTCGTGCTCGAAGTCCTCGATGTTCCGGATGGTGGCACCGCGGAAAGCGTAGATCGACTGATCGGCGTCACCCACCACGCAGAGTTCGGCCGGGGGGACGCCCACCTCGTCGTCGTCCCCCGCCACCCCGCCGACCAGGGTCCGCACCAGGACGTACTGCGCGTGGTTGGTGTCCTGGTACTCGTCCACCATGACGTGCCGGAACCTGCGCCGGTAGTACGCGGCCACCTCCGGGTGCGCGCGGAGCAGGCCGACGGTCTCCCCGATGAGGTCGTCGAAGTCGAACGCGTTGGCCGCCTGGAGACGTGACTGGTACTCGGTGTAGACCGCCGCCACCGTCTGCCCGGTCCGGTCCGAGTCCTCGAGCGCCCGGTCCATGGCGTCCGACGGCTCGCGCAGTTCGTTCTTGTGGTTGGAGATGGCCGTGGCCAGCATGCGCGGCGTGAACTTCTTGACCTCGAGCTGCTGTTCCTTGGCGATCATCCCCAGCAACCGCCGGGAATCGTCCGAGTCGTAGATCGTGAAGTTGGAGTTGCGGGTGCCCAGAAGCGCGGACTGCGCCCGCAGGATCCGCACGCAGATCGAGTGGAACGTGGCCACCCACATCCGCTCCGCGTGGGGTCCGACGAGGGCCGAGACCCGCTCGCGCATCTCGGCGGCGGCCTTGTTGGTGAAGGTGATCGCGAGGATCTGGCCCGGGTGGGCACCGCCCTCGGCCAGCAGATAGGCGATGCGCCGGGTGAGCACGCTCGTCTTGCCCGAGCCCGCCCCGGCCACGATCAGCAGCGGGCCGCCGCGGTGCGTGACCGCGGCGGCCTGCTGCGGGTTGAGCCCGTCCAACAGGGGCGAGGCGGGGCGGGTGGGGGCGTGTGCGGTGTCGGTCATCGTGGGTCCAATCTACCCACTGGGTCCGACACCCCGGACTCAGCGTTGACCGGCCCCCATGAACTCCTTCACCTGTGCGGCGGACGCGTTCAGCCCCGGGTCGTTGTCCAGGTAGTGACGCGTCTCCCGGACGATGAGGCCGGACAGGACGAGCAGCCCGATGAGGTTGGGGATGGCCATGAGTCCGTTCATCACGTCGGCGAAGTTCCACACCACCTCGAGCTCGGTGACCGCGCCCACGAACACCACGCAGGTGAAGACCATGCGGTACGGGATGACGCCGCGCGCGCCGACGAGCCGCTCCGTGCACCGCTCGCCGTAGTACGACCATCCGAGGATGGTCGAGAACGCGAAGAACGCGATCGACACCGCGACGAGCTTGTCGCCCTCCGGAATCGCTTGCGCGAACGCGGTCGCGGTCATCGTCCCGGCGCTCCCCCGACCCTCCTGCCACACCCCGGAGGTGACCAGCACCAGGCCGGTGAAGGTGACGACGATGATGGTGTCGATGAACGTCTGGGTCATGGACACCAGACCCTGCCGCGTGGGGTGGGTGGTCTTGGCCGCGGCGGCCGCGATGGCCGCCGAGCCCATGCCCGACTCGTTGGAGAAGATGCCGCGGGCGACACCCATCTGGATGGCGTAGAGGATCGCCGACCCGGCGAAGCCGCCGACCGCGGACGTCCCGGTGAACGCCTCCGAGAAGACCTGCACGAACGCCGACGGGATCGCCTCGGCGTTGACGACGAGCACGACCAGCCCGCCGAGGATGTAGAGCAGGATCATCAGCGGCACGAACCCGGCCGTGACCCTGCCGATGGACTTGATGCCGCCGAGCAGCACCGCCCCGGTGAGGACGAACATGACGATGCCGGTGGCCACGGGCGTGATCCCGAACGAGTTCTCCAACTGGGTGGCCACCGCGTTGCCCTGGGTCATGTTGCCGATGCCGAAGCTGGCCAGCACGGCGAAGACGGCGAACACGATCGACAGGACCAGGCCGATCCTGCCGCCGGTCCGGCCGTAGACCTCGGCCAGCCCGCGGTGCAGGTAGTACTGCGGGCCACCGGACTGCTCGCCGCGGGCGTCGGTGACGCGGTATCGCACCCCGAGGAACGCCTCGGAGTACTTGGAGGCCATGCCGACGAGCGCGGTGACCCACATCCAGAACAGCGCGCCGGGGCCGCCCAGCGCGATGGCCGTGGCCACACCCACGATGTTGCCCACGCCCACGGTGGCGGCCAGTGCCGTGGTGAGCGCCTGGTACTGCGAGATGTCGCCCACGCCGCCGTCGTCCTGGCGCTGGAACAACCCCAGCCGGAGGGCGGGGCCGAGCTTGCGGAACTGCAGCATCCGCAGGCGGATCGTCAGGAACAGGCCGGTGCCCAGGAGCAGCGGGATGAGGACGAAGGGCCCCCAGATCACGGATCCGATGTCCGCCAGGGTCGAATTTAGGTTCTCCACGGGCGCACACATTAGACGGTCCCGCCGAGGTATCCGACCGCAGTGGGATAATCACCGCATGACCACCGACCCCGCCGGCACGGACGACCCGCTGTCCGAGGCCCAGATCCAGGAACTCCGCCTGGAGATCGACCGGCTCGACGCCGAGATCCTCAACGCCATCGTCCGTCGCAGCGAGATCTCCAAACGCATCGGCCGCACCCGCATGCAGTCCGGCGGGACGAAGCTCGTCCACACCCGCGAACTCAAGGTCTACGAGCGCTTCTCCTCCCTCGGCCAGGAGGGCCAGACGCTCGCGGGGATGCTCCTGCGCCTCGGCCGGGGCCGGCTGGGCTGACCCAGCCGGGGCCAGGGACCCGGACGTCGTCGGTGGGGGTGAAATCGGCCAGGTCGGACGTATCGACGACGACGAAGCCCGCCTTCCCCTCCCTATTCCCGGCTAGCCTCGCTGACAGGCGAGTACCTCTGGGCAGGAGCGGTGATGACCGACATCAGCACGACGGAGCAGTGGGCAGCGGTGGAGGACCTGGTCCCCGCGATCGGCGAGGTGTCGCTGCGGGAGCTGTTCGAGGCCGACCCCGAACGCGGACGCCGGATGTCGATCACCGCCGGAGACCTCCACGTGGACCTGTCCAAGAACCTCGTCACCGACGAGATCCTGGCCGCCCTCATCGAGGTCGCCCGCGCCGCCCACCTGCCGGCGCAGCGGGCCGCCATGTTCCGGGGCGACCGCATCAACACGACCGAGGACCGGTCCGTCCTCCACACCGCGCTCCGCCTCCCCGCGGATGCGGAGCTCGTCGTCGACGGGCGCGACGTGGTGGCCGACGTCCACGCGGTCCTGGCGGGCATGACCGACTTCGCCCACCGCGTCCGCTCGGGCGAGTGGACCGGGCACACGGGCGAGCGGATCGACACGGTGGTCAACATCGGCATCGGCGGCTCCGACCTCGGACCCGTGATGGTCGACAAGGCCCTGCGTCACCTTCAGACCGCCGGCATCCGCGCGCGCTACGTCTCCAACGTCGACCCCGCGGACCTCTCCGCCGTGCTCGCGGAGATCGACCCCGCCACGACCCTGGTCGTGGTGGCCTCCAAGACGTTCACCACCCAGGAGACCATGGCCAACGCGCACGCGGCCCGGCGCCACTTCGTCGAGGCCCTGGGCTCCGAGGACGCCATCGCCTCGCACTTCGTCGCGGTGTCCACCGCGGCGGAGAAGGTCGCCGAGTTCGGCATCTCCGCGGACAACATGTTCGAGTTCTGGGACTGGGTCGGCGGGCGGTACTCGGTGTCCTCCGCCATCGGGCTGTCGGTCATGGTCACGGTCGGCCCCGCGGCGTTCGTCGAGCTGCTCGAGGGCTTCCACACGATGGACCTGCACTTCGCCACCGAGGACCCGGAGCACAACGCGCCGGTCCTCATGGCGCTGCTGGGGATCTGGTACACGTGCTTCCTCGGCGCCCAGTCCAAGGCCGTGATCCCCTACGCCCAGGACCTCCTGCGGTTCCCCGCCTACCTCCAGCAGCTCACCATGGAGTCGCTCGGCAAGTCGGTGCGCCTCGACGGC
>DIAZ01000053.1:0-704 GCA_002415925.1 Dietzia sp. UBA5065 | reverse complement strand
AACGGTCAGCACGCCTTCTTCCAGCTCCTGCACCAGGGCACCCAGCTCGTCCCGGTGGACTTCATCGGCGTCGCGCGGCCGATCACGGACCTGCCCATCGCCGATGGCACCGGGTCCATGCACGACCTGCTCATGGCCAACCTGTTCGCACAGTCGCGGGTGTTGGCGTTCGGCAAGACCGAGGAGGAGGTGCTCGCCGACGGCGTGGACCCCGCGCTCGCCCCGCACAAGGTCATGCCCGGCAACCGGCCGTCCACCACGATCCTCGCCCCGTCGCTCTCCCCGGGCGTGGTCGGGCAGCTCATCGCGCTCTACGAGCACGTGGTGTTCGTCCAGGCAGCCGTCCTGGGCATCAACGCGTTCGACCAGTGGGGCGTCGAGCTGGGCAAGGCCCAGGCCGGCGAGCTGTTGTCCGCCCTCACCGCCGAGAAGCACCCGGGCGACGGCTTCGACTCCTCCACCGATTCGCTCGTCGAGATCTACCGCGAGGCGCGCGGTCGGCGCTGAGGACCTGCGCCGCCACCAGCCCGGACGGGTTCATCGCCGACCGCGAGCTCGCAAGACGGTTCGCCGACCTGAGGTCGACGGGCGGTTCACGCCCATGCTGCTCGGCGTCGCCGGACCCGGACCGCGCGAGGATGCTCGGCCCGCCGAACGCACGGATTGACCCTTGCATGTTCGAATGCTGTCTCTTATACACATCT
>DIAZ01000012.1:8949-19643 GCA_002415925.1 Dietzia sp. UBA5065 | reverse complement strand
GGGGACCGCGGCGCGAGGGATGGCGTCGAGCCGGGCTCGTCGGGCACGGTGCCGGAGCGAGCCGGCGCTGTTTCACGTGAAACCACCGAACTGGTCGATCCCGGCGCGGTGTATCGAGAGATCCCGCCGTCGAGCATCGATCCCAACCCCAAGCAGCCGCGGACGCACTTCGACGAGGAGGCGCTCGCCGAACTCGCCCACTCGGTCAAGGAGTTCGGCCTCCTTCAACCGATCGTCGTCCGCGAGATGCCGGATGGCCGCTACCAGCTCATCATGGGCGAACGACGCTGGCGCGCGAGTCAGCGCGCGCAGCTCACGGCCGTCCCCGCGATCGTTCGCCAGACCGAGGATCAGGACCTCCTCCGCGACGCCCTTCTGGAGAACATCCACCGGGTGCAGCTGAACCCCTTGGAGGAAGCCGCCGCCTATCAGCAGCTCCTCGAGGAGTTCGACGTGACCCAGTCGGAACTCGCGCTACGGATCGGGCGCTCCCGCCCCGCCATCACCAACACGATCCGGCTGCTCCAGCTCCCCACCGCGGTGCAGCGGCGGGTCGCAGCGGGCGTCCTGTCGGCAGGACACGCGAGGGCGCTGCTCGCTCTGGAAGCCGGTGCCGCAGCCCAGGACGAGCTTGCGGCACGCATCGTCGCCGAGGGCCTGTCGGTGAGGGCGACGGAGGAGATCGTCACGCTCGCGAATCGCGACCCCCGAGGCGCGGAGCCGACGCGGCGGCCGACTCCCCGGGGTGGCCACCGCGATCCCGCCCTCGAGGCGGTCGCGGGGCGTCTCTCGGACCGGTTCGAGACCTCCGTGTCCGTGACGATGGGCCGCCGCAAGGGTCGGATCACCATCGACGTGGGTGACACCGAAGACCTGCAACGGGTACTCGCCCTGCTCGAGGGCGGGACCACCGGACCATCACGATGATCACCATCCGTCCGCTCGACCTCTCGGCCGTGGACCAACTCGGACCTCGCGCACGCAAGTGCGTCTACTGGCAGACGGACGGGAACGAGGGGGACGCCGCCCCGGGTGACCCCGAGTTCGAGAAGGAGGCCTGGATCTCCCATGTCTCCTTGGAGTGGGGTGTGTGCGGTCAGGTCGCCCGGAACGGTGAGCACTCCGCCGGCGCGGCCTTCTACGCGCCACCGGGGATGGTTCCCCGCGCCGCGTGTTTCCCGACCTCCCCGGTCGGGTCGGATGCGATCCTGTTGGCGGGGATGAGCGTGGAACGGGACGCGCCGACGGGTTCGCGGACCTCGCTCCTCGACGCGGTGGTGGTCGATCTCCGAAGCCGCGGAATCAAGGCCATCGAGGCTTTCGGAGTCACCTCCCAGGACACGGGGTCCATTACGTCACGTGACATGTGCGGGGCAGGCTCGTGTGTCGCGCCGACCGGCTTCCTGATCGAACACGGCTTCACCGTGGTCGCGGACCACGAGACCCACCCGCGCCTGCGGCTCGAGATCGAGAGCGAACATCTGTGGAAGGCGGATGTCGAGCGGGCGCTCGATCAGCTCTTCGCCGAGCGGGGCTTCGCCACCCGGAAGCTGGGGGTCCTGTCCGTGTCCGGGGTGTCGGCCCGGAGCGGCGGGATCAGTCCCGCTGGCGCTGCTCGAAGTCGATGAGGTCGTTGACCGACATCGATCCGGTGGGATGGTCGTCCTCGTCAAGGAGATAGAGGCGCTTCACGCCCACGAGGATCGAATCGACGATGGTGTCCTGGGCGGTCCGGTCGCCGAGGATCTGCAGATCCATGGGGTTGTAGGCGTACCCCAGGACCACCTGGACGGACGGCATGCGGGTCATCCGCAGGAGCGGCCAGCTTCGTCCGTGCGTCCGGCAGTCGCGCAGGCCGGTTCGGCTGACGATCTCACGCTGGATGAAGCCGGACAAGGCCTCGCCGAGCATGGACTCGGCCCCGAGGGAGTTGCCGAAGTAGAAGGTCGCGATCCCGTTGCCGACCGGGTTGGGGTGACGGTCCAGGCGCAGGGAGATCATGAGATCGGCGTTGAACGCGTTGGCGATCTCCGCCCGTTCGGGATCGGTCGGGATCATGGCCTCGGGGCGGGAGAGGAAGACCTCGACCCCGGCCTGGTTCATCCGCTCGGACAGTCGCCGGGTGATGTCCCACAGCAACTCGGCGTCGGTGATCGTGCCGAACGGGGTCTCGATGCGGATCGGGTTCTCCGAACCGCTGGGACCGGGATCCAGGACTATCCGCTTACCGGCGAGCATGGGCCCCGCCCTGCGGGCCCGCTCCTTCTCGACGAGGGAGGACACGTCACCGCCCTTGAACAGGGAGGACAGATGACCGAGGGTGTCCAGTGTCTCCGCGCCGACCACTCCGTCGGCGGGCAGGCAGCAGTCCCGCTGGAAGTCGGTCACCGCGGCGTGGGTGAGCGGACCGAAGGTCCCGTCGACCGGGCCCGCGTAGAAACCGAGCTCCCCCAGGCGACGCTGGAGCTGCGCGACGTCGTCTCCCGCGACCGGCTTGGAGACGATGTAGCTCAGGTCCCGGGTGCCCAGCACGTGACTGGCGTCCTGAAGCGCGGATTGGGTGGCCGGACCCACGATCCCGTCGGAGATGAGCCCGCGAGCCTGCTGGAAGGCAAGGACGGCGGTCTCCAGGTCGGCGTCGAAGACGGCATCGGTCCGCGCCAGTATCGATCCCGTCTCCGGCTCGGTGACGCCGACGGAGTCGATGGTGTGGAGGAGGCCCATGCTGGCGAGGGTGGCCCGGATGGACGCCACCTCGGGCCCACGGTCACCACGTCGCCACGCCATCGGTCTCCTCACGTTCCACTCGTCCGGTACCCGGATGAACATACCGCCTCGGGGGCGGGCGTGCCCGGGGCGCACCCGCGCGGGGCGGGGTCTACAGGACGTCGCCGAGCTCGGTGCGGAGTGCGGACTTGGACTTGGCCCCCGTGATGCGCTTGACCGGCTCGCCGCCGGAGAACAGCAGCAGGGCGGGGATCGCGGTGATCTGGTATTCGGCCGCCAGCTCCTGGTTCGCCTCGACGTCGACCTTGGCGACGGTCAGCTTGTCCGCCTCGGCACCGGCGAGCTCGTCCAGGACGGGTGCCATCATGGTGCAGGGGCGGCACCAGGTCGCCCAGAAATCGACCAGCACGGGCTTACTGCCGCTGGCCGCGAGGACGGTCTCCGCGAAATCGGCCTCGGTGACGTCGATGATGTTCGGGGTGGTGGAAGCCATGCTGCTGGTCCTCTCGGTGGGGGGTGACGGGGTGGGCTGTCAGGCCTGCTCGGCGAGCCACCGTTCGGCGTCGATCGATGCCGAACATCCGGAGCCGGCGGCAGTGATCGCCTGCCGGTAGCGATGGTCCACGAGATCGCCGCAGGCGAAGACGCCCGGCAGGGAGGTCGCGGTGGTCTGCCCGGTCAGCACGTATCCGTCGCCATCCACCTCGACCTGGTCGCGGACGAGCTCCGATCGCGGGTCGTGGCCGATCGCCACGAACATCGCCGAGGTCTCGAGCTCGCTGGTCTCGCCGGTCACCGTGTCGCGGAGTCGCAGCTTCTCGACGGAGCCGCTGGGACCCGAGAGCACCTCGTCGACCGTGGTGTTGAGGACGAAGGAGATCTTCTCGTTCTGACGGGCCCGCTCGAGCATGATCTTGGAGGCCCTGAACTCCTCGCGACGGTGGATGACGGTGACCGAGGAGCCGAACTTGGTGAGGAAGGTGGCCTCCTCCATCGCGGAGTCACCGCCCCCCACCACCACGATGGGCTTGTCCCGGAAGAAGAACCCGTCACAGGTCGCGCAGGCGCTCACTCCGCGGCCGAGGAGCTCCTGCTCCCCCGGGATGCCGAGGTAGCGGGCGGCGGCGCCCATCGCGAGGATCACGGCGCGGGCGCGGTGCTCCTCCTCCCCCACTCGCACGGTCTTGACGTCGCCGACCAGATCGATCGACGTGACGTCCTCCATGCGGAGGTCGGCACCGAACCGCTCCGCCTGCTCCCTCATCTGCATCATGAGGTCGGGACCCATCATGCCCTCGGCGAATCCGGGGAAGTTCTCGACCTCCGTGGTGGTCATGAGCGCCCCGCCGAACTGGGAACCCTCGAACACCAGTGGCGTGAGCTCGGCCCGCGCCGAGTAGATGGCTGCGGTGTACCCGGCCGGACCGGATCCGACGATGATCACGTCGTGGAGGGTGTCGCTCATGGGTTCGGGGGCTCCTTGGCGGGTGGGGTGACGAGGACTGCACGGATCCGTGGGACCTCCTAAGGCGACAACACGTGAGGGGTCGGCGTTGTTCCCTCATGCCGTGAGCGTCACACCGCGGAGGAGGACGCTGAGCTTGGCGCGGCCTCGCGAGCATCTGCTCTTGACGGTGCCCGGCGGGACGTTGAGCAGGTGGGAGGCCTCCGCGACGGTGCACCGCAGCATGTCCACGACCACCACCGCGTCGCGTTGTTCGGTGGGCAACTCCGCGAGTGCCTCGGCCACGATGATCGCGTAGGCGGGATCCTGATGGAAGTGGTCCCGGAGGGAGATCTCCTCGTGCAGCGTCGGGGTGAGCTCGGTGTGCGTGCGCAACCGTTGGGAGCGCATCTTGTCCAGGCAGGCGTTGACCACGATGCGGTAGAGCCACCCCTGCACAGGACAGGCGTGCCGGAAGGTGACGGCCTTGCGGTAGGCCGACATGAGAGCTTCCTGCAGAGCCTCCGCCGCGTCGTCCCGGTTGAAGGAGGTGCGGATGGCCAACCGCCACAGGTAATCGTAATGACGCCTGACCAGGGCGGAGAACGCATCGGGGTCGCCGGCGACATGCGCGTCGAGCAGCTCGGCGTCGGTGAGGGAGGACGCTGCCGTCAGCGGCGGGCGTTCCACGACCGAGGCGGGGGCGTCGACGGAACCGGTGTTCACGGGCGTCACGCTAACCCGGCACGGTGTGCAGTGGGGACGTCATCTCGCGACCCCCGGGGTGCCCTGAGGTCAGCGTGTGAGCTCGACCTCGGTGATCGACGCGGCGTAGGCCTGCGGACCGGAGGTGCCCAGCCTGGTGATCCACACCAGCACGAATTCGGACTCCTCGGGGCTGTCGATCGTCACCGCTCCGGAGCCGCCCCGCACCGTCCCGTCCCCGAGCAGGGTGGTCTCGTCGAGCGATGTGGGCGAGGCGCTGCGGGCCGAGCGGACCTCGAACTCCACGCCGTCGTCCGCCGAATAGACCACGACCCGGCGGGTCTCCTGCGCCCGGTCGAGCGAGAACAGCAGTCCCACACCGGGTTTGAACGCAGCCCCGCTCTCGCCGAACTGATTGAGATAGGTGTCGGTGGACCACGAGGTGGACCGGTCGCCGTCGGCGGCGGCGGGTGCGCTGGCGGAGTTCTCCGCGGTGCCCGCCGACGACGTCGGCTGCCACGAGGTGACGGCCGAGACGGCGATGGGGGTGGACGGCGTGGAGCGGGCGGCCTCCCCCTGCTCCCCGTCTGCCGGTCCGGGTGCGGCGGACTCGGCGGACCGGCTGGCCTGGGCGGCGCGCTCGATCGCGTCGAGCTGCTGGGTCAGCGGGGTGTCGTTCCGGCTCCCGGCGAACGCGCCGAGCATCCAGGCGAACAGCAGGGCGATCACCACGACGGCCGCCGCACTGGTCCCGGCCATGATCTGCCAGCGCCGCTTCTGCGTCTCCTCGTCCGGGGGGGTGTACGGCTCCGGGCCGGTGCCGAGGTCGGTGCCGAGGTCGGGGTCGGGGTCGGTGGGGGCGGTGGCCGGGGCGGGACGGACGGGCCCACCCACCCGGTCGGCGATCATCGATCTCACGGTGGCGGCGGAGCTGACCGACGACCCGTCGAGGGACCGGATCGCCAGGACGGCGGAGTCGTGCGGCACCCCGGAATCGAGGACGGTGGGATCGACCACCTCGTCGTCATCGTCCGTCGGGGCGACGGTCGGACGGCCGTCCAGGGGATGGTGGTGCTCGGAACCGCCGGGCAGCGGTCCCGGCCATCTCCCGGTGAGGAGGGTGTAGAGCACGGCACCGAGCCCGCGGACGTCCGTGTGGCCGTCGGCGGCCGAGGAGACGCCGGGGAACGCCAGGACGGCTCGACCGTCCTCGGTGAGACGGATCCGGTCCGGCGAGTCGAGTCCCAGGAGCAGGCCGGCGTCCTCGGCTCTCGTGGCGGCGTCGGAGAGCCCCCAGACCGCGGCCACGGCGGAGTCGGGATCGGGGTCGCCGGCGGCCGCCGCCAGGCTGCGGCCGGGTACCCACTCGCTCACCACGATCCCGCCGGCGCGACCGCGGATCACGTCGAGCACGCGCGCGAGCCCATCCGAGTACACGCCGGTCAGGGCCACGGTGCGGTCGAGGACGCCGGTGGCGGAGCCGGGGGGCTCCTCGCCGGGGAGCGGGTCGACGAAGGTCAGTGCGACGTCGCGGCCGAGGCGCTTGTCCCGCGCTCGCCAGAAGGCCTGACCGGCGACGCCGCCGTACGGTTCGAGGAGTTGGTAGCGACCACCCGAGACGAGACCGCCCGCGCTGAGCAGGGGCGGGGTCGGGATGGCATCGTGCTCCGGAGCTCCGTTGCCCTCGCCCACCCGTCGACCTCCTCGATCCTGCGGCCGCCCACCGGGCCCGACCGCTCGTAGCCACTCCGAGTGTACGGTCCCCCAGGCGGGGCACCCGACTATCGCCCCAGCCGCCTCGCGAGACCCTTGACGACGGGGGCGACCGCGTCGAGTTCGGGCAGACGCGACCTGGACAGGATCAGCCCGGTGACCGAAAGGGCGATGACCGCGGCCAATCCGACCCGGACCACGAACCCGATGCTGCCCACCGCATCGGTGAGCAGGTCCAGCGGGAGGACGGTGTCCGCGACGAGGGCCGTGAGCGCGCCGACGACGGAGGCGGCGAGTGTCCAGACCGCGGATCTGGCGGTCTCGCGTCCCCGCAGGGACCCCAGCTTGCGGCGCAACAGGACGTACCCGGCGACCGCTCCCACGACCCATCCGACCCCGTTGGCCAGGGCGAGGCCGATCACCACGTGGGAGCGCTCGTCCGCGACCAAGGGGACGATCAGGGACAGCACCACTCGGACGACCGTGATCGCGAGGATCATCACGGTCGGGGTCCAGTAGTCCTCGCGGGCGTAGAACACCCGCTGTTGGAGCAGGACGATCGCGTACGGGATCAGGGTGAACGCGCCGAATGCCAGGGTGAGGCCGAGGATGTCGGCGTTCTGGGCGTCGAAGTTGCCGTAGCGGAACAGGCCCGTGGCGATGGAGGGTCCGAACGCGGTCATGAAGGCGATGATCGGGAGCAGCCCGAACAGGGACAGGCGGGTCCCGAGCGAGATGTCCCTCACCACGGCGTCGGAGCGGCCGGCGACGCCGTTGTCCGCCAGCCGCGGGTTGATGGCGGTGAGCAGAGTGACGCCGATGATCCCGTAGGGGACCTGGAGGAGCAGCCAGTACGTGCCGTAGATGGCGATGGCCGCCTCGTCCGCGGCGGACCCGATGCGGTTGGTCATCACCAGACCGACCTGGGAGATCGCCACGTACGTCACCCCGGCGAGGGCGTTGCCACCGAACTGCCTGATCCGGGGGTCCAGGCCCCATTGGGGGCGCAGGACCACGCCGGCGCGGCGCAGGGCCGGGAGGAGGACGGCGGCCTGGACGATGACTCCCAGGGTGGTGCCCAGTCCGAGCAGCAGGATCGGCGCGCTGAGCAGGTTGACGGGCTCCGCCGGGTCGATCCCCGTGCCGATCACGGCGAACAACGCCAGGGTCGCGATGGCGACCACGTTGTTCCACACCGGCGCCCACGCCCCGGGGCGGAAGACCCCGTTGTAGTTGAGGACCGCGAGCATCACGGAGAACACGCCGTAGAAGAAGATCTGCGGCAACAGCAGGAACGCGAAGGCCGTGGCGAGGTCGGTGTTCACCTCGCCGTCACCCAGGTTGAGGTCGGTGAGCAGAGGGGCGCACGCCACCGCGATCACGGTCGCGACCAGCGCGAGCGCGGCGGTCGAGGTGAGCAGGCGTCTGATGAAGGAGACGCCCCCGTCGGGGTCCTCCTGCGCGGCCCTCGCGAGCAGTGGCATGAACATCGCGGTGAGTACCGAACCCAGGACCAGCTCGGTGATCATGTTGGGAAGCGTGTTGGCGGTGTTGAACGCCGACGCGACGGCCGGGCCGAGCACGGTGAGGATGAGGATCATCCGGACGAATCCGGTGATCCGGCTGGCGAGGTTGGCCACCGCCATCGACCCCGTGGACCGCATCACCGAGGCGTCGGAGGAATCCCGCGTGGTACCTCCGGTCCCCCCGCCGCGGGGCGACGCACCGGTCGAGCCGGACACGAGTGGCTGGTCCGGGACCGCGTCTGGCGCGAACGAGTCGGCGACGGGCGGGGGCGAGACGGGGCGGGGCAGGACACAACTGCCCGGCTCGCGGAGTCTGTCCCGCAGCCCGGGGTCGGGTCGGCGCAGCTCGGGGTCGCGGGGGCCCTGCTCGTCGTTCACGGTCGGTGCCCTTCGTCCGCGGGGTCGAGGATTCCCCGACGGTAGCGCAGGTATCGACGACCACCCAGGGCGAGGGCGAGGGCGGCGGCGGCCAGGGCGAAGACCTGCGCGACCGGGTAGCCGCCGGATTGCACCGAGATCTCGACCGGCGCGGACAACGCCTGACCCCCGGGCGCGGAGAGGGCGAAGGTCACGGTGTGCCGGACGCCGCCGTCGGAGTCGGACTGGGTGGGAACCTGGAGCGTCCGCGACCCCGCCGCCGGGATCTGGATGACGCCCACAGGGTCGACCTGGATGGCCGCCGGCGCACTGACCTCGATGTTCACCCTCACCGGGAACGGCAGCGCGTTGCGGGTCACCAGCAGCAGCGGGCTGTTGGGGCTTGCCATGGTGAAGACGCTTCCCGGCGGCAGCAGGTCCACCCGGGCGAGCGACGCCGAGACGGTAGCCCCCAGCCGGTCGAGTCGGGTGGCGGAGCGGAGCCGTGCCGCCGTGCCGGTGCCGGTCTCGGCGGTGAGGCCGTCGCCGTCCGCCCGGCGCCCGGTTTCGGAGATCACCCGCAGGGCGTCACCCAGCAGCGGGTCGATGTGGCTGTCCGCGCCGACGGAGGTCGGATCGGTGGTGTCCACGAGCGAGCGGAGGGTCCTGATGCCCTCGAGGGAGACCTCCAGTCGCTCCGCGGTCGTTCCCGCGGGATCTCCCGCGAACGGGTCGGCGGCCCCGGGATCGGTCGCCCCGGTGGGATCCTCGGCAAGGCTCCCCTCGGGGACCGTGACCGGCTCACCCAGTCGCTCGGTCAGCGAGACCGCCCGCATCCGGCCCGAGGCCAGCTGATCGCCCAGTGAGTCGAGCAAGGAGCCCGCGGCCACCTCGTCGACGGTCCAGACCTGCGGGGGCACGGCCAGGACCCCCCGGGTTCCCGCGTCGGAGCCGGGCTCGAGCAGCGGGGCGAGGAGCGCCGCGCGGGCGTCCTGCAGCCGGGCCGCCGGGGAATCCGCCGTCAGCCAGTACCGGGTGTCGGGATCCGAATACCGCGGGTTCTCGGGGAGCGACCCGGTCGCGGCGAGCGCGGCCCCCAGGGTGGCCGAGTAGGTCAGGGCCCGCACGCCGTCGGTTCCGGCGAGGCCGACGAGACCGGGGCCGGGCACGACCCCGGTGTCGGTGCGGGTGGAGGGGGCGGCGACGATCACCGTGGTCCCCGGGCCCGCCAGCGCCCGCGCGGCGTCGGGGGCCAGCGTCCCCGAGGCCGGCACCAGGACGTCCGGCACGGGGGCGACGTCCAGGATCCGTTCCACCGAGTCCGAGCGATCCAGGGCGGCGGAGGTCAGGGTGGTGTCGCCGATCGCCCCCACCACGTCGAGGTTCGCCTGGGCGGCCGGGAGGGCCACCACACAGCCGCCGGCGGCGAGCGCGCGGAGCTCGTCCAACCACCGGGAGGCGTCCCCGGACACCGGGCCGGGATCAGCGGGCCCGCCGCCGTCGTCGATCACGACCGGCCTGCCGGCGGCGAGCTCGGACACCGTCCCCAGCAGCTCCGGGTCCACCGCCAGACACGTCGCCCGGCGCAGCGCCTGCCCGCCCTCGCCCCCGAACGCGGCGGAGGCGGCCCGCAGCAGGCCGGTGAGCCGGCCCTCCTCCGAGAGGTCTCTCAGCAGGGACTGGTCGGTCAGGGCCACCACGGGGTCCGGGCCGTCCACACCGGGCACGAGTGCGATGCGGGTCGGCGGCGCCGCCAGCGGCCACAGGATGGTCAGCGGAACGGGAGCCGGGACGGTCCCGTCCGCCGGCTCGGAGGCGCCCACCTCGCCGTCGTCGCGCGGAAGCGGCCCGGGAGTCGGGGCGTCCAGGACGGGCAGGAGGGTGCGGGCGTCGTCGAGCCGCGCGGGCGACCCGCCCTCCGGGGTGCCGTTGACGTTGACCAGGAGCGGGTAGACGCCGGGTTCCGTGAGCTGCAGGTCCGGGCCCGGCCGGCCGGGGGCCTCGCGGGCGGGCATGGAGACGCGGTAGGTGACCGACTCCCCGGGGTCGAGAGCCGCCGCGACCTGCACGAACTCGCCGCGCACCCCGAAGGACGGTTCCGACCACACCAGCGGCGCCCGCACCGACTCGGCACCGGCCGCCCGGGGGCCGCGCTGGAGCCGGACGTCCACGGACTCGAGCGGCGTGTCACCGACGTTGCTGATCGTGCCCGACACCGTGAT
>DIAZ01000012.1:0-8732 GCA_002415925.1 Dietzia sp. UBA5065 | reverse complement strand
GCGGCCTGCTCCGGGGTGATGGCGCGGACCGGGGGCGCGCCCCACAGCGGGACCCCGGCCAGGGCCGCGCACACGGCCATCGGGACGACAGCCCGGACGAGCCGCCCACCCGGCCGTCGACTCACGACCCGGACTCCTCCGGAGAGGCCCCGCGCCGATCGTCTCGGTCCCGGGGGTTCTCCCGGGAACCGGCGCCGGAGCGTCGGACCGGTTCCGGTCCCCCCGAGCGCCGGGAGGGATCCACGATCTGCGAGGGCAGCGGCGCGGGGGCCTCACCGGCGAGCTCGGCGCGTGCCAGGTCGGGGATGAGCGAGAGCGCCGACTCCACCAACCGCCGCTCGTCCGGGTAGGCCAGGCGCCTGGGAAGATCGTCGAACGCCACCCAGGCGACCTCGGTGATCTCCGGGTCCTCGTCGCACAGTTCGCCGTGGTCGTAGCGGATCAGGTGGTGGTGCACGGTCTTGTGGATCCGGCGCCCCTCCGCGACGAACCAGTAGTCGATGGTCCCGAGCGGGGCCAGCACCGTGCCGTCGACGCCCGTCTCCTCGAGCACCTCGCGCCGGGCGGTCTCCGCGACGGTCTCCCCTGGTTCGATGTGGCCCTTGGGCATCGACCACAGCATGCGGTTGCGCCTGTCGAGTCGCCCGATCAACGCCACCTCGAGGCGGGACAGGTCCGGTTCGGCACCCGCCGCGGCCGCCTCGGCGAGTCCCCGGAGGACCAGTCCGCCCGCGGAGGTCTCGAGCACCGTGCGCAGCCGCTGCCCGTTGCGCGGAGGCCGCCCTCCCCCGCGCGCGCTGCGGGGGTTCTTGCCGCCGGGGGCCTTCGCCCCCGCCTTCACGCCCTGCTTGCCGCCCGGCTTCGACCCCGACTTGGCGGCGTTCTTCGCGGCGGCCTTGCCCGGTGCCGAGCCGCGGGAGGTGGAGGCGGACGAGGCCTGGCCCGCGGACGGCCTGGCGGACCGGTTCTGATTCCGGGGATTCCGCGGACCCTGGCGCGCGGAGGTGGCACCGGCGGTCCCGTCGCCGGACTTGACCGTATGCGTGGACGGGGTGGAGTCCTTGGCCTGGGAGCCGGGTTCCTGGCGCTGGGCGTCGGGCGTCCTGCCCTGCCCGCGACCGCCCCGTCCGCCCCGGCCCCCGCGACGCCGTCGGCGACCCTGACGGGCCTGACCGTCCCCGGGGGGGCCGGCCTGGGTGGACGGCTGGTGCTGCCCGCCCGACGAGCCCTGCGTGGTGGCGCTCTTGTCGCTGTGAGTGGCCCGCTTGCCGTCGGGACTCTGCGCCGATCCGCCGCCCCGACCTGCGGAGTTCTGGCCGTCGGCTCCGGGCCCGGCGGGTCGACGAGCCCGTCGGCGCCGCGGCGAGTTGGCGCGCGGTTCGACGGGGCGTTCGGCTTCGGACACCCATCGATGCTACCGGCCGGGGCGGCGGGTTCCGGAATCGTGGGCGTGCCGCACGCGAGTGTGTCCGGCGTCGGGCGCGGCTAGAGTCCGCGTCATGAGCTCAGGTCCCGTCCCCCATGCCCTGGTCCTCCGCCACCGGGCCAGGCCGGGCCGGCGGGACGCGCTGGTCGAGGTGTGGCGCAGGCACATGCCCGACGCCGTGCGGGACAACGACGGTCATCAGGCCTACGTGCTCTGCGCGTCCCACGCCGACCCCGACGTGCTACTGGTGTTCCAGCAGTACCGCGACGCGGCCGCGGCCCAGGAGTTCCTCGGCAATCCCGCGTACCTGGCGTACCTCGCGGAGTCGGGCGGGCTGCTGGCCGGGCCGCCGGAGGTGGAGCCCGTGGAGTCGCTGTGGTCCAAGGTGGCCGGGCCCGGTGGCTGACCCGGCGGTCGTCGCGTGGGCTGCCGCCGCGGCCCGCGTGCCGCTGGCCTGTCGGTGCGCTGGCCCCGTGACCTGTGATGGCGGAATGGTCCATTCCTCCAGCCCAGGTATGCGCATCGCGGGCACTCGGCCAGCGTAAGCCGGAGGGGCAGCGCATCCGGCTGGGCCGAGGGGCGTGAGTGCACGCCACGGGGGCCGCCGGCCCGACTCGGTAAAGTCTCCGCTGTGACAACCCGCAGACCGCTCCCAGACCCCCGCGCCGCATCGGACCGGCACGACTCCGCGGTGTTCTCCGGGATCCAGGACGGGCCGGGCACCCCGCCCGACCCGGCGGAGCGGGAGACGCGGCGGGTTCGGCTCCTCGCGGGCGCCCAGACCACGCTCAACGAGCTGGCCGACGTGCTGGCGCCGCTCGCGACGGCCTTCGGCGAGGCCGGGCACGAGCTCTACCTGGTGGGCGGCAGCGTGCGCGACGCGGTGCTCGGGAGGCTCGGCACGGACCTGGACTTCACCACCGATGCCCGCCCGGACACCGTCCGGGGAATCCTCGATGCGTACGCGGACACGGTGTGGGACACCGGGATCGAGTTCGGCACGCTCTCCGCCGTGAAGCGCGACGGGGCGGGCGTCGAGCAGCAGATCGAGATCACCACCTACCGCGCGGACTCCTACGACGGGGTCACCCGGAACCCCGAGGTGGTCTTCGGCGACACCCTCGACGGGGACCTGGTCCGCCGTGACTTCACCGTCAACGCCATGGCCGTGCGCCTGCACCCGGACGGCCGCCACGAGTTCGTCGACCCGCTGGGCGGCATGGACGCGCTGCTGGCGGGAGTCCTGGACACCCCGGCCGCCCCCGAGCAGTCGTTCGCCGACGACCCCCTGCGGATGCTCCGCGCCTGCCGGTTCGTCTCCCAGCTCGGGTTCTCCCTCACCCCGCGGGTCTTCCGGGCGATGACGGAGATGACGGCCGAGATCGATCGGATCACGGTCGAACGCATCCGCGCCGAGCTCGACAAGACCATGCTGGGCGACTACCCGATCGACGGCATCAACATGCTGTGCGAGACCGGCCTGGCCGACCGCGTGCTGCCCGAGGTCCCCGGCATGAAGCTCGAGCGGGACGAGCACATGCAGCACAAGGACGTGTACTGGCATTCGCTGACCGTCCTCAAGCAGGCGATCGACCTCGAGCCCGAGGGGCCCGACCTGGTCCTGCGCTGGGCGGCGCTGCTGCACGACGTGGGCAAGCCGGCCACGCGCGCGGCCAAGCCGGGCGGCGGCGTGACGTTCCACCACCACGAGGTGGTGGGCGCGAAGATGGTGCGCAAGCGGATGCGGACGCTCAAGTACTCCCGCCAGATGATCGAGGAGGTGTCCGGCCTGGTGTTCCTCCACCTCCGTTTCCACGGCTACGGGGAGGGGCAGTGGACCGATTCGGCGGTGCGGCGCTACGCCTCCGACGCCGGCGACCTCCTTCCCCGGCTCCACCGTCTCGTCCGCGCGGACTGCACCACCCGCAACAAGCGGCGCGCGGCCACGCTCCGGGCGACCTACGACTCGCTGGAGAACCGCATCGCGGAGATCGAGGAGAAGGAGGACCTCGCGCGGGTCCGGCCGGACCTCGACGGAAACGAGATCATGACGCTCCTCGGCCTCAAACCCGGCCCCGACGTCGGTCGGGCCTGGGCGTATCTCAAGGAGCTGCGCCTGGACCGCGGGCCGCTGGACCGGGACGAGGCCGAGGCCGAGCTGCGCCGCTGGTGGGCAGGCCTGAACACGACCCGGCAGAACGGCGACCTGTCGTGATCGGCCGGGCGGTCGACCGCTACCTCGCCTCGACCGCCGGCAGGGTCGTCGCCGCCGTCCTGACGCTGCTCGGCACGCTGCTGCACACCGTCGGTCTCCCGGGACTCCAGCAGGTGCCGCCGTACCGCATCGACCTGGACGTCTACCGCGTCGGCGGTCAGGTGTTCCGCGACGGCGGTGACCTCTACGGCGAACTCCCCCGGTTGTCGCAGGGGATGACCCTGCCCTTCACCTATCCCCCGCTCTCCGCGCAGATCTTCTCGGTGTTCACGCTGGTCCCGCTGGCGGTCGCGTCGACGATCATCACGCTGGCCACGATCGCCGTGCTCGCGTACGTGGTGCAGCTCGTCCTCACCCGCACGTGCGACCGACCCGCCGGCGAGCTGTGGTGGCTCACCGTCGCGGTGATGGCCGTGGCCCTGTGGTTCGGACCGGTCCGCGAGACCCTGGGCTTCGGCCAGGTCAACGTGTTCCTCATGGCCCTGGTGCTGGTGGACGTGATCCGGGGTCGGGGCCGCTGGTGGGGCGGAATCCTCACCGGGCTGGCGATGGCCATCAAGCTCACTCCCGCGGTGTTCCTGCTGTACTTCCTGCTGCGCCGGGACTGGCGGGGGCTGGGGACCGCGGTGGTCGCCGCGCTGGCCTTCACCGGCATCGGTCACCTGCTCGCCCCCGAGGACTCCGCGCGCTACTGGACGTTCGCCATCCGGGATCCCGCCCGGATCGGCGGCCTGGCGTTCACCTCCAACCAGTCCGTCAACGGGGTCGTGCGCAGGCTCGGCGTGGAGGACCCGGTCGCGTCCGTGGTGTGGTTCGTGGTGTCGGCCCTGGTCGGGCTGGGGATCGCCTGGGTGGCGTGGCGCCTGTTGCGCGGCGGCCACGAGGTCGCCGCCGCGGTCGCCGTGGGTCACGTCGCGTTGTTCTGCTCGCCGGTGTCGTGGGGACACCACTGGGTGTGGGCGGTGCCCGCCGTCGTGCTCACGCTGGTGTGGGCGGACCGTGCCACGAGGAGTGACGACGACGACGAGCGGGTCTGGCTCGCCCTGGCCTGCAGTGGCCTCGTGGTCTTCCTGGGCGCGCCCCAGTGGTGGGTCCCCCACCGCGACGGACGCGAACTCGGCTGGGGGCCGCTCGAGCACCTGGTGGGGAACGCCTATCTGATCTGGGGGCTGGTCTTCCTCGTCGTCGTCGGCCTCCGGGCCGCGCGCCTCGGCGGCTCGGACCTGGGCGCCGACCCCGCTCGGCCGGCCCTGTTCGTGCGCCGCACCGCCGGCTGAGCGGGCCTGTCAAGAGCGACGGCCCGGCCTGTGGATAGCGGATCGGCTGTCCACAGATCGTCCGACCGACCTGGTGTGGGGGCACGTCCCGCGACACGATCGTCGGCATGGACTACTTCTTCGGAGACGGCGTCGGTGAGCCGACGCAGTGGCAGGGTGCGCCCGACCTCACCCTCGGGACCGGTGCGGCGGACGCGCTGTGGCTTGATTTCGACGGCGACGGGTACGCCGACGACGCACTGTGGGATTCGGACCTCGACGGGCTGGCCGACCGGGCGGTGACCGATGTGGGGTCCGGCGGGCAGGAGGTCTACGCGGACGAGGGGGACCGCGGGGTGTGGAACGCCTACGCGGGTGGCGCCGGCGCCCTCGCGGCCGGTTCGGTGGGCGCGGGCTCGGTCGGCGGAGGTTCGATCGGGGGAGGTTCTGTCGGAGGCGGCTCGGTGGGTGTCGGGTCGGTGGGCGTCGGGTCGATCGGGGGAGGTTCCGTCGGCGGGGGTTCCCTGGCCGCGGGGTCGCTGCTGGCGGGGGCGGGTGGATCCGTGGACGGGGTGGTGTCCGCCGGGTCGGAGGCGCTGGGCGGCCTGCCGGACTGGGGTGCGTTGCTCGCGGACGCGGTCGGTGCCCTCGACCCCGGTTCGCTCGAGTCGGAGTCGGCCCGGTGGTCGGCACCCCCGGTGATCGAGCCGGAGCCCGCTCCCCCGGCTCCTGCACCTCCGCCGGTTCCGGCCGGCCCGGTGCAGGGGGGGACCGTCCCCGAGCCCGCTCCCCCGGTGCTCGAGGCCGATGGGTCGCTGACCCTGGACACCGGCAGCGGGGTGCTCTCGGTCGCGGATGTCGACGGCGACGGTCACCTCGACGCGGCCCTGCCGATCGATCCGTCCGCGACCGGCTCCCTCGACGCCGGTGCGGTGGGTGTCGGGTCGGCCGCGGTGGGCTCCGCCGCGGCCGGATCCGTCGGCGGAGGCTCGGTGGGCGGAGGTTCTGTGGGGGTCGGCTCGGTGGGCGGCGGCTCTGTGGGAGTCGGCTCGGTCGGGGCAGGATCAGTCGGTGGCGGCTCGGTGGCCGCCGGGTCGCTCGGCCTGGGGTCCTGACCGGGTTCCGATGAGCATCGCGAGGAGGGCGGTGGCGGCGTACAGGGCGGCCGGGACCACCATGAGCGTGACGGACCGGCCGTCGGCGGGGACGACGGGCAGGACCACCACCATGCCCACGACGAACGCCGAGTTGAACAGCGCGTCCTGCAGGGCGAACACGCCGCCGCGGCGGGCGTCGGGGACGTCGGTCTGCATGGCGTTGTCGGCCACCAGCTTGACCACCTGGGCGCCCAGACCGAGGGCCACGGCCCCCACGACCAGCGGGGTGGGATCGAGGGTCGGGCCCACCGCGAGCTGGGCGGCCGCCGACACCGTCGCACCGGCCGCCACCACGAGGATCCGGCGGGCGCGCGCGATGGCCCACGGGGTGACCACCGCGGCCAGTCCCATCCCGGCGGCGACGGCGGCGGAGAGCAGGCCGAACCCGCCCATCCCGGCCACGACCGGGCCGCCCGTGCCGGTGGTCTCCACGTCGCGCAGCAGCAGGATCGCCAGCATGGTGGTGATTCCGAACGCGGCCCGTCCGAGCGTGACGCCGGCCAACGCGCCCCAGACGAGGGGCGTCGAGCGGGCGGCCCGGACTCCCTCGGCAAGCCCGCCGGCGAAGAGGCCCACGGCATCCCGGGTCACGCCGGCACCGGGGTGCCCGACGGCCTCGCCGCCGTCGGGCCCCAGGTGCCGGGACGGCAGGGCCAGGACCGCCCACGCCCCGATCACGGCGGTGAGGACGGCGGGGACGAGGGTCAACGAGACCGCCGCGTCCCCCGCGCCGAGCACGGCCAGCACCGCGAACGCCGCCACGGCACCCACCGCCGTCACGACCGACCCCACCGTGACCAGCACCGAGTTGGTGGCCGCGAGGATGCGGTCGGGCACCACCCGGGGCATCGCGGCGGTCATGCCGGTGTTGATCAGACGGCCGAGGCCGATCGCCACCAGGGAGAGGCCGAACAGCGCCGCCAGCCCCGCCCCCGAGCGGACGGCACCGGCGGCCACGAGCGCGATCGTCGCGATGATCGCCAGGGTCCTGACCAGGGCGGCGACGGCCACCACGATCCGCCGGTCCCAGCGGTCCAGGGCCGCGGCGGCGAACGGGCCGAGAATCGAGTACGGCAGCAGCATCACGGCGAAGCCGCCCGCGATCGCCGCCGGGGTCGTGGCGGCCTCCGGGCTGAACAGGACGATCCCCCCGAGGGCGGCCTGGTGGATCCCCTCGCTCAGCAGGGCAGACAGGCGCGCTGTCGACAGCCGTCCGAGGCCGTCGGAGTCGCGCAACGCCGCGGACAGGCGGCCGCGCGTCGGGTCGGCCGGCTCGGCGGACAGTGAGGTCACAGGAGCCACCGTAGCGAGACCCTATCGAGGGGACGCGGATGTGGGTGGGCCACGACGGGGGCATCATGGGGGCATGGACACGGGCCCGGATGATCTGAGTGGCGGCGGCCTCTTCGGTGACCGCCTCTACAGTGCGATGGACAAGCGGGATCCGGTCGCCGGGTCGCTGCTCATCGCCGCGCCCGACATGCCGGACCCCAACTTCCAGCGCGCGATCATCTACGTGATCGAACACGACCACTCCGGCTCGCTCGGGGTGGTGATCACCCGTCGTAGTGAGACCGAGGTGGAGACCATCCTCCCGGCCTGGGCCGGGCTGTGCGCACCGCCGGCGGTGTTCCACATCGGCGGACCCGTCAAGCCGGACACCGGGATCGCGCTGGTGGTGCTGGCATCGGGAGTCGACGGCGGGAAGAACTCCGGCCTCCAGCGGATCGAGGGTCGCGTGCACGTGGTTGACCTGGACAGCGATCCGGACGAGCTCCGCGGCAACGTCGACGGGATGCGGGTGTTCGTCGGCTACACCGGCTGGGCGCCCGGTCAGTTGCAGGGTGAACTCGATCGCGGCGACTGGTACGTGGCCCCGAGCCTGCCGAGCGACCTGCTCGCACCCGCGCGGGTGGACGTGTGGGGTGCCGTGCTGCGCCGGCAGGAGATGCCTCTGCCGCTGTACGCCACCTATGTCAACGACGGCGACGTGAACTAGCCGCCCCCTCCCCGAGTCCATATAGTGGGAAGTGATTTCTACTTTGTGAGATCAGGCCTAGGCTCGGGCAGGTGGACGGGGTGGAGGAGGTCGAGGGCGCGCCGCGTGGCACGCAGCTGACCGCGCGGCACTGGCTGGTGCTGGCGGTGGCGACGTTCGTCGCCGCGTCCGGTTCGGCCTTCATCGCGGGGGTCGGGTTCCTGCTCCCCCACCTGCACACCGTCGTGGGGCTCTCGCTCCCGCGGGCGGGCGTGCTGGTCGCGATGCCCTCGATCGGGATGGCCTCGACGCTCATCGCCTGGGGCTGGCTGGTCGATCGCACCGGGGAGAGGCTGGTCCTGGTCGCCGGATCGGTCGGCACGGCCCTGGCCCTGACGGCCGCCCTGGTCGCCGACTCGTTCGCGTTCCTGGCGGCGTTCCTGCTGCTCGCGGGCGCGGCCACCGCGTCGGGCAACTCGGCGAGCGGACGACTCGTGGTGGGGTGGTTCCCGGCTCACCGCCGCGGGCTGGCCATGGGGATCCGCCAGATGTCCCAGCCGCTGGGCGCGGCGATCGCCGCGATGTCCATGCCGCTCCTCGCGCAGTCGCATGGTCTGGGCGCGGCCTTCGCGGTCCCCCTGGGGATGGCGGTGGTCTCGGCGGTGGTGGCCCTCGTCGTCGTCACCGACCCGCCCGCTCC
>DIAZ01000075.1:34708-35225 GCA_002415925.1 Dietzia sp. UBA5065 | reverse complement strand
AGCGCCTGTTCTCGGCTGATGACCAGTGCGTGGCCGCGGAGCTCCGAGGTCCACGCGGCCAGCACGTCGTTCGCAGACCCGTCTCGGGCGTAGACGTGGCGGACGCGGGCCTCACCGGCGACGGTGTCGACGTCGGCCAGGAGGGCGGGGGAGAAGTCGATGTCGACGACGGTCTCGGCGGTGACCATCCCGTGGTCGGCGGTGAGGAGGAGAGTGCAGCCGTGGGGCAGGTCGGCGGCGAGGTCGGCGACAAAGGCATCGACCTCCCGCAGCGACCGCACCCATTCCGGGGAGCCCGGTCCGTGGATGTGGCCCACGAGGTCGAGATCGCCGAAGTAGGCGTAGACGAAGCGTCGCGTGCGGGACGGACCGCCGACGCTGTCCAGGACGCCCCGGCGGACCTCGTCGAGGGAGCTCGCCGGCAGGTAGGCGCCGTCGGCGCGGAACGCCGCGCGCGTGAGGCCGGAATCGCGGAAATCCTCACGCATGACATAGGTGACCTCGACGCCCTGCGCCG
>DIAZ01000075.1:33409-34450 GCA_002415925.1 Dietzia sp. UBA5065 | reverse complement strand
GACGATCCCGTGTCGCGAACACGGTGCGCCGACCGCCAGGCTCGTCAGGCTGGTGGCGGTGGTGGCGGGGAACCCGGCCGAGATCATCCTCGTGGACAGTGCGGCGAGGGTCGGAGCGTCGTCGGCGTGCTCGCGGATGAGCTCCGCGCCGAGGCCGTCGACCAGCACGAGGACCGCGTCCCGGCACGGCTCCAGAGCGAGGGGATTGCGCGTGCCCGCCCCCAGCGCTGCGGCGACGGAGGGCATGACATCGGCCAGTGCGTGGTCGGACGGACTGCTCGGGATCCCGGTCATGTCTCCACCATCCCCCATTCCGCCCCGCCACGGACGCCGGCCTCGGAAGACGGGGGCCTCAGAACGGTGGTGGGTCGAGGAGCTCGTCGAGGAGTGCCCGGACGTCCTGTTCGACCTTGCTCGCGACGGGTGCGTTCCGGCGCCACCATCGGCCGTGCTCGGACGGTCGGGGACTGCCCGGGCCGGTGCCGGCGGGGTGCGCGGTGCGGTCGCGTTCGGCGGCCAGGCGGGCGGCGCGCCGGGACCAGTAGGTCGGCTCGGAGTGCGAGCGGCTGCCGGCGGTGGACGGGTCGGGGCTTCGCCGCTGCTGCGCGTCCCAGGCCGCGGTCTCGGCATGAGCCTGCTCGCGCCTGTAGGCGCCGAGCGGTCCGGACGGTCGCGTCATCGTGGTGGTCCCCTCGGGACTCGTGACGATCAGCGTCCCGTCCGGTTGCAGGTCGTAGACCCAGTCCGAGAAGGTCTTGAACCGATGGTGGCGCCTGCAGAGGCACATGAGGTTGCACTCCTCGGTGTGCCCGCCGCGCGCCGGGTCCGCGTGATCGAACGGCCGGACGTGGTCCACGTCGCAGTCGTCGGCCGGGACCGCGCACCCGGGGTGACGGCAGGTGCCATCCCGAAGCCGGATGCGTCTTGCCAGTTCGGCGCTGGGCTTGTACCTCAGGGCCCGCCTGGCGTCGTCAGCGGCGCCGATGCGGGGATCGACCCTCTCGAAGCTGGCGCCGTCGCTGGTGGCGAGCATGGCGAGCA
>DIAZ01000075.1:31154-33221 GCA_002415925.1 Dietzia sp. UBA5065 | reverse complement strand
GCGTCCCGCCAGGACGGTGACCCTCGGTCGAAGCGGCGCAGGAGGCTGGTCGGGCGTGCCGGCCCGTCGACGGTCTCCACACGCGAGGGACAGCAGGGCGTCCGCGCGTCGTTCGGCCTTCGAGTAGAAGCACTCCTCACCCGCGGCCGCCCCCTCGTCGTCGTCGGCATGTTCGGCCGCCCGCTGGTCGATCGCCTCGGCCAGGACGGCGGCCTCCTCGTTGGCGAGGACGGCGGACAGCGTCGACATCCCGTCTCGCCCCTTGTTGAGGCGCACGCCGCGCGCCCGGGCGGCCTCGTCCCGCCGGCGGCGGATGCCGTCCGCGTCGTGCCGGGCGATGATCGCGTCGGCCCTCTCGCGCATCGTCTTGGCTCCGAGCCGCTCACCGGCCTCCAGGGCGTCGCGGTAGTCGTCGACCACCTTCCGCTGAACCAGCGGCAGGACCTCGGCGTCGACGGTCGCCATCTGCCGCGCCAGGGACTCCGCGGCACGCAGGTCCATTCGCCCGGCCGACAGCGCCTCGAGTATGGCGGGATAACGCGTGTGGAGGTCCCACGCGAAGCTGATCATCGCCTCGGCCCGGAGAGAGGAGATCGCCATGGCGGCGACGACGTAGCCGGTCGCCGCGACGAACGGATCGACCACGGCATGGCCCGGCGGAGACCCGTCGCCGGCGCCGGCCTCCTCCTGGCGGGCGCACTCCCGGTACAGCTCGTAACACGCGATCAGCCGCCGTGCCGCCGCCCGATTCTCCGCCGCCCACCCCTCACGTGCGGCAGCGGTCAGGTCGGTGAGCGAGGCGGGAGTCGCGGACGCGGGGGAATCGCCGGCGGTGCCGCGTGAGCTGCCGTCCATGTTCCTCCCCTTCCGCCGTCCCTGCCACCTCGAATCTGTGTTCTATTATACGCACAGACTTTCGATGAGGCAAGGGTCTGCGGACCGGCCGCCACGGCGCGGCCGTCCCCGCCCCGGGTAACGGATCCCCACAACCCACGGATATGTGATGGGGTCGTACTCATCGACCCACGGGGCAGCCGCCCCGCAGCCGCTGCTCGGAGGCCCCACATGTCCAAGACCATCGCGTACGCCGGAGTGCTGGCCGCCGCGCTTCTCCTCTCCTCGGCCGGGGCCGCCGCGGCCGAGACGGACGGCGGTTACCTCGGTCCTGCGGGCGAGTTGCTGCCGGGCTCCGTCACCGGCTCGCTTCCCGGGTACACGTCGGGCCCGCTCGGTTCGACCGCCACCCTCGCCTGCAACATCGGCACCGTCGTCGGCACCGCCGCCCAGCTGATGGGTGCGGGGTTGCCGATCCCCGTGGGAATCATCTGCGCCGTCGTGAACCCGGTCGCGGAGTCCGCGGACTTCCTGCTCGACGGCGACATCGACGGGTCGGTCGGCGCGGTGGTCGGGGGAGTGCCGCTCGTGGGCGACTCGCTCGAGGGCCAGATCGACACCGCGTCCGCCACCGACTCCGTCGAGGGTGTGCTGGGTGAGCGTCTGGGCTCGCTCGCGGAGGAGTCCCTCTCGCCGGAGCCCCCGTCGCCGCAGAACTGACGGCGGCGCCGGCATGCCGCCAACGGGTTCGCCGCCGGCCGAGACTCAGCGCTGCCCGCGCCCGAACGCGTGCGGCTCGACCGGCCGCAGCGCGATCGGCAGTCCCGCCACCACGAGCCGATAGGACTCGGTGACGAGCTCGTCGACCATGGCGGGGGTCAGCGAGCCGTCGGGGTGGAGCGAGATCCAATGGCGCTTGTTCATGTGATAGCCGGGCGTGATGTCGGCGTGCGCGTCCCGCAGGGCCAGCGAGTCCGACGGTAGGGACTTGAGGACCACCTGACGTCCGCCCGCCACCTCCACGTGGAACATGAACATCTTTCCCCGGACCTTGAACACGTCGACGTCGGGGCCGAACGGGAACTCCAGGGTCGTGGCCGGCAGTTCGCGCGCCCGCATCGCCGCGCATCGCTGGAGTTCCCGTCCGTTCACCGGGACGACGCTACCGCCCGGCGCCGCGGGCGGCTCAGTCGTCGACCCCCCGGGCGGCCAGCGCGTCGCCCAGCTGGTCGG
>DIAZ01000075.1:30691-30924 GCA_002415925.1 Dietzia sp. UBA5065 | reverse complement strand
GCCGCAGCGGCCGGGCGGCGCGGGTGACCGCGTCCAGCATGTCCGACACGCGGGTGGTCAACGCGACCAGACCGGCGACGGCCACGGCCACCAGCAGCGACCCGCTCACGCGCAGGGCGGTGTCGAGGTCCGCGACGATCCACTGCAGCGCCAGGATCGCGACGAGCATCGGCAGGACCGGGCGGACCTGGTCCCACGCGGCGCGCGGCCGGATCCGTCCGAGGGCGTACAGC
>DIAZ01000075.1:0-30419 GCA_002415925.1 Dietzia sp. UBA5065 | reverse complement strand
ACCCGAGCCCGTCCGCAGCGCGATGCGGCGGTAGCCGGCCAGCGCCGCGGCGGGCGCGTCGTCGATGACCACCCGACCGCCGTCGACCACCAGCACGCGGTCGAAGTCGGCGACCAGGTCCAGGTCGTGGGTGACCACGATGAGCTGCTGGTCCAGCTCGGCGAAGGTCTCGGCCACCAGCGCCCGGTTGCGCAGGTCGAGCAGTGTCGTGGGTTCGTCGGCCACGATCACCGACGGTTCGATCACCAGCACCGCCGCCAGCGCGAGCAGCTGCTTCTGGCCGCCGGACAGCAGGTGGCAGGGGTGATCGGCGTGGTCGGTGAGACCGTACCCGGCGAGCACCTGGTCGACTCGTCGTCGTCGATCCTCCTTGCTCAACCCCGAACGGCGCAGCGAGAAGTCCACGTCCTCCGCCACCGTGGGCATGACGATCTGGGTGTCCGGATCGGTGAAGCAGAAGCCCACCCGCCGACGGATCCGGGCGCCCTTGCGACGGGTGTCGAGGCCGTCCACGGTGACCGTGCCGGAGGTGGGGACGACGAGCCCGTTGATCATCCGGGCGAGCGTGGACTTCCCGCCGCCGTTGACGCCGACGATCCCGATGCGTCGTTCGGTGAGCACCAGGTCGATGTCCGCGAGGACGGTCCGGTCGCCGTAGGAGTGGCCGACGCCGTCGAACCGGATCTCGGCGCCGCGGGGGTCGGTCACGCCCGGGTCGCGCGCTGCCTGCGCAGGGGGGCGATCAGACCGGGCCGCGCCCTGTGGACCTGCTGGGCGACGACCGCGGTGACGACCGCCTTGGCCAGGTCGCCGGGCACGAACACGCCGTTGGCGGCGATCGCGGCCGTGAGGGTGAGCTCGGTGCGGATCAGCATGCCCACCACGCCGAAGGCGTAGATCACCACGAGCCCGCCGAGGATGTTGACGAGCAGCCCGGGGACGAGTCGGTAGCGGGGCATCATCAGCGCGGTGAGCAGCCCGATCACGATGACCGCCGGAAGCCAGCCGATGAGGAAGCCCGCGGTTGGGCTGGCCAGCGCGGTGAGCGTCGTGCGGCCCCCGGCGAGGACGGGCAGCGCCAGGCCGATGACCATCACCGCCAGCACCGACAGCGCGCCCTTGCGCCAGCCGAGGAGCGCGCCGGCGAGCATCACGCCGAGCGTCTGCAGCGTGATCGGCACGCCGGCGGAACCGATGCTGATCTGACCCGGGAGACCGAGGACGACGATGAGGGCCGCGAACACCGCGATCTGGGCGAGGTCGCGGGTGGCGCTACGGGCAGGTGCCCGATCGATCGAGGTACTCACTGGACTCCTTGGCTCCGGGTGTGCTGGCCGGGTGTGTCGGCCGGGTGTGTTGGTGGACACTCCCATGCCGTCCATTGTCGCCCGCGTGCGCCGGCATCGCCTCATCGGCCCCCGCGCGTTCGGCCCCGAGAGGGCGGCGCCCGGCTTAGAGTGACGTGACTCACACACAGGATCTGGGGGCGGCGTGACCGGTCGATCGGAAGGCGTTACCGGACGGTTCCACGCCACCGTGCTCGCCGCGTGGATGATCGCCATGATGGCGCTCGTCCACGCTCCGCCGCCGGCGGGTGCGCTCCCGTACGCGGCCTACCTCGACGTCCCGGCGGACAACGCGGACGCCGAGCACGCCGGCGGGTTCTCCACCACCATGACGACCGACCGCGCCGAACTCCGCGACGCGCTCGATGTGGTGCGCGCGGCGGGGGTGGAGCCCCGGCGCTACTCGACCCTGACCCGTCAGTACTGGCTCGCCGTGGGCGCGGAGAACGCGGGAATCGACCTGGGGGAGTGGGAGCCCGCCCGGGGACTCGAGGCGAACCTCGCCACCGTCGACAAGGTGTACGCCAACTACCTGCGGCTCTACAACACCCACGACGGGTACTGGTGGACCGGGATGGCCGGCCTGGCGGGAATGTCGTTCGCCGCCGGGTTCTGGGACCTGGACGGGGTGGGCGGGCTGCTCACCGTGCCCGGGGTGCACGAACTGGGGACGGGCGTCGGGGGCGCGTTGGCGGGGGTGCCGTGGGAGATCGCCGACGCCACGGCGCGCGATGTCCGGCTGCTCGCCACCGTGGGGCCGGCGCTGACGCGGCAGGACGTGGACTGGTACCTGCACCGGCTGCTGATCATGCAGCGCCACATCTTCATGGACATGGTCCCGATGCACGAGGCGTACGCGGCCGAGGGGCTGACCGGGATCGACGAACTCGCGGCCGGCGGGGCCTACGACGACTACGTTGTCGACGCCTGGCGGATGCTCGACGAGGGTACGCAGGAGGGGCTGTCCGAGGCGCTGCTGCGGATGGCCTCGCGCGAGCAGAACCAGGTCATCGCCGACCAGTGGGACGCCACCGCGGCCGGCCGCGGGGACGTCGGGCGCGTGCTCACCTACATCACCACCGTGGGCGGGGCCCCGGACATTCCCGGGGCGTCCACCCTCGGCGAATTCCGGCCACTCTCCGTCCGGGCCGACGTGAACGGACAGCCGACGGTGCTCCGCACCCCGTTGCCGGCCTTCAACTGGGCCGACCGGGAGCCGCGGTGGGACTACGTCGAGCAGGACCTGGTGCCGGCGTACCGGTCCCTGGTGCGCGACCGGCCCCACGACGCGCCCAGGTACCTGGACGTGGGGTTCCGGCCCCGAGCCGAGCAGAACCGGATCCTGATGCGGCTGCCGGCGTTCGTGGGTCAGATGACCTCGGGATGGGCGGTGGGGCCGGCCTGACTCCCGCCCCGCACCCGCGCCCCGCACCCGCCCCCCTGACTTGCGCTGCGTCTTTGCGCGGTTCTTCCGGGCCCACGCTGCGGGAATGCACCATTGCGCCAGCGCGCCCCGTGCCGCGTCCGAGCGTTCAGCCGGCCGGATCGATCAGGGCGTCCACCGCGGTGAGCACCTCCGCCAGCGGTCGCCCGGCCTCGATGAGTTCCGAGGCCTTGAAGGTCACCGCCATGACCAGCTCCGTCGTCACCAGCGGATCGGACGGGGAGAACTCCGCGAGCGACTCCCGCAGGGGCGTGGTCATCTCGGCGTGCATCCGGTTCAACCGCTCCCGCGCCGGGCCGTCGGGGAGCTGCGCGGCGAGCGCCGTGAGGATCGCGTGGTCACCGGCGGCGACCAGGTCCAGCGTCGTGTGCACGTAGGCCACGACCCCCCGGCGCCCGCCGCCGGCATCCCGCACCGCCTCGGCGACGGTGGTGATCCAGCGGGGCATGAGGTCCTCCGCCACCGCGACGACCAACTCGGCGCGGGAGGGGAAGTAGGTGTAGAAGTTCGACCGCGTCATGCCCGCCCGGGCGGTGAGCTCGTTGATGTCGGGCGGTGCGCCGGGCGCCTCGGAGAGCATCGAGCGCGCCGCGTCGAGCAGGGCCCGCCGCTTGGCGTCCCGGTGCTCGCCCACGGTGGGGGCATCGATGCGTGGCATGACGACCTCCTGTCACCGCTCCCGCGGCGGGCTGATCATACGTGCACCTCAAGACGCCCGTCGACCATCTCCAGCACCCTGTCGCAGTGCTCGAGGATCTCGTGGTCGTGCGTCACCAGCACCGTGGCGACGCCGTTCTCGTGGGTCTCGTCGGCGAGCAGGCGCACCACGTCGTGGCTGTTCTTGCGGTCCAGGGCCGCGGTGGGCTCGTCGATGAGCAGCAGATCCGGTGACGACATGAGGGCCCGGGCGATCCCCACCCGCTGACGCTCGCCGCCCGACAGCGTGGCCGGGCGCCGGCGGGCCCGGTGGCTCAGTCCGACGGACTCCAGCAACCGGTCCGGGTCGCGAAGCCGGGAGCGGTCCCCGCCGAGCGTGCCGACCAGCCGGAGCTGATCGAGCGCGGTGAGGGCGGGCACGAGATTGCCCGACTGGAAGACGAACCCGACGTGGTCGCGGCGGAAGCGGGTGAGCTCCCGGCGTCCCATCCCGGTGATCTCCCTGCCGCCGACCTCGACGCTGCCGGCGGTGGGGGTGGCGAGGCCGCCCGCCACGGCCAGCAGGCTCGACTTGCCCGCCCCGGACGGGCCGACCACGGCCAGGACCTCGCCGCGGGCGACCTCGAGGTCGATGCCGTCGAGGGCGCGTAGGGTCTGATCGCCGTCCTGGAAGGTCAGGTCGACGCCGCGGAGTCGGAGACCCGGCGTGGTTGCGGAGTCGGGGGAACGCTGTGCGGATTCGGTGGTGGTCATCGGTTCTCTCCCAGTGCACTGTGCGGGTCGACGGAGCTGATCCGGATGGTCGCGAGGGTGGCGCCGACGAGTCCGAGGGCCAGGAGCAGGAAGGCTCCCAGCGCGATCGGCCCCGCCTCGAGCGCGAACGGCATCCCGGTGCCCACCAGCAGGGACCCGAGCCCCACGCCGATGGCCACGCCGATGGCGATCGAGCCGGCCAGCAGGATGAGGGCCTGGCCGACCGCGTCGACCAGCAGGCGGATGGTCGAGGCGCCCATGGCGCGCAGGACCGCGATCTCGCGGGACCGCTGGACGGTGAGGATGGCGAAGAACGCCCCGACGACCAGCGCCGAGATCGCATACAGGAACCAGGTGATCATCGACATCGTCATGGTCTCGGCCTCGTAGCCGGGGGACGAGTTGAACGCCTCCGCCAGGTCGCGGGCGGAGGTGCCGGCGGCGGCATCGCCGGCGGCCAGATCGGGCAGCTTGCCGTCGACCCCGGAGATCGCCACGACGCTGTACTCCTGACGGGCGCCGGAGCGCGGCTCCTCGCCGACGCGCGTGCCGGCGTGGACGTCCTGCCACGTGGTCAGGGTCGTGAAGGCCATGTCGACGTGGCCGAAGGTGTGCTGGTCTGCGGCGATGCCGACCACCGTGAGAGGGATGCCGAGTCGGTCGACCGTCACGGTGTCGCCCAGTTCCACGTTGTCGGCGGCGGTGGAGCTGACCAGGATCTCGCCGTCGGCCGCGGGGGCGCGTCCCTGCGCCACCGCGGGGATGAGCGGGCCCTGGGTGTCCGCACCGATCAGGGTGAGGTCGACGGGGGTCCCGGCGGAGGTCTTGGCGTTGATGATGGACAGGCCCATGGGGGTCGCGTCGGCCACGTCGGGCCGCGCGGCCCACTGGTCGACCTGCTCCGGACCGACGACCGAACGGGTGAATGCCGAGTCCGTCCGGGTCTCGGCGGCAAAGGCGAAGCCCTGGACCGGCATGCGTTGCAGACCGGAGACGCCGTCGTTGACCAGTCCGGACGAGAGCCCGGCGAGGAGCACCATCAGAACGCTGATGAGCGCCACCACGGAGCCCATCAGGGCGAAGCGGGATCGCGCGTAGATCAGCTCGCGCACAGCGAGGAACATGGAGGCCTTTCGCGATGGACATCGTGGACGGACAAGATGCTAACACTGTGTCGGAAACATGCTGACACCGTGTTGTCAACATCTCACCCCGGCGGCCGGGGGGACGAGCCGGCTAGGCCTCGGCCTCGGCGAGGTAGTCCTCGACGGCCGAGCGACCGCCGACGTCCTCCGCGAGCGGGCGTGAGTGGATGAGGATGATGTCCTCGGCCGCGGCGAGGATGACCTCGAGGTGGCCGGGTTGGAAGGGCGAGCTCTCGAGTTCGGCGCGGATGGCCACCCGGTCGTCGACGAACAGCCAGTCGAACCCGGTGTCGGGAAGCCGCCCGGTCAGGCCGTCCACGAGGTCGGCGTCGACGTCGGTCACGACCGGGCCGGCGATGTGCAGGACCGGGGCTTCCGTGCTGACTTCGACGGTCACCGAATGGTTGGCGGCGGGGCTCTCCAATCTGATCCCCGGGAGTAGGGCGGGGTGCGCGCCCAGATGTTCCAGGGCCTCGGTGGTCGCGGACCGGAGATCCTCGAAGGAGGACACGTCGACGCGGAGGCGGGGCGGCAACCGGCGCCAGTCTCCGGTCTCGGGATGTCGGTCGACGGTCAGGTCGTCGAGCGGACCCACCGCCCTGGTGGCGGCCAGACCGCGGAGACACCCCAGTGCCAAGTGGTGTGTCGCCGTGTCGGCGAGGAGGACCAATCGTGGGGGTCCCGTCGAACCGGACGCCGGGGCGAGGTTCCACCCGAAGGTCGCCAGATCGGCGAGCAACTCGCCGGGGTGGTCGACCCCGACATCCCACGTCATCCGCGCCAGCACACCGGTCTCGAGGTAGCGGCTGATGCTGAGGGTCGCCTGCGGGTCTCCCGCAGCCGCTTCGGCGGTGACGAAGAGCGTCTCGCCCGGTTCCAGTAAGTCGATCTCGTCCTCGAGCGCGTAGGCCCAGTCGACGAGACGTTCCTCGAACTCGAACCCGCCCACCTCGTCGTCGTCTCTCGTTCCCTCCCCGCCGGAGGGTGCGGCCTCGCCCGTGACGACGGCACGGAGAGCCCCGCGGAGCGTGGACACCGTCGACTCCCACCCCCGGGCCTCGTGGAGCAGCGCCTCCTTCTCGTCGTGGTCCTGCTCGTCCTCCGCACTGGCGATCCACGCGATCATCTGCTCTTCGGCCAATCGCATGCAGCGCAGGATGAACGTCCGGTCGTGGCCCATGAGTCGGGCGACGACCGCCGGCTCGAGGACGTTGGACTCGTCGTTCTCCAAGTGGATCAGGGCCAGCAGTTCCTCCGGAAGCTCGTCGTCGATCTGGTCGTCGTCACCGCCCGCCTCTCCTCGATCGGGCCGGTCATCCGCACTGGAGTCCTCGAACAGCGTCGACCCTCCGGTCGCGGTGGCCAGCTCGTCGTCGACGCGGTCGACGATGCCGCCCACCGCGTCGAGGACGGTGTACAGATGCCTCGGGACGAACGGGATGGCGGGGATGTCGCACGTCGCGAGGATGCTCGTCCCCGCCACGTGGAAGCGCACGTACAGTTCCTCGTTGAGTTCCTCCAGCAGCGCCGTGGCGTTCCCCGGTGCACTCATCCCCTGTACGAGGAAGGCCACGACGGAGATCGCCCCCTCCTCGAGTGGTGTGACGATCATGCCGGCGCTGCCCACCTTGACCGTGAACCCGCCGGAGGAATCGGGTGGGCGGTAGGTGCCGAAGTGGTTCCGCAACGCCTGGGACACCGCCCACGCAAGATCCTCCGGTGCGGTCGGGTGGTACGCCTCGTCGGGATCGAGCGGGTCCTCGTCCGCGTGGGGGTCCACCGGGGGGACCTGAGCGCGATGCAGGTCGTCCTCGCGCGGCGGCGGGGCGAGAAAACCGGGGTGGGGGATCCCGAACACCGACTGCAGCGTCTCCTGGACGCGGGCGACGGCAGTCTCGACGTCCGAGTCGACGAGGTGGAAATTAGGGATCTCCGGCTGCTCCATCGGCGCGGTCGGGGGCGACCACCCGATCCGCAGGAGTTCGCCGATCTGCCCCGGCGAGAGCCGGAATCTCCCGGTGAGCACCTGATTGCTGGAGACCTCGGACACCAGGAGCGACCCCTCGTCGGACCTGAGGAACTGGAAGTACGGGGCCGTCTCGTCGAGCTCCTCCCCGGTGATGGAGAGGCCGGCGGTGCCGCCCGGTTCGAGCCCGCGGAGCGTGGCCGTGAGGTCCTCCCGGAAGGACTCCCACGCCGAGGCGACGGTGTCGTCGATGCTGTTCTCTCCGGTCATGTGACGAGAGTAGATGGACTGCCCGCGGAAGCCGGACCGATCTGGTCCCCTGGGACCATGCCCCGCGTCCTCCCCGAGAACCCCGTCTACGGCCACCCCTCCGAGGAGAGGGTCGTCGAACTCCTCCGCGATCAGCTCTCCGACGACAGCCTCATCGTGGTGGGCCAGAGGGTCTCGACCCACGAGAAGGAACACGAGGTGGACATCCTCGTGGCGATGCCAGGTGCGGGGATCGTGGCGATCGAGGTCAAGGCCGGGCAGATCGCGATCGAGGACGGGCGGTGGGTGCAGGGCAGCGGAACCAAGCGGTTCACGATCGATCCGGTCACCCAGTGCCGGGACGCCCTCTACGCCCTGCGGGGCTACGTCAGCACGGATCCGCGGTGGCCCACGCGGCACCAACGATGGACCCACATGCTGGTCTTCCCGCACGCCTCGATCCCCCACGACTTCGCGATGCCCGAGATCCGGCGCGACCGCATCGTGGACAGGGACCAGCTCGACCAGCTCGCCCGTCGCGCGTACCTGTTGGCGCGGGATTCCGGCCCGCAGGATCGCCCGGTCCTGTCCGCCGACACGGTCGACCGGCTGGCGGACATCCTCGGCGGCCGCGGGCTCCCGCAGCGCGACGTGGTGGCCCGGGCCGCGGAGAACGCCGACATCGCCGATGCGCTCACCCGCGAGCAATCGGTCCTGCTCAGGGCCGTCGACGCCCTGCCCCGGGTGGAGATCCGCGGCGGAGCGGGCAGCGGGAAGACGTACCTCGCCCTGGAGCAGGCTCGACGCCTGTCGAGGGCCGGGCAGCGGGTGGCGCTGATCTGCTACTCGCACGGACTGGCGAGCTACCTCAGGCGCGTGACGAGCGGCTGGACGCGCCGCGAGCAGCCGGCGTACGTGGGGGAGTTCCACGCACTCGGCGTGGAGTGGGGCGCCCCCGTGGGGCCCGACGAGCGGGTCAGGACGGAAGAGACGGTGCGGTGGTGGGAGGAGGAGTTGCCGCGCCTCATGGCGGAGCTCGCCGACGGGCTGCCTGACGGCAAGAGGTTCGATGCCGTGATCGTGGACGAGGCCCAGGACTTCGCCGACAGCTGGTGGCGACCGGTGATCGGCGCCCTGCGCGACCGCGAGCACGGCAGGCTGATGATCGTCGGCGACGCCGGGCAGAGCGTGTTCCGGCGGACCGGCCGACCGCCCGTCGACCTGGTGCCGCTGGTGCTGGACCACAACCTGCGCAACACCCGCCAGATCGCGAGCGCGTTCCTGCCCCTCGTGGGACAGCGGATGGAGCTGCGCGGCGGCTCGGGGCCCGACGTGCGCTACGTCGAGGTGCCGGAGGGGGCGGACCCCATCGCCGTCGGCGACGACGAGGCCATGCGTCTGCTGGACGAGGGCTGGGAACCGGGTGACGTCGCGTTGCTCACCACGGGGTCGCGTCACCCGATGCAGGTCGAGCTGCAGGAGGGGGAGGGCAACGACGCCTACTGGGAGACTTTCTGGAGCGGGGAGGACATCTTCTACGGCCACGTCCTGGGCTTCAAGGGTCTCGAGCGCCGCGCGGTGGTGCTGGTGTGCAACCACCACGACGGCATGGACCGGATCCGCGAGCGGGTGTACGTGGGGCTCTCCCGGGCGACGGACGTGCTCGTGGTGGTGGGGGAGCCCGGATGAGGGCCGCCCCGACCTCGTCGGAGGCCGGGGCGGCGCTCAGGCGACCGGTGGAGGCCGGTCAGCCCTCCTCGGACGAGCCCTCCACGATCCGGGCGGGCTCGGCCTTCCGGCTGCCGTGCGAGACCGCGATCTTGCGCGGCTGCGCCTCCTCGGCCACGGGGATGACCAGGCGGAGTACGCCGTCGGTGTAGTCGGCCTCGATCTTGTCGGTCGCGAGCCCCTTGCCCATCGCGAGCTGCCGGGCGAACGTGCCGGTCTGACGCTCGTGCATGAGCCACTGGGCCTCACCCTCGACGGGGGCCCGGCGCTCGGCGCGAACGGTGAGGGTGCGGTCCTCCACGTCGATGTCGATGGTCGAGGGATCGACCCCGGGCATGTCGATGAGGCCGACAAAGCGGTCGCCCTCCTTGTACAGGTCCATCGGGAGCGAGGTCGAGGCGGTCGCGCTGCGCAGCCCCTCGCCCAGGAGGCGGTCGAGCTCGCGGAACGGGTCGAAACGGGTGCTGGTGGCCATGGCTGGTCTCCTTCGGGACTGGTCCTGTCGCGCCCGGCGTGTCCGGGTTCGCAACCGGTTCAACTCGCGCCGATAGTTGAGTATTCCCGACTCAGGTACGGCAATTCTGACTTGAGCCCACCGCGCTCAGTCCTTGCGGAGGCTCACCAGGAAGTCGATCGTGCCGTCCGGGCCGACGGTGACGAAGCCCAGGCTCGGCGGTGTGACACCGACCTCGGTCCACGTCATGGGGACCGCCCCGGAGGCGATGAGGGACTCGCCCGACCGGAACACGGTCACCTCGACGGTCTTGCGGACGGTCGCGCCCTTGACCGTCAGGTCGACCACCATCGGGAGCGTCGCGGTGGACCCGTCCCCCGGGACGGTGGTCAGGTCGACCGGCTCGGCCACGGAGAGTGTCGCGACCGGATGGCCGGCGGCGTCGAGGATCCGGGGCGAGCGGGCCTGGTTGTCGCGCTGGTCGATGTCCGTCGCGATGTCCGCCACCCGGACCTCGAACGTCGCGGATTCCAGGGTGTTGCCCGAGATGGTCGCCTCGCCGGTCACCTGATCGGTGCTCCCGACGACGGTGACCGGTTCACCCCGGAGGATCTCGTCGACCGTGTACCCGGCGGCCGTGACGTTGGGTACGGTCCCGGGCACGACCGACCAGGTCCCGTCCAGGTCTCCGGCGGCGGCCTCGGCGCGTTCCGTGGACACGGCTGCGGCGGGCGCGTCGTCCCCGCCTCGCACCGCCCTGTAGGCGAACGGCCCGGCCACGACCAGGGCGATGACGACGACCACAGCGCCGAGGATCCACGAGAGCGTCCGCATGGTCCCGAGGATAGGAGCACACACTGGTCCGCGGGGGAGGGTGGCCCGTTCGTCCAACGGCGAGTGCGTGTCTCGATAAACTGACTCTAACTATGAGGTCCGGCGTGTGCTGGATCCGGCAGTTGGGAGTTGCGCCATGACCCAGAATCCTCCCCCCGGATGGAACGGCCCACCCACCTCAGAGTTCAGGCCCGTGCAGCAGCCCGGGTACGGGCCGGGTGCGCCCGGCGGCTACGGCGGCTACGGCGGGCCGCCCGTCAAGCAGGGGATGTCCTCGGCGGCGGTCGTCGCGCTGACCATCGGCGTGATGCTCCTGATCGGCGTGGTCGCGCTCGCGGCCTTCTTCCTGGTGCCCCGGTTGACGGGGAATTCGGCCGCCCCGGTCACGTCGACGGTCTCGGCGACCGCCACCGTCCCCGAGGCGCCGGCGCAGCCCACCGTGCAGCCCCCCGTTCAGCCCGCCCGGCCCGCGCAGGGGGTGGCGCCGGCCGGTGCGTACGAATGCTCGGACGCGGAGGACGGGGCGTACTCGCGGTCCGCGGTCGGGTCCAACTCCACGTCCTGCGAGTTCGCCCTGTCCGTGTGGGCGGAGTACCTGCTGGCGGGAGGCAACGGCGGGCCGATGGTCGTGGACGCCTACAGCCCGGTGACCGGCGTCGTGTACACCATGTCGTGTTCGGGTGGTGGGGTGGTGACCTGCACCGGCGGCAACAACGCCGTGGTCTACATCTACTGATGACGCCGGAGCACGGGAGGCGGGCGGCCGTCGCGGCGACCCTGGCGATCGCGGTGGCGGCGGGCGGGTGCTCCTCACTCGGAGCGTCGGGTTCCCCGCGGGAGACCGTGCTGGTGACGGAGGTGGTGACCACGGTGACCGCGGCGTCGCCCGTCCAGGGCGGGGTCGGGGTGCCCGGGGCCGCGGCCGGCGTCCCGCCGGCGCCCGTCCCGCCGGCGCCGGATGTCCCGGCCGCGCTCGACGCCGTGATCAGCGCCGTCCCCGGAAGTTCCGGGGTTGCGGTATCGGCGGTCGGGGGTGCGGGCGAGGTCCGGTCCGCCGGACTCTGGCGGACGGGCGTCGCGTGGTCGACGATCAAGGTGCCGCTGGCGGTGGCGGTGGCCCGGACCGATCCGCAGGCACTGGAGGCCTCCGCCACCGCGATCACGGTCTCGGACAACGGGGCGGCCGAGCGGTTGTGGGACTCGCTCGGCGGGGGAGCCTCCGCGGCGTCGGCGGTCGGCGCGGTCCTGGCCGAGGGCGGCGACAGCACCTCGCAGGTGCCGTCGGTCCACACCCGCGCGGGCTACACGATCTTCGGCCAGACCAGGTGGGCGCTGAGCGATCAGGCCCGCTTCGGTAGTCGCCTGCCGTGCCTGCAGTCGTCCGCGCGCGTCCTCGAACTGATGGGGCAGGTCTCGCCGGATCAGCGGTGGGGGCTCGGGCGCATCCCCGGTGCACGTGTCAAGGGCGGCTGGGGGCCGGGTGAGGGCGGCGGATACCTGGTCCGCCAGTTCGGGATCGTCCCGGGTGCCGGGGGGGACGTGGCGGTCGCCCTCGCGATCGACGCACCGTCCTTCGAGGCCGGGGCGGCCGCGCTGTCGACGATGGCGGACGACCTGGCGCCCCATCTGCCGTCGATTCCCGGAGGGGTGTGTTGAGCGTCGACCGCAGCTCCGTCTAGGTGCAGCAGTTGGGATCGAGCGCCGCGCGTAGGGCGTCGATCGCCGATCCGCGGGCGCGGTGGAAGACGCCCATCCCGCGCCGCTCGGATTCGATCATCCCCGCGTCGCGGAGTCGGCCGAGGTGATGCGAGGTCGTCGACTCGGCGACGCCGGTGGCCGCGGCCAGGTCGCCGGTGCGGACCTCGCCGTCGTCGCTGGTGAGCAGGATCGACAGCAGGCGGATCCGCACCGGATCGGCCAGCGCCTTGAGTCGCAGGGCGATCTCGACGGCGTCGTCGTGCCCGATCGGCCCGGCCGACATCGGCGCGCAGCACACCGGCGAGCTGACGTCGATCAGGGGGAGCGCCTTGGGCATGCCGCGGAGTCTAACCGAGCTTCTTGACGAATATCGAAAAGCCTGGTTCTCTGTGCCGGGTAGAGATTCGATATCCGTCACAAAGGTGGAGGTTCCGACCATGTCCCGTGTGCAACTCGCCCTCAACGTCGACGACGTCGACGAGGCCGTCCGGTTCTACTCGACGCTGCTGCGCGTCGACCCCGCCAAGCGCAAGCCCGGCTACGCCAACTTCATCGTGGAGCAGCCGCCGCTCAAGCTCGTCCTGCTCGAGAACCCCGGCCAGGGCGGCACCCTCAACCACCTGGGCGTCGAGGTCGAGTCCAGCGAGCAGGTCCACAGCGAGATCGCCCGCCTCACCGACGCCGGCATGTTCACCGACGAGGAGATCGGCACCACGTGCTGCTTCGCCACCCAGGACAAGGTGTGGGTCACCGGTCCGGGCGGCGAGCGGTGGGAGGTCTACACCGTGCTCGCCGACTCGGAGACGTTCGGCGCGCTCCCCGTGGTGGGGGACGACGACGAGCCGGGGACCTGCTGCGCGTGACCGGTGTGCGGGCGCACCTAGACTGGTCCGGGGTCGTCGAGCGGTTGTCCGGCGTCCCGTGAACCAACGGAAAGGCCACACCATGCTCTCCCGCATCGACCTGCGCGGCCGCACCCTCGGCACCGCCGAGTTGCGCCGCACACTCCCGCGCGGCGCCGCCGACGTCGACTCGGTGGTCGACACCGTGCGACCGGTGGTCGAGGCGATCCGCGAGCGCGGCGTCCCCGCCGCGCTCGACTACGGCCAGGAGTTCGACGGGGTGCGGCCCGCCTCGGTCCGGGTCCCGGCCGAGGTGATCGCCGAGGCCGGCGAGACCCTCGACCCGGTCGTGCGCGCGGCCCTGGTCGAGGCCATCCGCCGCGCCCGCATCGTCCACTCCGCGCAGCGGCGCTCGGACACCGTCACCGAGGTCGCCGCCGGCGGGTTCGTCACCGAGAAGTGGGTGCCCGTCGAGCGCGTGGGGCTCTACGTCCCCGGTGGGAAGGCCGTGTACCCGTCGAGCGTCATCATGAACGTCGTGCCCGCGCAGGTCGCCGGCGTCGGCTCCCTCGTCGTCGCCTCCCCGCCGCAGGCCGACTTCGGCGGCTGGCCCCACCCCACCATCCTCGGCGCGTGCGCGCTGCTCGGAGTGGACGAGGTGTGGGCCGTGGGTGGGGCCCAGGCCGTCGCCCTGCTCGCCCACGGTGGTGAGGACACCGACGGTCGCGCGCTCGAGCCCGTCGACATGGTGACCGGCCCCGGCAACGTCTACGTCACCGCGGCCAAGCGGTTGTGCCGCAGCGTGGTGGGCATCGATTCCGAGGCGGGCCCCACCGAGATCGCCGTGCTGGCCGACGCCACGGCCGACCCCGTCCACATCGCCTACGACCTCATCAGTCAGGCCGAGCACGACCCGAACGCGGCCAGCGTGCTCGTCACCGACTCGGTGCCGCTCGCCGACGCCGTCGACAGGGAGGTCGAGGCCCGGTACGGGGTCACGCTCAACTCGGATCGGGTCCGCGAGGCGCTCGAGGGGCCCCAGTCGGGCATCGTCCTGGTGGACGACGTCGACGCGGGGCTCCGGGTGGTGGACGCGTACGCCGCCGAGCACCTCGAGGTGCAGACCCGCGACGCCGCCGCCGACGCCGCCCGCGTGCGCAACGCCGGCGCGATCTTCGTGGGCTCCTACTCGCCGGTCCCGCTCGGTGACTACGCGGCGGGGTCCAACCACGTCCTGCCCACCTCCGGAACCGCGCGGCACTCGTCCGGGCTGAGCGTGCAGACCTTCCTCCGGGGGATCCACGTCATCGACTACGACCAGGCGGCGCTCAAGGAGATCGCGCCGACGGTCGTCGCGCTCGCCGACGCGGAGGGGTTGCCCGCCCACGGCGAGGCCGTCCGCGCGCGTTTCGAGGACCTCGGGGCCGAGGGGGAGCAGCGATGACCGCCGCACCGCGCCCCGGCGTGGGCCTGGACGCGCTGCCCCTGCGCGAGAACCTGCGGGGTCGGAGCGCGTACGGCGCCCCGCAGCTCGAGGTGCCGGTGCAGCTCAACACCAACGAGAACCCGCACCCGCCGAGCGCCGCACTGGTCGCGGACATCGCGGCCGCGGTGTCCGAGGCGGCGACCGACCTCAACCGCTACCCGGATCGCGACGCCGTCGAACTGCGCACCGACCTGGCCGCGTACCTCACCAGGCAGACCGGGGTCGAGGTCGACGTGGACATGGTGTGGGCGGCCAACGGGTCCAACGAGATCCTCCAGCAGCTGCTCCAGGCCTTCGGCGGGCCGGGTCGGCGGGCGATGGGTTTCGTGCCCAGCTACTCCATGCACCCCATCCTCGCCGGCGGCACCGACACCGAGTGGATCCCCGTCGAGCGGGCCGCGGGCCTGGCGATCGACGTCGAGTCCGCGCTCGGCGCGATCGCCGAGTACCGGCCCGACATCCTCTTCGTCACCACCCCCAACAATCCGACCGGCCACGTGATCGAGCTCGAGGACCTGCGCCGGCTGCTGGAGGCGGCGCCCGGGGTGGTGGTGGTGGACGAGGCCTACGCGGAGTTCTCGCCGTCTCCCAGTGCGTGCACGCTGCTGGCCGAATACCCGGACAGGTTGGTGGTCTCCAGGACGATGAGCAAGGCGTTCGCCTTTGCCGGCGGACGGCTCGGCTACTTCGCCGCGGACCCGGCGTTCGTCGAGGCGGTCCTGCTCGTGCGGCTGCCGTACCACCTTTCCGTCATCGCGCAGGCCGCGGCGCGTGCGGCGCTGCGGCACGCCGACGAGACCCTGGCGTCCGTGGCGCTGCTGGCGCAGGAGCGCAAGCGCGTCACCGCCGGGCTCGGGGAACAGGGCTACGACGTGCTGCCCAGCGAGGCCAACTTCGTGCTCTACGGACCGTTCACCGACGCGCCGCGGGCGTGGCGCCGCTACCTCGACGCCGGGGTCCTCATCCGCGACGTGGGCATCCCGGGCCGACTTCGTGCGACCATCGGGCTGGAGAGCGAGAACGACCGGCTGCTGCAGGTGAGCGCCGAACTGGCGGCCGACGAGATCGGGACCGCGCGAGAGATCGAGACCCGAACCGAGGAGAAGCGATGAGTGAGCAGACCGCACGGCGCGGCCGCGTCGAGAGGACGACCCGGGAGTCGTCGATCGTCGTGGAGATCGACCTGGACGGGACCGGGCGGACCGACATCTCGACCGGGGTGCCGTTCTTCGACCACATGCTCACCGCCTTCGGTCAGCACGGGGCGTTCGACCTCACGGTCCGCGCGACCGGCGACGTCGACATCGAGGCGCACCACACCGTCGAGGACACCTCCATCGTCCTGGGCCAGGCACTCGGGCAGGCGCTCGGGGACAAGCGCGGTATCCGGCGGTTCGGTCAGTGCTCGATCCCGATGGACGAGACCCTGGCCGAGGCGGTCGTCGACGTCTCCGGGCGGCCGTACTGCGTCCACACCGGGGAGCCCGACGTGATGATCGGGTACGTGGTCGTGGGCCACGACAGCGCGCCCTACGGCACCGTGCTCAACCGGCACGTGTTCGAGACCCTGGCCTCGCACGCCCGCATCGCACTGCATGTCCGGGTGCACTACGGTCGCGACCCGCACCACATCACGGAGGCGGAGTACAAGGCCGTCGCCCGCGCGCTGCGCGCCGCCGTCGAACCGGACCCGCGGATCACCGGCATCCCCTCGACCAAGGGCGCGCTGTGATGCCGGCGTGAGCTCGGCGGACGGGAAGCCGGGGGCGCTCGCGCGGTTGGCGCGCACCCCCGGCGTGCCGGCCGCGTTCGTCCTGGTCCTGCTCGCCTTCGGCGGGTTCTCCCTGCTCCTGCCCGTCGTGCCGCTGGCCGTGGTGCGGGGCGGCGGCAGCGAACTGGTCGCGGGCGCGTCCACCGGCGTGTTCATGACGGTCACCGTCCTGGTCCAGCTGCTCACCCCCAGGGTCACCGCGGCGATCGGCTACCGCTGGGCGCTGGCCGTCGGAAGTGCGTTGCTGGGGCTGCCGTCCGGCCTACTCGCCCTTGCCGACGGGCCCGTCGCCGTCCTGGCCGTGAGCGGCGTCCGTGGCGCGGGGTTCGGGATGATGACGGTCGCCGGGTCCGCCCTGGTCGCCGAGCTCGCGCCGCCGGGGATGCTCGGCCGCGCCACCTCGCTGATCGGGCTGGCGGTGGGGATCTCCGAGGCGATCTTCCTGCCGGTCGGGCTCTGGCTCCTCGAGGTGTTCGGGCTGGCCACGGTGGCGTGGAGCGCCACCGCGTTCGGCGTCGTGGGCCTGCTCGCCGCCGCGCGGCTTCCCGACGTCCACCCCGCACCGCCGGAGCGGGCCGATCCCTCCGCGCTCAGCCGCAGGGCCGTGCTCGTCCTGCTGGCCGGGCCGTTCCTCGTCATGGTCGCGGTGTCCCTGCCGTACGGGGCCGCGGCGTCGTTCCTCTCTCCCGCGCTCGACTCGATCGCCACCGGCAGCGGTGCGGTGGTGGCGGGCGTGGGGCTCGGGCTCCTGGGCGTCGGCGTGATCGTGGGCCGCACCGTCGCGGGGCTCATCTCCGACCGCCGCGGGCCCGGCGCCCTGGTCTGGCCCGGCCTGGCGGTCTCGGCGCTCGGCATGGGCGGCATCGCGGGCCTGCTCTCCGTGTCGGCCGACCCGTGGTGGTTCATCGCCCCGGCCGTGGTGTTCGGCCTCGGGTTCGGCGCCGTGCAGAACGAGGCGCTCGTCAGCTCGTTCGAGAGGATGCCGCGCTCCCGGCTGGGAACCGCCTCCGCCTCGTGGAACATCTCCTTCGACGCCGGGACGGGTCTCGGTTCGGTGGTCATGGGTGGGTTCGCCGGGTTCGGGTACGTCGTCCTGTTCACGGTCGCCGCCGGCGTCGTGCTGGTGGTGGGCGGCCCGGCGGCGGTGGGTACCAGACGGACTAAGGTGAACTCATGACAAAGTCCGCCACGCGAGTGGCGCTCCTCGACTATGGCTCTGGCAACCTCCGTTCCGCCCAGCGCGCACTCGAGCGGGTCGGCGCGCACGTCGACCTCACCTCGGACGCCACGGCGGCCTCCCAGGCCGAGGCGCTCGTCGTTCCCGGCGTCGGCGCGTTCGCCGCGTGCATGCAGGGACTCGAGGCGGTCAAGGGGCCCAGGATCATCGGCGAGCGGCTCGCCGGAGGCCGCCCCGTCCTGGGGATCTGCGTGGGGATGCAGGTCATGTTCGAGCGGGGGACCGAGTTCGCCGACGGCGAGCACGAGGGCTCGTCCGGTGCCGCCGGCTGCGGGGAGTGGCCCGGGGTTGTCGAGCGCCTCGAGGCACCGGTGCTGCCCCACATGGGGTGGAACACCGTGGAGCCCGCCGAGCACACCGTCCTCTTCGCCGGGATGCCCGCCGACGAGCGCTTCTACTTCGTCCACTCCTACGGTGTGCGGCGGTGGGAGATGGAGCCGTCGGACCTGCTGAGGCCCCCGGACGTCACGTGGGCCGAGCACGGCACGCGGTTCGTCGCCGCGGTGGAGAACGGTCCGCTCATGGCCACGCAGTTCCACCCCGAGAAGTCCGGCGACGCCGGGCTCCACCTGCTCGAGAACTGGCTCCGTTCCGTTGGCTAGCGACAGGGGTGGACCCGCGCCGCTGTCGTTCGCGATCCTCGCCCTGGGGGTCGCGGGGGCGGGAGTGCTCCTCCTGGGTCTGACCACCCTCGCGGTCGCACTGCTCCCGCTGCCGCCCGTGGGCCGGGCCGTGGTGGCGCTCGTCGGGGTGGTCCTCACCATCGCGGCGATGGGCCTGGCGTCCAACCGCATCACCGCCAGGGCGATCCGAGCCGAGTACGGCGACGACGTTCCCGGTGAGGCGTCAGGAGCGGCCGAGGGCGATGGGAGTCCTCGCCGCGAGGACGGACTAGGCTGATCGCCGTGACCACTCCTTCTTATCTCGAACTCCTGCCCGCCGTCGACGTCGCCGACGGCCAGGCCGTCCGCCTGGTCCAGGGGGAGGCCGGGACCGAGACGTCGTACGGATCGCCGCTGGAGGCGGCCCTGCAGTGGCAGCGCGACGGCGCCGAGTGGGTCCACCTGGTGGACCTCGACGCCGCGTTCGGTCGCGGGACCAACCGCGAACTCCTCGCCGAGGTCGTCGGCGTCCTGGACGTCAAGGTGGAGATGTCCGGGGGCATCCGTGACGACGACTCGCTGGAGGCCGCCCTGGCCACCGGCTGCGCACGGGTCAACCTCGGCACCGCGGCCCTCGAGAACCCGGAGTGGTGCGCCTCCGCCATCGCCCGCCACGGTGACCGCATCGCGGTGGGTATGGACGTGCGGGTGGTCGACGGAGAGCCGCGGCTGCGTGGCCGCGGCTGGGTGTCCGACGGCGGCAACCTCTGGGAGGTGCTCGAGCGCCTGAACAAGGACGGGTGCGCGCGGTACGTCGTCACCGACGTCTCCAAGGACGGGATGCTCAACGGCCCGAACCTCGAGATGCTCTCGCAGGTGTGCTCGGTGACCGACTCGCCGGTCGTCGCCTCGGGTGGGGTCTCGTCGATCGCCGACCTCGAGGCCATCGCCACGCTCGTGCCCGAGGGCGTCGAGGGCGCCATCGTCGGCAAGGCCCTCTACGCCGGCAGGTTCACCCTCCCCGAGGCCCTCGCCGCCGTCAGCGTCCGCTGAGTCCGCACGACCTACCTCGAGCAGGAGGCCCGAGATGACCCATCAGACCGGAAACACCCTGCCGACGGATCTGGCCGTCGAGCCGGGCGAGGCACTCGCGCTCGCCGTGCGAGTGCTCGAGGGGGTCTCGCCGAGATTCGTCGAGGGGCTGGGCGCGGAGGGCACGCGCGTCAAGGGCTCCCGCAACGACTTCGCCACCGAACTCGACCTCGAGCTCGAGCGGAGGATCTCCGATGCGCTCCGCGAGGGGACCGGGCTCGACGTGCACGGGGAGGAGTACGGCGGACCGCCCGTCAACGAGGGCACACTCTGGGTGGTCGACCCGATCGACGGCACCGCCAACTACTCGCTCGGCATCCCGACCACCGGCATCCTCTTGGCGCTCGTCCACCAGCGGCAGCCCGTCCTGGGACTCACCTGGCTGCCCCTCCTCGGCCTCCGGTTCACCTCCGTCGCCGGGGGGCCGCTCAAGGAGAACGACGAGGAGGTCCCGACGATCTCCGACGTCTCGATCCGCGACGTCGCGCTGGGGCTCGGGTCGCTCAACACCGGCGCCCGCACCACCTACCCGCCCGCGTTCCGACGCGAGGTGTTCGAGCAGCTCACCGTCGACGCCGCCCGCACCCGGAAGTTCGGGTCCACGGGCGTCGACCTGTCGTTCGTGGCCTCCAGCCGGCTGTCCGCCGCGGTGAGCTTCGGCAACTACGCGTGGGACAACGCGGCCGGCGCCTGTCACATCCGCGCCGTGGGCGGGGTCGTCACCGACCTGCACGGCGAGCAGTGGTCCACCGAGTCCCAGTCCATCCTCGCGGCCGGTCCGCGCGCGCACGCCGAGGTGCTCGACACGATCCGTCAGCTCGGTGACCCCGGGAACTTCTTCGAAGCCGGCCGGCGCCGGGCCACACCCGGACCGGAGAGCCACCGCCCGTGGCTCGACTCGGGGAGGTGATCCGGCCGTGACACTCGCCACCAGGGTGATCCCGTGCCTCGACGTGGACGCCGGCCGTGTGGTCAAGGGGGTCAACTTCCTCGACCTGCGGGACGCCGGCGACCCGGTCGAGTTGGCCGCCGCCTACGACGCCCAGGGCGCCGACGAGCTCACGTTCCTGGACGTGACCGCGTCGTCGTCGGGCCGCGGGACGATGATCGACGTGGTCAAGCGGACCGCCGAGCAGGTCTTCATCCCCCTCACCGTCGGCGGCGGGGTACGCACGGCCGAGGACGTCGACCAGTTGCTCCGCGCCGGTGCGGACAAGGTGAGCGTCAACACCGCGGCCATCGCCCGCCCGGAGCTGCTCGGGGAGCTGAGCAGGCGGTTCGGGTCGCAGTGCATCGTCCTGTCCGTCGACGCCCGAACCGTCCCGGAGGGCCAGAGCCCCACGCCGTCCGGCTGGGAGGTCACCACGCACGGCGGCCGCCGCGGCACCGGGATCGACGCCATCGACTGGGCCCGGCGCGGCCAGGACCTGGGCGTGGGGGAGATCCTGCTCAACTCGATGGACGCCGACGGGACCAAGGCCGGATTCGACCTGGACATGGTGCGCGCGGCGCGCGCGGCCGTGACGATCCCGGTCATCGCCTCGGGCGGCGCCGGCGCGGTCGAGCACTTCGCCCCCGCCGTGAAGGCCGGTGCCGACGCGGTGCTGGCGGCCAGCGTCTTCCACTTCGGTGAGATGACGATCGGCGACGTCAAGAGGGCGATGGCGGCCGAGGGGATCACGGTCCGATGACCGACCCCGCCCTGGACCCCGCCGTCGCCGACCGGCTCACCCGCAACGCCGACGGGCTCATCGCGGCGGTCGTGCAGGACGCCGCCTCGGGCCGGGTGCTCATGATGGCGTGGATGGACGACGCCGCGCTCGCCGAGACCCTGGCCACCCGGCGCGGCGTGTACTTCTCGCGCTCCCGCGGTCGGCGCTGGGTCAAGGGGGAGACCTCCGGCCACGTCCAGCACGTCCGCAGCGTGGAGATCGACTGCGACGGCGACACCGTCCTGCTGCGCGTGGACCAGACCGGGGCCGCCTGCCACAACGGCACCACCAGCTGCTTCGACACCGCCACGCTCCTGAGCGACGCACCCCCAGTGGAGGAATGACCACGTGCCCGTCATCCAGATCGACCAACTCGTCCGGGTCGTCGGTTGAGCACCACGACCACCACCTTCGCGCAGTTCCGGGCGCTCGCCGCCGGCCACCGGGTGGTGCCCGTCGTGCGGACGGTCCTCGCCGACTCGGAGACCCCGCTCTCGGCGTACGACAAGCTCGCGGCGGATCGCCCGGGGACCTTTCTCCTGGAGTCGGCGGAGCACGGCCGGTCCTGGTCGCGCTGGTCGTTCATCGGGTGCGGCGCGGCGGCCGCGCTCACCGTCGACGACGCCGGGGAGGCCGTGTGGTGGGGGCACGTCCCGGCCGGGGCGCCGACGGGCGGTGACCCCCTCGACGCGCTCCGTCGCACCCTGGATCTCCTGCGGACCGACCAGATCGAGGGCCTGCCCCCGTTGACGTCGGGGATGGTGGGGTACCTGGGCTACGACATCGTGCGCCGGCTCGAGCGGATCGCGACCGACACGGTCGACGATCTCCAGGTCCCCGAGATGGTGCAGTTGTTGGCCACCGACCTGGCGGCGTTCGACCACCACGAGGGTCGGATCCACCTCATCGCCAACGCCGTCAACTGGGACGGCAGCGACGACCGGATCGAGGAGGCCTACGCCGAGGCCGTGGCGCGGGTGGAGTCCATGACGGCGAGGCTCGCGGCTCCCGGCGCCGGCGGGGTGAGCGTGTTCGACTCCCCGGTCCCGGAGGTGCGTCGGCGCACCGACGAGGCGACCTTCCACTCCCGGGTGGCGGAGATCATCGAGCAGATCTACTCGGGGGAGGCCTTCCAGGTGGTGCTCAGTCAGCGCTTCGAGGTGGACACCTCCGCCTCGCCGCGCGACGTGTACCGCATCCTGCGCACCACCAACCCCAGTCCCTACATGTTCCTCATGACCATCCCGGACGGGACGGGCGAGGACGGCTTCGGCGGCACCGCGTTCACGATCGTCGGATCGAGCCCCGAGGCGCTGGTCACCGTCCAGGACGGGGTGGCCACCACCCACCCGATCGCCGGGACCAGGCAGAGGGGGGACGACGACGAGCACGACGTCCTCCTGGCCAAGGATCTGGTGGAGGACGCCAAGGAGAACGCCGAGCATCTGATGCTGGTCGACCTCGGTCGCAACGACCTCGGCCGGGTCTGCGAGCCGGGCTCGGTGGTGGTGACCGAGTTCCGGCAGGTGGAGCGGTACAGCCACGTGATGCACCTGGTGTCGACGGTCACGGGCCGCCTGACGGAGGGGCGGACGGGCATCGACGCCGTGACGGCGTGCTTCCCGGCCGGCACCCTGTCCGGCTCCCCCAAGCCCCGGGCGCTGCAGATCATCGAGGACCTCGAGGACACCCGGCGCGGGGTCTACGGGGGGGTGGTCGGGTACCTCGACTTCGCCGGCAACGCCGACCAGGCCATCGCCATCCGGTCCGCGACGATCAAGGACGGGATCGCCTACGTGCAGGCCGGGGCGGGGATCGTCGCCGACTCCGTGGCGACCTCCGAGGACGAGGAGTGCCGCAACAAGGCCATGGCGGTGCTGCGCGCGGTCGCCGCCGCGGGCACGCTGCGGGACGCGAGCGCCACCGATCGGCCGAGCGCCGGGAAGGGGGACCGGTGACCCAGCGTTCCCGACTCCTCGCCCCCGTCGTCCTCCTGCTCGTCGGCGCCGCCCTGCTGTGGATCGCCTCCCGGGTGGTGTGGCTGGACGTCGTGGCGTTCAACGACCAGTCGGGGGAGGCGCGACGCAGCCTGACGGGGTCGGAGTGGCAACCGGCGCTGGTCCCGCTCGCGCTGGGCGCGCTCGCCGGGGTGGCGGCGGTGTCGCTGGTCCGCGGGATCGGGGCGCGGGCGGTCGGCGCGGTCCTCGTGCTCCTCGGCCTGGCCACCGGGGCCCTGATGATCTCGGCGGTCGGTCAGCCGGACGCGAGCAGGATCCACTCCGCCGTGACCGGCGAGGAGGGGCTGGGGCGGACCAGCGCCGGGCCGGGGAGCACCGGCGCCCAGGTGATCCCGGAGTGGTCCGAGATCACCGAGGCCTCCACCCGTTCGCTCGGTCCGGTGCTCACCGGCGCCGGCGCGGTGGCGCTCATCGCGGCGGGCCTCGTCCCGCTGCTCTGGCCGGCACGACAGGTCCCACGCGACCAGCGCTACGTCACTCCGGCCGCGCGGCGTGGTGACCCGGGACCGGGGGAGTCCACCGCGGACGACGGTCGTGACCTGTGGCGGGAACTCGACGACGGGCGGGATCCCACCGGGTGAGGACGGCCAGCGGGGTCCCGATTCGGGAACCCCGCCCCGGGACCTCTATTGTTGATCTCGATCACACTTTCCGCCCCATCACAGCTGAGGGAGGTCGCGGTGGCCACCGTGCTCGACTCGATTCTCGACGGTGTCCGCGAGGATGTCGCGGCCCGTCAGGCCGTCACGGATCTGGCGTCCGTCAAGGAGGCCGCGAAGTCGGCCCCCGAACCGCGTGACGCGCTCAAGGCGCTCCGCGAGCCCGGCGTCGGCGTCATCGCCGAGGTCAAGCGGGCGAGCCCGTCCAAGGGACTGCTCGCCGACATCCCGGATCCCGCGGTGCTCGCCCGGATGTACGAGGAGGGTGGCGCACGCGTCATCTCCTGCCTGACCGAGGAGCGACGCTTCAACGGGAGTCTGGCGGACCTGGACGCCGTCCGGCGCGCGGTCGACATCCCGGTCCTGCGCAAGGACTTCGTGGTGGGCCCGTATCAGATCCACGAGGCCCGCGCGCACGGTGCGGACCTCGTCCTGCTCATCGTGGCGGCGCTCGAGCAGGACGCGCTGGTGTCCCTCATCGACCGGACCGAATCGCTCGGCATGACCGCCCTCGTGGAGGTGCACACGGAGGAGGAGGCGGACCGGGCCCTGGCGGCCGGCGCGACCGTCATCGGCGTCAACGCCCGGAACCTCAAGACCCTCGAGGTCGACCGCGACGTGTTCTCCCGGATCGCGCCGGGGCTCCCGTCCGACGTGGTGAAGATCGCCGAGTCGGGTGTCCGTGACGCCGCCGACCTCATGGCGTACGCGAGCGTGGGCGCCGACGCGGTGCTGGTGGGCGAGGGGCTGGTGACCAAGGGGGATCCCCGGGCCGCGTGTCACGCGCTCGCTACGGCCGGCGCGCACCCGTCCTGCCCCCAGGGACCCCGCTAGGCCCCCTCGGCGCCCGTCCGGCAGACTGGGAGCCGTGAATCCTAACGAGCTGACCTCGCTGCCCTCGATGGGAGACGTGCTCCGGACCACCACCGGACACGAGCCCGACAGGGGAGGCCACTGGGGCCCGTACGGAGGGCGGTACGTCCCCGAGGCGCTCATGGCGGTGGTCGACGAGGTGGCCGACGCCTACGCCAAGGCCCGGACGGACGACGCCTACCTGGGCGAGCTGGACCGCCTCCAGCGGCACTACTCCGGTCGGCCGTCCCCGTTGTACGAAGCCGGGCGCTTCGGTGCCGAGATCGGGGCGCGGGTCTTTCTCAAGCGCGAGGACCTCAACCACACCGGGTCGCACAAGATCAACAACGTCCTCGGGCAGGCGCTGCTCGCCGTGCGCATGGGCAAGAACCGCGTGATCGCCGAGACCGGCGCCGGGCAGCACGGCGTGGCCACCGCGACCGCGTGTGCGCTGCTGGGCCTGGAGTGCAAGATCTACATGGGTGCCGTCGACGTCCGTCGCCAGGCGCTCAACGTCGCTCGGATGAGGCTGCTGGGCGCGGAGGTCGAAGCCGTGGAGATCGGATCGGCCACCCTCAAGGACGCCATCAACGAGGCGATGCGCGACTGGGTCTCCCGCGCCGACGACACGTACTACGCCTTCGGTACCGCCGCCGGGCCCCACCCGTTCCCGACGATGGTCCGCGACTTCCAGCGGATCGTGGGCGCCGAGGCCCGCGTGCAGATCCTCGATCAGGCCGGGAGGCTGCCCGATGCCGCCGTGGCGTGCGTGGGCGGCGGATCCAACGCCATCGGGCTCTTCCACCCCTTCCTCGACGACGCGAACGTGCGTCTGGTGGGGTGTGAGGCCGGCGGCGACGGCGTGGGGACGGGTCGGACCGCCGCGACGGTCAACGCCGGGCGGCCGGGCGTCTTCCAGGGGTCGTACGCGCACCTCATGCAGGACGCGGACGGCCAGACCGTGGACTCGCACTCGATCTCCGCGGGGCTCGACTACCCCGGTGTCGGGCCCGAACACTCCCACCTGTCGGACATCGGCCGGGCCGAGTACCGGCCGGTGACCGACACCCAGGCCATGGACGCGTTCGCGCAACTCTGCCGGACCGAGGGGATCATCCCGGCGATCGAGTCGGCGCACGCGATCGCCGGCGCCGCGCAGCTCGCCGCCGAGGGGGTGGACCTCATCCTGGTGAACGTGTCCGGTCGGGGGGACAAGGACGTCGACACGGCGGCCCGGTGGTTCGGTCTCCTGGGCGGGGGGAGCCCGCCCGAGGCGGGGGTGGATTCGAGCCAGGGCGCCGACGACGGCGAGGGCGCGTACGCGGACGGGGGGGTCGAGGGATGAGTGTGCTGAGCGACGTGTTCGAGCGGTGTCGGTCCGAGAACCGGGCGGCCCTCATCGGGTACTACCCGGCGGGCTACCCGACGGTCGAGGGATCGATCGAGGCCGTCCGGACGATGGTCGGGAGCGGCTGCGACGTGATCGAGGTGGGTATCCCGTACTCGGACCCCATGATGGACGGGCCCACCATCCAGGCGGCGGCGGACGTGGCGCTCGAGGCGGGGTTCCGCGTCCGCGACACCTTCGACGTGGTGCGGGCGGTCGCCGAGGCGGGGGCGGTCCCGGTCGTGATGAGCTACTGGAATCCGATCCTGCAGTACGGCGTGGACCGCTTCGCGGCGGATCTCGCGGCCGCCGGGGGCACGGGGGTCATCACCCCGGACCTCATCCCCGACGAGGCGACGGACTGGATCGCGGCCTCGGACGCCCACGGCATCGACCGCGTGTTCCTCGTGGCGCCGTCCTCCACCCCCGAGCGCCTGGCCATGACGCTGTCCCACACGGGCGGATTCGTCTACGTGCAGGCGGTCATGGGCGTCACAGGCGCGCGGGACGTGGTCTCCGACGCCCCCCGCACGCTCACCGCCCGGGTCCGTGAACTCTCCGACCTGCCGTGCGGTGTCGGTCTGGGCGTCCGCAACGGCGACCAGGCCGCGGAGATCGCCTCCTACGCCGACGGCGTGATCGTGGGCTCCGCCCTCATCACCGCCGCCGGCGAGGGCCTCGACGCGCTGGCCCGGCTCACGGCCGAACTCGCCGAGGGCGTCCGTCGGCCCGGGGGCGCGTCGTGATCCCCAGTCCGCCGCAGGGCGTCTGGGAGATCGGCCCCTTCCCCCTGCGCGCGTACGCGCTGTGGATCATCCTCGGCGTCGTGGTGGCCATCTGGTGGGGAGAGAAGCGCTGGGTCGCACGGGGTGGACGCGCCGGGGTGGTCCTCGACACGGCCCTGTGGGCCGTCCCGTTCGGCCTGATCGGCGGTCGCATCTACCACGTGGCCACCGACTGGTACCGCTACTTCGGCGAGGGCAAGGACCCGGTCGGCGCCCTCCGGATCTGGGACGGCGGACTGGGGATCTGGGGCGCGGTCGCGTTCGGCGCCCTCGGCGCCTACATCGGCCTCCGCCGGCAGGGTATCCGGGCCTTCGGGGCGTTCGGCGACTCGGTGGCACCGGGCATCGTCCTGGCGCAGGGCATCGGGCGCCTGGGCAACTACTTCAACCAGGAACTCTACGGACGTGAGACCGACGTCCCGTGGGCGCTGGAGATCTACCAGCGCTACGACCAGGCGTACGGGTACTCCGAGACCATCGGCCGCTCCACCGGGCAGGTGCTGGCGACGGTGCACCCGACCTTCCTCTACGAGCTGGTGTGGAACGTCCTGGTGGCGATCGCGCTGGTGCTGATCGACCGCCGTGTGCGGATCGGTCACGGCCGCCTCTTCGCCCTGTACGTCGCGCTGTACTGCTTCGGCCGGTTCTGGGTGGAGTTGCTCCGCGCGGACTCCGCCACGCAGGTGTTCGGGTTGCGCATCAACACCATCGTCTCGGTCGTCGTCATGGTGGCCGCCCTGGTGTACGTGTGGCGCGCCGAGCGAGGCCGCGAGGACCCGTCGCAACTGCGTGCGGCTGGCGACGCGGCCGACGGAGCCCCGGAGGACGCACCCCCGTTGGTCGGGCGTTGACCACGCGTTAACCGGTCGTCCCGGGGAGAGGACTAGATTGGGACGAGTGAATCGTCGTACCAAGATCGTCTGCACCCTGGGTCCCGCCGTCGCCTCCGAGGAGGGCATCCGCGAGCTCGTCGACGCGGGGATGAACGTCGCCCGGCTCAACTTCAGCCACGGAGAGCATGCCGACCACGAGGCCAACTACCGCTGGGTCCGCAAGGCCTCCGACGAGTCGGGGAGCGCCGTCGGCGTGCTCGCGGACCTCCAGGGCCCCAAGATCCGGCTCGGTCGCTTCATCGAGGGACGGCACGAGTGGGTGGAGGGCGACCGGGTCGTCATCACCGTGGCCGAGGTCGAGGGCACCAGGGATCGCGTCTCCACCACCTACAAGGGGTTGGCCGACGACGCCCGCCCGGGTGACCGTCTGCTCGTGGACGACGGGAACATCGGCCTCACGGTCGAGCACGTGGAGGGCGAGGACGTCCACTGCGTGGTGACCGAGGGCGGCATCGTCTCCAACAACAAGGGCGTCTCCCTGCCGGGGATGAACGTCTCCGTCCCGGCGCTGAGCGAGAAGGACATCGCGGACCTGCGTTTCGCGCTCGCGCTGGGCGTGGACTTCATCGCCCTGTCCTTCGTCCGCTCACCGGCGGACGTCGACCTCGTCCACGCGATCATGGACGAGGTCGGGATCCACGTGCCGGTGATCGCCAAGCTCGAGAAGCCGGAGGCGATCAAGAACCTCGAGTCGATCGTCCTGGCCTTCGACGCCATCATGGTCGCCCGCGGCGACCTGGGTGTTGAGCTGCCGCTGCAGGAGGTGCCGCTGGTCCAGAAGCGGGCCATCCAGATCGCGCGGGAGAACGCGAAGCCGGTGATCGTGGCCACCCAGATGCTCGAGTCGATGATCAGCAACTCCCGCCCCACGCGGGCGGAGGCCTCCGACGTGGCCAACGCGGTGCTCGACGGCGCGGACGCCGTCATGCTGTCGGGCGAGACCTCGGTCGGCAAGTACCCCATCGAGGCCGTGCGGACCATGTCGTCCATCGCGCTGGCGGTCGAGGCGGACTCCACCGCCGCACCCGACCTGGTGCACATCCCGCGGACCAAGCGCGGGGTCATCTCGTACTCGGCCCGCGAGATCGGGGAGCGGCTCGGCGCCAAGGCACTGGTGGCCGTCACCTCGACTGGGGACACGGTCCGCCGCCTGGCGCGGCTGCACAGCCATCTGCCGCTCATCGCCATCACCGGGGACCCGCGGATCCGCAGCCAACTGGCGCTCACGTGGGGAACGGAGACGTTCCTCACCGACCGGGTGAACGAGACCGCCGAACTCGTCAAGGTCACCGACGAGTTGCTGCTGCCGGTGGAGGGCTACAACGAGGACGACCTCATCGTGATCGTCGCGGGCAACGTCCCCGGGGTCGAGGGCTCGACCAACTTCATCCTGGTGCACCGGATGGGCGAGGCAGACCACTGATCACCGCGAGGTAACAACGCAAGCGCCGGTGGGCGGGCCGCTCACCGGCGCTTTTGTGATCTCCTGTGCTAATGACGTGACAAGGCCGAGACACTTCTGTTACCTTTTTGGAGGCCACCGGGGAAGCCGGTCGGCCCTTGCTTCACCACCGCATCGAATCTCTGAGGTTTCCCCTGATGACCGACGCCACTCGTATCACCTTTTCCGAGCTCGCAGACCGGCTCGGCGTGGACGGCACCCGCGCGACCGCCGGTCGTCACCGCGCCGCCCGCTCCGCCAACGGCATGGGCCGCGTCGTGGCCGGCGCCGTCGCCGGTGCCGCGCTCTCCGGGGGCGTGGCCATGGCCGCCGCCCCCGCCGCGTCCGCTCAGTCCGCCGAGATCAACGTGGACCAGATCACCCAGATGGCGCAGGAGTTCGCCCAGGGTATCGGCCTGACCGACGATCAGCTGCGCCAGTACGCGTTCGAGCCGGCGCTCGGCTCGATCGGCATCCCGGGGATCGGCGGCGCGCACGCCCCGACCTCCGGCCCGATCACCTCCGGCTTCGGCCCGCGGTGGGGCACCTTCCACAACGGCACCGACTTCGGCGCGCCCATCGGGACGCCGATGTACGCCGTGAAGTCCGGCAAGGTCGTCGCGGCCGGTCCGGCCTCCGGGTACGGCCTGTGGATCCGCATCCAGACCGACGACGGCTACCTGCTCGAGTACGGCCACAACGACCAGAACTACGTGTCGGTGGGCCAGCGCGTGAACGCCGGACAGGTCATCGGCACCGTCGGCAACCGCGGCTACTCGACGGGCCCCCACCTGCACTTCGGTGTGCGCAACCAGGGCGGCCAGTGGATCGACCCCGTGCCGTGGCTGCGCGCCAACGGCGTCGCGGTCTGATCGCGCCGCGCGCCTGACGCTCTCCCGCGCCCCGTCTCCCCCGGAAGGGAGGCGGGGCGCGGTGCGTTGCCGGGCGGTGGGATCGGCTTCTCTGACACAGTGGACCCCAGCAGAACACGTCCGTGGAAAGAGGAGTCAATGTCGCAGACCGTCAAGGGTGTCATCGCCCGCAGCAAGGGGGCCGAGGTCGAGCTGGTCGACGTCGTGGTCCCCGATCCGGGTCCGAATGACGTGATCGTCCGCGTGCAGGCATGCGGCGTGTGCCATACCGACCTCGCGTACCGCGACGGCGGGATCAACGACGAGTACCCGTTCCTGCTCGGACACGAGGCGGCGGGGATCGTCGAGACCGTCGGCGATCGCGTCACGCACGTGGCGGAGGGCGACTTCGTGGTCCTCAACTGGCGCGCGGTGTGCGGCGAGTGCCGCGCCTGCAAGCGCGGGCAGCCGCAGTACTGCTTCGCGACCCACAACGCGTCCCAGAAGATGACGCTCG
>DIAZ01000095.1 GCA_002415925.1 Dietzia sp. UBA5065 | reverse complement strand
CTAGTCCCCCGCGCGCAGGTCCCGCAGGATCGTCGCGTGCCGGAGCAGGAACCCGCGCTCGTCGAGCTTCTTGCGCCGGAGCCACCCGGTGACCTCGCTGTTGTGCTTGCTCGCGTTGCAGGACGCGCAGGCGGGGACCACGTTCTCCACGGTGTATCGGCCGCCGCGGGAGATCGGCATGACGCAGTCGCGCTGGAGCCCCGGCCCGGCGGCCCCGCAGTAGGCGCACCCGCCCCAGGCGCCCAGGAGGTCGTCCCACTGCGGGGCGGTGAGGTCGTTGTCCACCCGGGCGAGCCGCCGCTGCCGTCGTCTGGCGTAGCGCGCGCGGGTCGCCGCGGACATCGTGGCGGACGATCGGCGGCGAGGGGGCACGACGCCACCGTACGTCGACCGGTGGGCAGGGGACCCGGTGACGGGCCGGCGGGGCCGGGTGGGGTCCGGCAGGGGCCCGGCGGGGGTCCGCGCTGCTCATGACGGTCGCGCGGCCCGTGGCGGACATAGCATCCGCCCCGGCGACGGTTTTGTCCCGGGGTGTCATGCGGGTTACGGTGGAGCGCGTTGCGGGATGGTCGCAGGCTCACGCCACGACCGTCCCAGCAGGGGGTCACCGCGAGGTCACGCCCTGCGCACAGCCGTGCACACCGACAGGAGACGACCGACTGTGGACCACTGTTCCGCGTGTGCGTTCAGCGGTGGCCCCTCTCCGGCCGGCCGGAGACGGGTCGGTAGCCGAGTTGACACCCGGCGTGACGTCGTGGTTGCCATTCTGGCACGGGCCCTGTCGTCCCGCGCGCGCGGGGGTCGGCTGTGAGCATTCTCCTGGTGGGACTGTCCCACCACAGCGCCCCCGTCGCCCTTCTCGAGTCGGTGGCGATCGCCGAATCGGATCGCGACGCGCTCACCGAGGACCTCATCAGCGGCGCCAACGTCGACGAGGCCATGATCGTCACCACCTGCAACCGGGTGGAGGTCTACGCGGCCGTCGACGCGTTCCACCCGGCGCTCGACGACGTGGTGGATCTCCTGTCCCGCCACTCCGGGTTGTCCTCCGAGGAACTCAGCCGCCACCTCTACGTCCGGTACTCCGAGTCCGCTGCCGAGCACCTGTTCTCCGTGGCCTCGGGCCTGGACTCGATGGTCGTGGGCGAGCAGCAGATCATCGGGCAGATCCGCACGGCCTACCAGTCGGCCTCCGACATCGGGGCGGCCGGGTCCACCCTGCACCGCCTGGCGCAGCAGGCGCTGCACGTGGGCAAGCGCGTCCACACCGAGACGGGGATCGACTCCGCGGGGGCGTCGGTGGTCTCCGTGGCGCTCGACCGCGCCGCCGAGATCCTCGCCGACGGGACGCCCGCCACCGGGGACCGCCGCCTCGACGGGCGCCGCGCCGTGGTGCTCGGGGCGGGCGCGATGGGCGGGCTCGCGGTCGCGCACCTCGGGCGGGCGGGGATCGCCCACATCGAGGTCACCAACCGCACCCCGGAGCGCGCGGACCGCCTCTCGGAGATCGCCCGGGACTCCGGGACGCCGGCCACCGCGTTCCCCATCGAGGACCTGTCCGACGGGATCGCCGGCGCCGACATCCTCTTCACCTGCACCGGCGCGGTCGGCACGGTGGTGACGCTGGGCGACGTGCACACCGCGCTCGCCCGACGCGGCACCGCACGTCCGCTCGTGATCTGCGACCTGGGGATGCCGCGCGACGTCGATCCCGCGGTCGCCGGACTGCCGGGCGTGACCGTCCTGGGCATCGAGGCGCTCAAAGCCGACCCCGACACCTCCGCCGCCGCCGCGGACGCCGACGCCGCCCGGACGATCGTCGACACCGAACTCGCCGCGTACACGCAGGCCGAGCGGATGGCGGGCGTGGGGCCGATCATCGGTCGGCTGCGGGGCCGCGGCGGCCAGGTGGTCGCGGCGGAGATGCGCAGGTTCGAGGCGCGGATGCCCGGGCTGGACGACAAGACCCGCGACGAGGTGGCCAACACCGTCCGCCGCGTGGTCGACAAGCTGCTCCACCCGCCCACGGTGAGGTTCAAGGAGCTCGCCGCCCAGCCGGACGGGGAGAACCTCGCGGCGGTGGTCCGGACCCTGTTCGACCTGGACAACATCGACCTGGACACCACGGTGGACGAGGAGGCCTCATGAGCAGGACCCTGAAGGTGGGCACCCGCGGGAGCACCCTGGCGACCACCCAGGCGGGCCACGTCCGCGACGCCCTGATCGCCGCGGGCTACCCGGCCGAGCTGGTGATCGTGCGGACCACGGGCGACGTGGTGATGGCGCCGGTCGAGCGGATCGGCGTGGGCGTGTTCACCATGGAGCTGCGGTCGGCGCTGGAGCGCGGGGACTGCGACGTCGCCGTCCACTCCTACAAGGACCTGCCGACCGCGCCGGACGGCAGGTTCGCCCCGATCGCCGTGCCGCCGCGCGTCGACCCCTCGGACGTCCTGGTCGCCCGGGACGGGCTCACGCTGGAGACGCTGCCCACCGGCGCCCGCGTGGGCACCTCCGCGCCCCGGCGTCGTTCGCAGCTCGCGGCCCTGCGCCCCGACCTGGACCTGCACCCGCTGCGCGGCAACATCGACACGCGCATGGGCTACGTGGCCAGCGGGGATCTCGACGCCGTGGTGCTGGCCGCGGCCGGGCTCGATCGCGTGGGCGTGGGCGAGCGCGCCACCCAGAGGTTCGGCATCGACGAGATGCTCCCCGCCCCGGCCCAGGGCGCGCTCGCCGTCGAATGTCGCGCGGACGACACCGGTGCGGCCGAGGCGGTCGCCCTGTTGGACCACCTCCCCTCCCGGGTCCGGGTCACGGCCGAACGCCGGCTGCTCGCCCAGCTCGAGGCCGGGTGCACCGCCCCCGTCGGGGCGCGCGCCGAGCTCGCCGGGGGAGTGCTCACGCTGCACGCGGTGGTCGCGGCGCACGACGGGTCGACCGTGCTGCGCGCCGAGGGCACCGTCGACACCGGTGACCACCCGGACGGGCCCGTCACCGCCGCCGACGAGCTGGGCCGCAGGCTCGCGGCGGACCTGCTCGGCCGCGGCGCCCGCGACCTCATGGCAGAGGACTCGCCCGAGGACCGGGCCCCGCTCGTGCCGCGGGAATCCACCACGGCGCCCCCGACCATCGCAGAGACCTGATCGATGCCCCCGACAGCTCCCCGTCGCGCGCAGCCAGCGCGCGACACCCACCCCACGGAGAGACGAACAATGACTCGAGCACGCACCACCCGCACCGGAACCATCCGCTTCGTCGGCGGCGGTCCAGGTAACGCGGGGATGCTCACCTGCCGCGCCCGTGAGGTCATCGCCGGCAACTCGCTGGTCTTCGCCGACGCCGACGTCTCCGCCGAGGTGCTGGCGCTCGTCGCCGCCGACGTGCCCGTCCCGGACGACCTCCTCGACGCCCGACGCGCCGAGATGGACGCCGCCGTCGAGGCCGAGGACAAGGCGGAGATCAAGCGGCTCAAGTCGCTGCCCGCGCCGACCGCCGCCGACGTCCGCCCCGTGCTGGGCGAGCCCGCGGCCGTGGCCAAGCAGCTCGTCGCCGAGGCCAAGAAGGGCCGCGACGTGGTGCGACTGGTCGCCGGCGACCCCATGACCACCGACGCCACCGTCACCGAGATCGCCTCCGTCGGCCGCACCGTCGTCCCGTTCGAGGTCGTGCCGGGCGTGGCCGAGGCCACCGCGGTGCCCGCGTTCGCCGGCATCGCGCTCGGCTCCGGGTACGTGTTCGCCGACGGCCGCGGGAAGGTCGACTGGGCCGCGCTGGTGGGCTCGCCCGGCCCGATCGTCCTGCGCACCACTGGGCGGCACCTCGCCGAGGCCGCGTCGAACCTGGCCGAACACGGCCTGTCCGCCGGCACCCCGGTCACCGTGACCTGCTCCGGATCGCTCTGCGCCCAGAAGTCCGCCGACGGTACCCTGGCCACCATGTCCGACGTCGGGCGTGAGATGGACGGCGATTTGGTGGTGACCATCGGCAAGTCCGCCGGTGAGCGGCACCGCCACCAGTGGTGGGAGTCGCGCGCCATGTTCGGCTGGAACGTGCTGGTGCCCCGCACCAAGGCGCAGTCCGCCGAGATGAGCGAGCGGATCTCCGAGCACGGCGCCACCCCGGTCGAGGTGCCCACCATCGCCGTCGAGCCGCCCCGCAGCCCCGCCCAGATGGAGCGGGCCGTCAAGGGCCTGGTCGACGGCCGCTACCAGTGGGTCGTGTTCACCTCCGCCAACGCCGTGCGCGCGGTGTGGGAGAAGTTCGTCGAGTTCGGCCTCGACGCCCGCGCCTTCTCCGGCGTGAAGATCGCCTGCGTCGGCGAGGGCACCGCGGCCCACGTCCGCGAGCTGGGCATCCAGCCCGAGCTGCTGCCGTCCGGCGAGCAGTCCAGCCTGGGCCTGCTCGAGGTCTTCCCCCCGTACGACGACGTGCTGGATCCCGTCAACCGGGTCCTGCTCCCGCGCGCCGACATCGCCACCGAGACCCTCGCCGACGGCCTGACCGCCGGCGGCTGGGAGATCGAGGACGTCACCGCGTACCGCACGGTCCGCGCCGCCCCGCCGGCCGCCGAGATCCGCGAGATGATCAAGTCGGGCGGGTTCGACGCCGTCTGCTTCACCAGCTCCTCCACCGTCCGCAACCTCGTCGGGATCGCCGGCAAGCCGCACACCCGCACGCTCATCGCGTGCATCGGCCCGCGGACCGCCGAGACCGCCGCCGAGTTCGGGCTGCGCGTGGACGTCCAGCCCGAGCACGCCTCGGTGCTCGACCTGGTGGACGCCCTCGCCGCGCATGCCGATCAGCTGCGCGAGGCCGGCGAACTGCCGCCCCCGCGCCGCCGCGCCCGGCGCCGCTAGCCCACGCGAGCCCACCCCGTCCGCCGACCAGCGGGCGGGGTGGCCGCGTATCAGGGGTCCACGAGCGGGCGGAGATCCTCCAGGGCGCTCCGCAGGCGGGCCATCGTCTCCGGGCCGAGGTGCGCCTGCCATTCGGCGTCGATCCGCTCCTCCTCCGCACGGGCCACCGGGACGATCTCGCGGCCCCTGGCGGTGAGTCGCACCAGCCGGGCCCGGCCGTCCTCCGGATCCGGGAGCCGCCGCACGTACCCCGCCGCCGCCAACCGGTCGACCAACGCGGTCGCGGTCTGTTTGGCGATCCGGGCACGCTCGGCCAACACGGTCAGTCGGCTGCCCTCGTCGTCGTCGATCCCGGCCAGGAGTCGTATCTGCGCGCGGGTGATGTCACCGAACCCCGCGGCGTCCAGCGCGAGGGCGATCCTGTCCTCGGCGGCGCGGTATCCGAGCCACATGAGCAGGCTCGTGGGGGGCCGAGCGGAGGTGGCTGCGGTGTCGGGGTCGGTGTCGGTGTCCACGGCGACTCCTCAGGATCGAACGGGCCAAGTAGTCCTATTATGGTACTAAGTCGCGGCCCGGGGGGTCGGGCCGCTCGACGGGAGGAGTGGTCATGGAGGACACCGCGGTCTGGGCGGCGGTCGACCGACGCCGCGAGGACATCGCCGACTATCTCGACGCGCTGCCGCCGGAGGAGTGGGACCACGGCTCCCTGTGCGAGGCGTGGACCGTGCGAGAGGTGGCCGCGCACCTCACCCTCGTCGCGCTCCCGCGGTGGCGCCTGGTGCCGCTGTTCCTGCGCTACCCGGGCAGCACCAATCGCACGATCCGCGACGGATCACAGGCCGTGGCGCGCCGGCTGACCAACGGTCAGATCGTCGACACCATCCGGGGCATGGTCGGGCTGCACCGACCGTTTCCCGGCCTGACCTGCCGTGAGGCGCTGGTCGATGCGGTGGGACATACCCAGGACATCACCCTGCCGCTCCGGCGTGAGGTGTCGATCCCGCCCGTGGAGATCGCCGAGGCCGCGGACCGGGTCGTCGGCTACGGCGGGCGGGGCAACGCCAAGGTCTTTCGCACGCTGCCCGCCGACGGCCTGCGTCTGGTCGCCGACGACCACGACTGGGCGGCCGGAGAGGGGCCGGATGTGATCGGGTCGATGCGGGATCTGTTCCTGATGCTCACCGGACGCACGGTGCACCTGGACCGGCTCTCGGGCCCGGGTGCGGACCGTCTGCGTCAGCGGATCAACGCCTAGCTGTACCGACCGGCCACTGACCGCACGCGACGCGGTCAGTGGCGGCCGGGGCCGCCGAGTGCGGCGTCGATCCCGTGTGCCAGCGACACCGAGAGGGCGCCGCTGCCCCAGGTGGCCATGTAGCCCACCGAGTGCGCGACGTTCGGCAGGAGTCCCAGCAGGGTCTGCGGGGTCAGCTCGTCTCGGACCATGTCGTTTCCTTCCGATCGGTCCCGCTCAGGGGACGGTGATGTAGGTCGAGCGCGCGACCGCGCCGAGGATCTCGGGGATCCTCGAGGTGGCCCGGGCGCCCTCGAACTGCTGCTCGTACGGCACTCGGAGCGTGGCCTCGAGCGCCGGCCAGTCGTGTTCCGACTGGTGACGGTAGCGGGGGAGCAGTTGGGTCGTGACGAAGTCCCAGCGCTGCTCGTACCGCGACCAGTCCCAGTCGGGGATCGGGGTGTGCAGGGTGGCGGTGCGCCCGTCCGGCAGCACACCGCTGATGGTGACGGGGGAGTGCTCCCGCAGTGGCGGCACACCGGCCACCGACGGCGACCCCGCGAGGGTCATGAGGAACGTGAACGCCTCCCCGAGACCGTCCTTGTACCCGCGGACGTCGTCCCACATCCCGCCCACGACCCACCCCTGCTCCCGGTTGAGCAGCACGGCGTTACCGCGCGCGACGTGGTCCGCGTCGCCCGAGGCCACGTCGCGCCACGCCTCCATGATCTCGTCGGGGAACAGCCCGGCGCGGTGCATCTCCTCCAGCCCGCCCATGCCCTCGTGGAGATAGACGTAGTGCATCGGCATGAGGTCGGAGAAGATCGCCTTCTGCATGATCACCACCCGGGTGACGAACCAGTAGAGGTCCTCGGTGGTGATGGCCTCGGCGTGGTCCGCCAGCGCCCGCAGCCCGCCCGGGAGCTGCGCCACCGCCTGGGGCCCGAACGCGTCGGCGACCGCGGAGAAGACCTGGCGCGCCGACTCCTGGACGCCCGGCGTGTCGTAGAGCTGGGTGATCCACTCGATGTCGGCGATGCCCCCACCGAAGTCCCCGCCCACCTGCCCGCCCATCCCGGCCCACTGCAGCTCCCGGCGGGCGAGCTGGAAATCCTCGTAGTAGCGGTACGACTTGAGCATGTTCGAGCGGTTGGCCGTGAACCCGTCGAACGGATTCCACGCCGCGAGATCGATGCCCGCCTCCTCCGTGGCCTGCGCCAGGCGGTACTGCAGCAGTAACGCCGCGTAGGAGGGCTCCGGGAGGCCCGACCGCCGGGCCTGGTCGACCAGCCGGCCCAGCGTCTCCGAGTCCGTCGGCAGCTCGCGGTGGACCCCTCCGGGCTCGACGTCGGACAATCGGTTGGTCAGCGGCAGCCCGAGGTACTGGTCGAGGCCGCGCGCGGCCGCCACGGGTACCTGGTGCAGGGGACCCGCCACCATGACCGCGGCCACCGCCGCCGCGACGAGGCGCCTCATCGGATCTCCTCCATGAGCCAGCTGACGGTGTGCATGCCGAACAGCTCCGTCGCCCACCTGTAGGGATCGGTGATCAGGACGTCGTTTCCGCAGTTCAGGCCGTGATAGCGCACGTCCACGCCCTGGGCCCGGTACGACCGGACCAGCTCCCGCGAATCCTCCGCGGGGGTCACCACCATGAACGAGTCGTCGGCGACGCAGGAGGAGACGAGGACCCTGCCCGGGGGCCGCAGCCCCGGGTCGTTGCCCGGGTTGTTGAGTCCCAGGGTGTTCTCGCGGAACACGTCCTGGAACTCCGGCCTGTGCGCCGGCCGGGTCCCATCGGTGAACAGCACGCCCTGCGGGACGAAGGGGGTCGCGAAGTAGAAGGGCACCTGGCAGCTGTCGCGGAACACGTCCGCCAGCGCCCGGCCGGCCGGGGTGAGCTTCTCGTCGAGCCGCAGTTCCGGGTACTGCGCCTCGAGGCCGACGAGGGTGGCCAGCACGAATCCGGACCCGAGGTGGCCGTCGGCGAAGTCCAGGAAGTTCCTCTGGTTTGCGGCGAGGGCCTCGACCATCGTCGCCCGGATGTTGAGCTCGGGGGCGTACCAGGGCTGGTACTCGAGCGCGAAGGCCGCACCCACCCCACCGCCGGCGACGCCGAACAGGCCCACCTTGTTCTGCGGGTTCAGGCCCGGCCCGGGCACCGCGTAGGCCGCACGCAGGCCGTTGAGCAGCGCCATCCCGGCGTAGCGGCCCGCAAAGACGCCGTGGACGCCGGGGTCGGCGTCGTTGCCGATGTCGGAGATGACGACCGCGGCCCCCTCGCCGAGCATCTGCAGGAGCGGCCCCACGGCGAAGATCGCCGAGGCGTCCGCGAACGCGCCGCCGCTCCACTGGGAGGACGGGTGGCATCTCGCCCCCGCGGAATCGTTGGTCTCCTGGTACGCGACCACCGGTCGGGTGGAGTCGTCGCGGCCGTCGTCCGGGAGCAGGATGATCCCGGTGCTGACCACCCGGTCTCCGAGGACGTCCTCGGTGACGTACATCGTGCGCCAGGCGCGGACGCCGGCCGGTTTGATGCCGTTGAAGATCACCTCGAACGGCTCGGACTTGAGCAGGTGCCCCATCGGCATCGAGTCGTCGACCGGGGGCTCGTCGTAGAAGTCGCCCGCCGGTCCCCACAAGCCGCGGGCGTTCTCCTCGAACGAGGCGGGGACGCCGTCGCGGATCGCCGCCACCGCGAAGGGGTTGAGGACCTCGCCGTAGCTCGGTGGGAGCAGCGGCCCGTCCCACTCGGCGGTCTGCGCGCCCGCCGGGGCGACGGGGAGGGCCGCGGCGACGCCGACGACGAGTGACACCGCGAGGAGGCGTCCGAGCGGGCCGCGTCGACGCGGCCTGTGGGTGGTCGGGGTGGTCATGTGCCCTTCTCCGACGTGCTGCCGTAAAATTGAAACAGGTTCTCATGATTATCCACACGGTCGTCCGGCCCGTCGGCACGGCCTGCGCCGTGCCGCGCGACCGGCGACTTTCGTACAGTGGAGCCCGTGACCACACCCCGCGATTCCGACGCCGCCTCCGTTCCGGCCCCGCTGGTGCGCCCCCGGCGGCTGCGGTCGACGCCGGCGATGCGCCGGCTGGTCGCCGAGACCACGCTCGCCCCGCGTCAGTTGGTGCTGCCGGCGTTCGTCGCCGACGGCCTCGACGAGCCGCGGCCGATCTCCTCGCTGCCCGGGGTGGTCCAGCACACCGTCGACTCGCTGCGCCGTGAGGCCGCTGCCGCCGCCGCGGCGGGGCTGGGCGGGATCATGCTGTTCGGCGTCCCACTCGATGCGGACAAGGACGCCACCGGCAGTTGCGGTGCCGCGCCCGACGGCATCCTCAACCGGGCGCTCGCCGCCGTGCGTGCGGAAGTCGGCGACGACATCGTGGTGATGGCCGACACCTGCCTCGACGAGTTCACCGACCACGGCCACTGCGGCGTGCTCGGCACCGACCCGCGAGGCGACCGGGTCGTGGACAACGACGCCACCCTGGCCGCCTACGACGAGCTCGCCGTGGCGCAGGCCGCCGCCGGCGCTCACGTCGTGGGCCCGAGCGGGATGATGGACGGCCAGATCGCGTCCATCCGCGAGGCCCTCGACCGCGAGGGGTACCAGGACGTGGCCGTGCTGGCGTACAGCGCCAAGTACGCCAGCGCCTTCTACGGGCCGTTCCGCGAGGCCGTGGGCTCGTCCCTGCGCGGCGACCGGCGCACCTACCAGCAGGACCCCGCCAACTCGCGGGAATCCCTGCGCGAGGTCCGGCTGGACCTCGACGAGGGCGCCGACATGGTGATGGTCAAGCCCGCCATGTCCTACCTCGACGTGCTCCGCCAGACCGCCGAGATCTCGGACGTCCCGGTGGCCGCGTACCAGGTCTCCGGCGAGTACGCGATGATCTCCGCCGCCGCCGAGCGCGGATGGATCGACCACGACCCGGCGGTCATGGAGTCGCTGACCTCCATCCGCCGCGCCGGCGCCGACATCGTCCTGACCTACTGGGCCCTGCATGCCGCACGCCTCCTCGCCGACGGATGGGGCGCCCGGTGACCGGGAGCGGGCCGTGGCGTGCGCCCCCCGCGCAGGCAGCGGGTCGGCCGCCGGACGACGTCCACGCCGCCTGGGTGCTGTGGTTGGCCGCCACCGGGTTCGCGCTGATCGGGATGCTGCTCAACTCGGCCACCGCGCGGTTCGCGGATCTCCCGGTGGCCACCCGCGACGGCTTCCGCGCGGCGATCGAGAACGCCGGCGAGGCCGGGCTCTCCGTGGAAGCCCTGTTCACCGCGGCCCTGGTGGTGGGGGCGGTCCTGGCGGTTCTCGCCTCCGTCGTGACGGTGTGGCTGGCCTTCCGCCTGCGCGCAGGCAGGGGATGGGCGCGGACGATGCTCGACATCGTCGCGATCTTCCTCGTGGTGGACGCCGTGTCCGTGGTGATCGGCGTGTTCGGCGGGGTCGCGGTCGCGGGTCAGCGCGGGGAGATCGTCTCCTTCGCGGTCTTCTCGCTGCAGATCCTCGCCGGGCTGTGCGCGGCCACCGCCGTGTGGCGCCAGCACACCGCCGAGGCCATGGCGTTCACGGCAGGGGGCGTCCGTGCCGGCGAGTGAACCGAACCGGCCCGGCTCGGAGCCCGACGGGCCCGTCCTCTTCTCCGAGGACGGCTGGAGCTGGGCCTGGATCCTCGCCGCGCCCCTGTTCTGCGCAGGCGCCGCGGTGTTCGAGCTGGCCACCGGCGCGCCCGTCCACTGGATCATGCTCACCGTCTGCGGCATCGCCTCGGCGATGTGCCACGGCGTGATGATCGCCGCCACCCGGGTCCACGGCCGCGTGAGGCTGACCCCGACCACGTACACGCAGGGCACCGAGGACCTCGAGCTCGACCGGGTCGAGAAGGTCTTCCCGCTGCCCGGCGACGAACCCGAGGCCTCCTGGGAGACCGCCCGCACCCTCGGCGAGCTGCGTGACGTCCCGCGTCGACGCGGCTCCGTGGGGCTGCGCCTGGACACCGGGGCGGAGGTCCGCGCCTGGACCCGGGACCCGGCGGCCCTGCACGCCGCGCTCGAGGCCGCGGTCGGCCACCACCCGGACCCGGCGTGAGCGCCCGGCGGCACGCCCTCCTGGCCGCGGTCGCCGCGGTGCTGGCCGTGGTGCTGTGGTGGCTGGCGCGGGACCTCGTGGCCGAGCTCCCGCCCGCGCTCGACCCGCCAGTCGAGGGGTCGATCATTCGGACGCGGACCGATCCGTGGCTGCTGCTGGGGGCCACGCTCTCGGCCGGGGTGGCGATGGTCTCGGCCACGGTCGCCGTGCTGAGGATGGGCACGCCACGACCAGGGTGATATATCTCCATCTGCCTGCGGATTCCCCCGCGAGCGGGGTGCCCCGGTAACGATCGAGTGTCGGTTCCCTGAGTGGACCCTGGTGGATTCTTCGTGTCGCGCGGCACAGGCTACATTTGGTGCGGTTCGGACGCGTGTGACTCTCGTGAAGTCGGGGGGTCGCGGCGTCCGATTCGCAGTGACATCACCTACAGAACATGGAATTGGGGATCGGTGCAGCCGTCTAGCACTTTCGTTGGCACCACCGCGGTCGTCGGGGCGATCGCACTTCTCGGGACGGGAGTGGCTGCGGCCGCCCCGGTCGAGTGGCAGGACTGCACCGAGATGCTCGGGATCGAGGCGGAGTACGTCCCGGCCGGGCTCGAGTGCGGGACCGTCGAGGTTCCGGTCGACTACGCCGCGCCGGACGGAGCGAAGACCGACATCGCGCTCACCCGGATCAAGGCCACGTCCGGGCAGGCCCGATCCGCCGTGTTCGGCAATCCCGGCGGCCCCGGCAACTACGCGTTGAACTTCTGGAGCCCCGCCACCGACGGTGCGACCCCCGCGGGCCTGTACGAGAACCACGACCTGGTGGCGGTCCAGCCGCGCGGGCTCTACGGCTCCAACCCGTTGGTGTGCGACGTCGCCTTTGTCGGTCCCACCACCGTCAACCCGCTGCACGACGCCTGCTACGGCACCGATCCGGCCTACATGGCCTCGATGACCACTGAGAACGCGGCCCGCGACATGAACGCCGTCCGCGAGTCGCTCGGGTTGGCCAAGATCGACTACGTGGGAGTGTCCTACGGCACCGCGATCGGCACCGACTACGCCACCCTGTTCCCGCAGCACACCGGCCGCATGGTGTTGGACTCCAACACCAACCCCGACTGGCGTTGGTCGGCCCAGGCCGAGCAGACCGCCATGGCCAAAGAGCAGCGGATCAACGACATGTTCGCGTGGATCGCCGAGCGCGACGACTACTACGGACTCGGCGACACCCCCCTTAAGGTGTTCTACTCCTGGAAGTGGATCACAGACCAGGAGGTGGGCGGACCCGCCAACCTCACGCCGCCGCCGGCCCAGACCCGCGACCTGCCCGTCGAGCTTCGGGGCACCCCGCTCGAGCAGCCCGCGATCGACGCGATCAACGGGTCGGCACCCGCTCGCGCCCGGGTCGAGGGCTTCGCCCGCGCCGCCGCACTGCAGGGTCTGACCAACAACGCCACCACCGGCATGTTCGACTCCACGGTGGGCGCCACCTACTCCGAGCAGGCGTGGCCGATGCTGGCCCACATGCTCAAGTACTACAACGACGGTGGCCGGATCGCCCGGGTCGACTACCCGACGGTCGCGCTGATCATCGCCGCGCAGGAGAACCGCTCGCCGGTCTACCGCACGGACATCGAGATGAACTCGATCGTCACCTGCAACGAGACCGCCTCGCCCGCCAACGCGCTCGGTGTGATCGCGGCTAAGGCGGACAGGTACACCGGCGGCAACACGCTCACGACCCGCGCCGCCGTCGAGGCCGCCGGTGACGACTGCGTGGGCTGGAACCCCGTCGCCCGGACGATCCGGCCGAACGGTGACGCGCTCGAGGAGAAGCCGCTCGTCCTGCAGTCGGAGCGCGACTCCGTCACCCCGATCGCCGGTGCGTTCCGGGTGGCCGAGGCGATGGGCGGCACGCTCGTCACCGTCGGCGGCGGTGACCACGGCCTCTTCCGCATGGGCAACCCGGCCGTCGACGCGGTGGTGATGACGTTCCTCGAGACCGGGGTCGCGCAGCCGGGTCGACTCGAGGGCAAGCCGTCCCCGGAGCCGCTGCCCAGGTGGGGTCAGGCCGAGCGTGCCGCCGCCGCGCAGCAGGGGATGTCCGCCCCCGTCGCCGGCGCCGACGACTGGTACGGCACCCACCGCGACGCCGGCGCGGCACCCGCCCCACTGCCCACCCCGCAGGCGTTGCACCAGCAGGCCGAGCAGGCCCTGCAGGACGTGGCCGGGCAGGTGGACACCGCCGTCAAGGCGCTGTTCGTCCCACCCGCGCCGGCCGTGTCGCCGCAGGTCTGACACCGCGAGGGGGTGCTCGGACGCGGACTTTGAGACACTGGTCTGGTGACGTCTGTGAGCGATGCCCTCCCGACCCCGTCCGGCCTGTCCGGCACCACCCGATCGGCCGAGCTCTTCTCCGAGGCCCGCGAGCTGATCCCCGGCGGGGTCAACTCCCCGGTCCGCGCCTTCAACTCCGTCGGCGGAACCCCGCGCTTCATGCGTGACGCGCGGGGTTCGCGTATGACGGACGTCGACGGCAACACCTACATCGACCTGGTGTGCTCCTGGGGCCCGATGATCCACGGCCACGCCCACCCCGAGATCGTCGAGGCCGTGCGCGCCGCCGCGGGCCGCGGCCTGAGCTTCGGCACCCCCACCGAGGGTGAGGTCGACCTGGCCCGGGAGATCGTGGCGCGGACCTCCGTCGAGCAGGTTCGCCTGGTGAACTCCGGCACCGAGGCCACGATGAGTGCCGTTCGACTGGCCCGCGGGTTCACCGGCCGCTCCAAGATCGTCAAGTTCTCCGGCTGCTACCACGGCCACGTGGACGCCCTGCTGGCCGACGCGGGATCGGGCGTCGCGACGTTCTCGCTCCCGGACTCGCCCGGCGTGACCGGTGCGGCCGCCCACGACACGATCGTGCTGCCGTACAACGACGTCGAGGCGGTCCGCCTGGTCTTTGCCAACCACGGGCAGGAGATCGCGTGCGTGATCACCGAGGCCGCCGCCGGGAACATGGGTACCGTCCCGCCGCTGCCCGGCTTCAACGAGGAACTGCGTTCGCTGTGCTCGGCCAACGGCGCGCTGCTGGTGATGGACGAGGTCATGACCGGCTTCCGCGCCGGTGACCGCGGCTGGTGGGGGATCGACGGCGTGGCCGGCGACCTGACCACCTTCGGCAAGGTCATGTCCGGCGGCCTGCCCGCCGCCGCGTTCGGTGGTCGCGCGGACGTCATGGCAGCCCTCGCCCCCGCCGGGCCCGTCTATCAGGCCGGCACCCTGTCGGGGAATCCCGTGGCCGTGGCCGCCGGACTGACCTCGTTGCGGCTGGCCGACCATTCCGCCTACTACACGCTGCAGACCAACGCGGACCGCCTCGAGGCGCTGATGGGCAACGCCCTGCAGGCGGCGGGGGTCGCGCACACCATCCAGCGGGCCGGAACCATGCTCGGCGTGTTCTTCACCGAGGACCGGGTCACCGACTACGCGGGGGCCAAGGCCGCCGAGACGTTCCGGTACGCGCCGTTCTTCAACGCCCTGCTCGACCGCGGCGTCTACGGGCCTCCGAGTGCATTCGAGACGTGGTTCGTCTCCACCGCGCTGACCGACGACGACTTCCAGCACATAGCCGACGCCCTGCCCGCGGCCGCCGCGGCGGCAGCGGCCGCGACCGCCCCGGAGGCCGTCCGATGAGCGCGAACAAGCGGGGTCTGCGCGGCAAGCTCGCCGTCCCGTCGACGGGCCCGACCTCACTGCCCATACCCCTTCGTGGGGAGCATCCGGCACCCGCCGAGGCGCCGCCGTCGCTGGGCGGGTCCGCCACCACCGCGCGCCGGGTGGAGGACCACGCCGCGCAGCACGCTGAGGGAGCGGAGGCGTACGGGGCCGAGCCGGGCACGATCTCCGCCCCGGGTGAGCCGGTCTCGTCGTCGTCGACCTCCCGTGACTCCTCGGCCCGAGGCACCGAGGCGCAGACGATCGTCCACCTGGTGCGCCACGGCGAGGTCCACAATCCCGAGGGCATCCTCTACGGGAGGCTGCCGGAGTTCCGGCTGTCCGAGCTGGGGCTGAGCCAGGCCGAGACCGTGGGCCGGGTCCTGGGGCAGGGGCACGACATCGTGTCGATCGTGGCCTCGCCGCTGCAGCGCGCCCAGGAGACGGCCGCCCCTTTGGCGGAGGCCCTGGGCCTGCCGGTGGGGATCGACGCCGACATCATCGAGGCCGACAACCGCTTCGAGGGACACAAGGTCGGCGGCCGGGGCGGCGCCCTGCGCGACCCCAAGTACTGGCCGATGCTGGCCAACCCGCTGCGTCCCTCGTGGGGCGAGCCCTACCTGCAGATCGCGCACCGGATGATCGGGGCCGTGTACTCCACGCTCGACAACGCCCGCGGGCACGAAGCCGTCCTGGTGAGCCACCAGTTGCCCGTCTACACCACCCGGCGGTTCCTCGAGGGCCGACGGTTGTGGCACGATCCGCGGTCGCGGCAGTGCTCGCTGGCCTCGGTCACCTCGCTGGTGTTCGAGGGCACCACGCTGCGTGACATCGTCTACTCCGAGCCGGCGGGCGCGTCCGATCCGTCGCAGACGGGAGCCTGATCCATGCGCAGGACCAAGGCGGCCCTCGCCGCGCTCCTGCTGACCGGGGTCTTGGCCACCGGCGCCTGCGCGACCGGCAACGACGCCGTGGTGGTGGGCCCCGAGACGTTCGAGTTCGTCAGCCCGGACGGCCAGATCGAGATCCATTACGATCCCCCCGCCGACCGCAAGCCGGTGGCCACGCTCACCGGCCCCGACCTGCTGGACCCCGACCGGACGCTCACCGTCCAGGAGGACTTCGCCGGGCAGGTGGTGATACTCAACCTGTGGGGCCAGTGGTGTGGCCCGTGCCGCGCCGAATCCGATGATCTCCAGCGTCTGCAGGAGGAGTTCGAGCCGCAGGGTGCGACGGTGTTCGGCATCAATCTGCGCGACCCCAACAGGCAGAAGCCCGTCGACTTTGTCGAGGACAACGGCATCACCTTCCCCTCGATCTGGGACCCGAGCAATGCCGCGGTCGCGGCGCTGCGTGGCTTCCCGACCTCCGTGGTGCCGGCGACGATCATCCTGGACAAGCAGCACCGGGTGGCGGCGGTGTACCTGGCCGAGATCACCGACGACAAGCTGAGCGAGACCGTCACCGCCCTGCTGGCTGAGGAGGTCGAGCCGGGGTGAGTCCGGACCTGATCGTGCTCGCGCAGGGCGTGGGCGAGACGTTCCAGCAGACCGTGGCCAGCGGCCCGATCCTGCTCGCCTTGGGCGCCTGCGTCCTCGCCGGGCTGGTGTCCTTCGCCTCGCCGTGTGTGATTCCGCTGGTGCCCGGGTACCTCGCGTACCTCGCCAGCGTGGTGGGTGCCGAGCGCCCCCCGGCCACCGCTGCCGCCGCCGAGCGCCAGCGCGCCGCCGCCGCGACCCTGACCCTGGACGAGCGACGCACCCGCCGGGCCTCCCGCACCCGGGTGGTGGGGGCGTCCCTGCTGTTCGTGGCCGGGTTCACCGTGGTCTTTGTGATGCTCAGCGCCATGGTGCTCGGGACCGTGCAGTACCTGGCGCCGCAGCAGGAGTTGCTGCAGCGCCTGGGCGGCGTCGTGACGATCCTCATGGGCCTCGTCTTTATCGGCCTCGTGCCGACGCTGCAGCGGGACACCCGCATGCAGCCCAAGTCGCTGTCCACGTGGGTCGGCGCCCCGATGCTGGGCGCGGTCTTCGCCCTGGGGTGGACGCCGTGCCTCGGCCCGACGCTGGCCGCCGCGCTGTCGGTGGCCGCGGGCACCGGCGTGGACGCTGCCCGCGGGGTGCTGCTGATCGTGGCCTACTGCCTGGGGCTCGGCCTGCCCTTCGTCGTGGTGGCCTTCGGTTCCACGTGGGCCATGCGGACCGTGGGGTGGCTGCAGAAGCACACCCGCGCCATCCAGGTGTTCGGCGGCATCATGCTGATCCTCGTGGGTCTGATGTTGCTCACCGGCGCGTGGGCGATGTTCATCGACTGGCTGCGGGATTTCGCCATCTCCGACACCACCCTGCCGATCTGACCCCTGCGGGCTTCGCGTGGTCATGCCGCCTCCCGCCCGGCGCCGCGCCGATCGGCGATCACCTGGTCGAGGTCTCGTAGGAGCGCGAAGGGCAGGGCGGCTGCGTCGAGCGGCGTCAGTGGTGGCGGGCCCGGCGCGGGCGGCGGCGGGTTGTCGGCGCGGGGCGTGCCGGCGGGCGGGATCCATCTGACGCCCTGAGGCGCGCGCGGGTCGGGCTCCGTCGACCAGCCGGTGGCGTGGATCATGGCGTGGCAGTCCCCGCTGGCCAGCGCGAGTTCGTCGATATTGGTCAGCCCGCCTGACGACCAGGGTCTGCCCGCGTGATGGGCTTCGCAGTGTCTGGCGTCCTGGTCGCAGTCGGGGTGGGTGCACCCGCCGTACGCGGCGAACAGTGCCAGGCGTTGGTATCGGGAGGCGGTTCTTCGGCTCCGGAACAGACGCAGGTTGATCTCCCGGTCGCAGAGGGCGAGGAACCAGTGGTTGCCCCGCGCCATGGCGAGGGCCTGGGGGACGGGGACGCGGATGCCGCCGTCGGTCTGACCACAGCCGGCCAGGGTGGCGAGCTGGTCCAGGTCCATGCGGATGACGATCGCAGCGGGGGCACCGGCCTTGCGCGCGTCCGCAGACAGGGCCAGGTGAAGGGCGTGCACGAGGGCGTCGTGCATGCGCTGGCCGTCCGTGCGGGAGTCCGTGGTGTCCGGATCGGGCCACAGTCGTCCGGGTTGTCCCCAGCGGGCGTGGACCTCCCGCATCAGAGCCGCCAGCTGCGGGTCCATGGTCATGCTGGCCCGGGCCATGAAGTCCAGTCCCTGGCCGCCGCAGGTGACGGACCTGCGGCGTGCCCTCTCGGCGGCACCTCGTTCCGTCCTCCCGGGATCGAGGGCGTCCAGGAGTCGGTGCGCCAGCTCCTGTAGCTGCTTGCAGGTGGCCCGGTCGGCGGCCCCGGCCAACAGCTGCGTCTCGAGCTGATCGCGGGTCTCGTCGTCGCACTCATCGGGCAGCGAGGCCAGGGCGGCGTTGATGACCTTCAGTTGCCCGGCGGAGAGGTCACCGCGAGCGGTGGCGCGCATGCGGGCGGTCTCGGCGATCCCGGAGTCCTCGAGCCGACCGCGGGCATCCGCCGGCGCCAGACCCAGTCCACCGGTGAGCATCTGGCGGTCGTTGATGAACCCCATCTGTCGGGCGGTGCCCGAGGCGCGGACGGCCACCAGGACCCGGGCCTGGGAGGCACGGATCCGACGCTGAGCCTGCTCCAGGGCAACCAGTTCAGCATGCAGCTGCTCAGCGCTCGCGTTGGCCCACTCTCGCTGCAGGTGGTGATCGAGCGCGTCGAGGACGGCCGTCAGCTCGCCGCCGGCCTTCGCGCCTCCCGCACCACCTGTCTCGCTCATGTGTTCGATTAGATCATCTGGGTACGACACGATGCGTCGCCGCAGGCCAGCCACGGTTTTTTCGGTGCGGCCGATCGCGCGGACGACCGGAAAGGCGCGGTGATGCGGAGCATCCCGTCGACCTCTCGCCGCGGAAGGGGCGCCCGCGCGGCGCCGAGCGTTGAGATGCTCGGTGGGCATTCCCTCCGGGGCTACGGGCGCGCGGACGCGTCGACGTCCACGAATTCTCGCGGGAGCGGAACCGTGTGGCGCACCGGCGCGTCGTACAGAGCGTGAGGACATCTAGAAGTGTGGCCGCCGCGCTGGCGGCGTGTGTGGTGCTGTCCGCATGCGCGTCGGGGGAGGAGGGCCAACCGGCGACGACGACGAGCCCATCCGCCACCGAAG
>DIAZ01000041.1:5791-9593 GCA_002415925.1 Dietzia sp. UBA5065 | reverse complement strand
CACCCGACGCCGCACCCGACGCCGTGCCTGACGCCGCACCCGGCGCCGAGAAGAGTGTTTCGCCTCCATCGTCCGAGTGGCTCTGCTCGAAATCCACTTTTCGGCGGGCGGCGGCGAGGAGGGCCCGCGCGCCAGGGCGCTGAGCCTCTCCGCGCACGGTGTCCCCAACCCGTTCCGCCGGACCAGCTGGCGGAGTGACTCAGCGCGACGGCTGGGCGGAGCGATCCGACGCTGCGGTGTCGGCGGGCCGGCGGCGCGCCTCGAACCGGACGGTCACGGCCTTGAAACCGGGCGTATTGGACTCCCGCGCCACGTTCTCGCGGTGCACCAGGTTGTTGGCCTCCGGGAAGTAGGCGGCGCAACAACCCCGCGCAGTGGGATACGAGATCAGCCGGAACTCCTCCGCACGGCGCTCGGTGGTCACGCCGTCAGAGCCGGTGAACACGCTCACCACGTCCACCATCTGGCGGTCTTCGAACCCCAGATCCCGCAGGTCATCCGGGTGAACGAGGATCACGCGCCGGCCCCCGGAGATTCCCCGGTAACGGTCGTCGAGCCCGTAGAACGTGGTGTTGTACTGGTCGTGCGAGCGCATGGTCTGCAGAATCAGATGCCCTTCCGGGGCCTCCAACCACTCCAGCGGCGACACCGTGAAATTGGCCAGGCCCGACTCCGTGGCGAACGACCGGGTGTCTCGCGGCGGGTTGGGCAGCACGAACCCTGACTTCTGCCGAATCCGCCGGTTGTAGTCCTCGAAGCCCGGCACCACGCGGGAGATGTGGTCGCGGATCACGTCGTAGTCCTCGGCCATCGCGCGCCAGTCCACGTCGTGATCGTGCCCCAGGATCCCCTCGGCCATCCCGGCGATGATCTGCGGTTCGCTGAGCAGTTGCTCGGAGACCGGCTCCAGTCGGCCGCGCGATGAACGGATCACCGACATCGAGTCCTCCACCGACACGAACTGCGCGCCGGTCGGGTGCCGGTCATCGCGGTCGGTCCGCCCTAGCGTGGGCAGGATCAGCGAGGTCTGGCCGTGCACCACGTGCGAGCGGTTCGGCTTGGTCGACACATGCACCGTCAGCCCGGTCTGCTGCATGCCCCGCTCCAGCACATCGGTGTCCGAGCAGGCCTTGGCGAAGTTGCCGCCCATGGAGACGAAGACGTCGACGTGGCCGTTCTCGAAAGCGGTGAGGGTGTCCGTGGAGTCATAGCCGAACTCGCGCGGCGAAGAGATGCTGAACTCGGCGTCGAGCCGGTCCAGGAAGCCGGGCGACGGCTTCTCCCAGATCCCCATCGTGCGGTCGCCCTGCACGTTCGAGTGCCCGCGGACGGGGCAGGCGCCCGCGCCGGGCTTGCCGAAGTTGCCCTGCAACAGCAGGATGTTGACGACCTCGCGGAGCGTGTCGACCGAATGCGGCTGCTGGGTGAGGCCGAGCGCCCAACAGATGATCGTCGCCTTGGAATTGATCAGCAGCGTCGCGAGGCGTTCGATCTGGAATCGGCTCAGGCCGGTCGCGCGTTCGGTAACGTCCCAGTCGAGCTCGGCGCGGGCCGCTGCGTACTCGGCGAAACCGGACGTGCTGGACTCGACGAACGCGCGGTCCACCACCGTTCCGGGCGCCGCCTCCTCGGCCTTCAGCAGCAGGTGCCCGAGTGCCTGGAACAGGGCCAGGTCGCCGCCGACCTTGATCTGCAGGAAGTCGTCGGAGATCCGTTCGCCTTCTCCTTCGCCGAGAGTTGCGAGGCTCTTGACGACGTCCGTCGGGGACTGCGGGTCGGAGAACCCGAGCAGGCCGGCCTCGGGCAGCGGGTTGACCGCCACGACATGCGCGCCGCGCGTCCGCGCGTCGGCGAGGGTGGAGAGCATCCGTGGGTGGTTGGTGCCGGGGTTCTGGCCGACGACGAGGATCGCATCCGCGTGCTCGAAGTCCTCAAGGGAGACCGTGCCCTTCCCTATGCCGATGGTCGGGGTCATGGCCGAGCCCGACGACTCGTGACACATGTTGGAGCAGTCCGGCAGGTTGTTGGTGCCGATGCTGCGGGCGAGCAGCTGATACATGAACGCCTGCTCGTTGGCGGTGCGGCCCGAGGTGTAGAACACGCACCGGTCCGGCGTCGTGGCATTGACGTGCTCGCCGAGCAGGGTGAACGCCTCCCGCCAGGAGATCGCCGAGTAATGGTCCTCTCCGGGGCGGATGACTACCGGCTCGGTGATGCGTCCCTGGTTGCCGAGCCAGTACTCGGTCTTGTCGCGCAGCGTGCTGATGGGGTGGCGTGCCCACCACTCGGGCGTGACCGTACGGGTCGTGGACTCCTCCGCCACGGCCTTGGCACCGTTCTCGCAGAACTCCGCGGGCTTGCGGGGGCCGATGATCGACTCGGGCCAGGCGCATCCCGGGCAGTCCACACCGTCGCGGTGATTGAGCCGGGCCAGGGCGCGCGCGGTGCGGACCACGCCGGCCTGAGATATACCGCGCTCGAGCGCCACCGACACGGCCTTGACTCCGGCCGCGCTCGTCTCCGGTGGGCTGACCTTCAGGTCCGCCTCGTCGATGTCGTCCACCGGCGCGGACCTGCGGATGCGAGGAATCAGGGTCATGTGCCCATTGTGCGTGGGAACACACTTCGGTGCAGCCCGGGGGCGCAGGAGCCCGACCCAGGCCTTCGTCGAGTCACTCCGCCCGCGATTCGCTGCATGGCACCCGGGAAGACGCTGCACGGGATGACTCAGCGGTGCGCGGGAAGCCGGATGCGCGGGATGACTCAGCGGTGCGCGGGAAGCCGGATGCGCGGGATGACTCAGCGGTGCGCGGGAAGGCGGATGCGCTCAGGATGCGAGTAGACCGTCGCACGGTCGCCGCGGCTGAACCCGACGAGCGTCACCCCTGAGCTCACGGCGAGGTCCACCGCGAGCGACGAGGGGGCTTTGACCGCGGACAGCGTGGGGATCCCCGCCATCGAGGCTTTCTGAACCAGTTCGAACGATGCCCTGCCGGAGACCTGCAGGATGGTGCCCCCCAGGGGCAGCCGGCCGTCCCGTAGCGCCCACCCGACGACCTTGTCCACGGCGTTGTGGCGGCCGACGTCCTCCCGGAGGCACAGGAGCGCGCCGTCCGCGGAGAACAGGCCCGCCGCGTGGACGCCCCCGGTCTTGTCGAACAGGCGCTGATGCCTGCGGAGCCGCGCGGGCAGCGAGAGCAGCGTCTCCTCGTCGATCAGCGGTTCGGCGGGCGCCAGCGGGAAGTGGGTGCTGCGCCGCACCTCGTCGATCGATTCCACGCCGCACACCCCGCAGGCGCTGCTCATGGTGGCCGTGCGCGTCGATCGGGGTTCCGGAACGTCGGGCGAGAGCGTGAGGCTGAGCGTGTTGTAGTCCTGCTCTGGGCGGCCGCTGACCGCCGTGCAGTAACGCATCTCGGGAAGGTGTTCGGTCCGCCAGATCGAACCCTCGGAGACCAGGTAGCCCGCGGCGAGATCCATGTCGTCGCCGGGGGTGCGCATCGTGACGACGTATGCCTCGCCTCCCACGCGGATCTCGAGCGGCTCCTCGACGGCGAGCGTCGCCACCTCTCGTCTCGCGTCAGCCCCGGCGATGATCCTGCGCGCGGGGTGACGACTCGTCCGTCTGCCCATGAGCGGCAAGCCTAGCCGCGAGTCCGGATCGACGCCGGAGCAGCAGGGCCGAGAGTGCCGCCGTGGCGACCCGGACCAGTGGGCGAGCCTGGTCCGGGGAGCCCTTGACCCGGCTGGCGGGGGCCGCCCACAGCTGCACCGAGAGCGGCCTGAGGAATCAACGCCCGCG
>DIAZ01000041.1:0-5610 GCA_002415925.1 Dietzia sp. UBA5065 | reverse complement strand
AGGAATCAGCGCCCGCGGCCGGGAGCGGCCGGGATGAGCGCCCGTGGCCGGGAGGAGCTAGATGTAGATGGCCGGGTCGATGTAGAACTGCGCATCGCGCAGCTCTTCCTTTGTCGACTTGACGGGCTTGGCGACGCCCGGGATGCCCACGACGATCGAGTTCGCGGGGGCGTCCTTGACCACGACGGCGTTGGCGCCGACCGACGAGTCGTCGCCGATCCGGACGGGGCCGAGGATCTTGGCCCCGGCGCCCACGGTCACGCGGTCGCCCAGGGTGGGGTGCCGCTTGACCTGTTTGAGCGAGACGCCGCCGAGTGTGACGCCGTGATAGAGCATGCAGTCGTCGCCGATCTCGGCGGTCTCGCCGATCACCACACCCATGCCGTGGTCGATGAAGAACCGTCGGCCGATGGTGGCACCCGGGTGGATCTCGATCCCCGTGAGGAATCGGGAGAACTGGGACAACACGCGCGCGGTGGTCCGGCCGGCCCCACCGGCGAGCCACAGGCGGTGGGAGACGCGGTGGATCCAGATGGCGTGGAGGCCGGAGTAGACGACCGCGTTCTCGAGGTCGCCGCGGGCCGCCGGATCGTGGGCGCGCGCCGCGGCGAGGTCCTCGCGCATGACGCGCAGGAACCCCGCCGGACGGTCGGTGGAACGGGACATCAGTCGCGGTAGTCCTCGAAGAGCATGGTGGAGACGTAGCGCTCGCCGTAGTCGCACACGATCACGACGATGGTCTTGCCGGCGTTCTCGGGACGCTTGGCGAGCTCGAGCGCGGCCCAGACGTTGGCGCCGGAGGAGATGCCGCAGAGGATGCCCTCCTCCTGGCCGAGGCGGCGGGAGATGGCGAGGGAGTCCTCGAGGGTGACGTCGATGACCTCGTTGTAGATCTCGCGGTCGAGGATCTCCGGCACGAAGTTGGCGCCGAGGCCCTGGATCTTGTGCGGGCCGGCCTTGCCCTCGGTCAGCAGCGGCGAGTCCTTGGGTTCGACGGCGACGATCTCGATGTCCGACTTCTGCGAGCGCAGGTAGTTGCCGGCGCCCGAGATGGTGCCGCCGGTGCCGATGCCGGCGACGAAGATGTCGACGCCGCCCTCCGTGTCCTCCCAGATCTCCGGTCCGGTGGTGCGACGGTGTACGTCGACGTTGGCCGGGTTGGCGAATTGGCGGGCCAGAACCGCATTCTCGCGGCTGTCGGAGACCTCCTGGGCTTTGGCGACAGCCCCCTTCATGCCCTCCGAACCCGGCGTGAGGATGAGCTCGGCACCGTAGGCGCGCATCACGGCGCGGCGCTCGACGGACATGGTGTCCGGCATGACGATGACGGCCTTGTAGCCGCGGGCCGCCGCGACCATGGACAGGGCGATACCGGTGTTGCCGGAGGTGCCCTCGACGATGGTGCCGCCGGGCTTGAGGCCTCCCGAGGCCACCGCGTCGTCGATGATGGCGGCACCGATGCGGTCCTTGACGCTGCTGGCCGGGTTGGCGGACTCGAGCTTGGCGATCACGGTCGCCTGGAGTCCCTCGGTCACGGAGTTGAGGCGGACCAGGGGCGTGCGGCCGATGGTTTCGGTGATGTCAGAGTAGATCTGCGCCATGGTGTGTTCCGTTCTGATGAGAATGAACCGATCTGTCTATTCTGGAGTCTAACCGATGTGACGACATCGCACGAGGGCGAGATCAGATGAGTCGCCGTGATCGCCCCGGGCGCGACCAGGTCGAGGCCGGGTTCGCCCGACCCGAGGCGACGGAAAGGCCCGCTCCCGGTCCTTCCGGACGGGAGCGGGCCTTGTCGTCAACGAGGACTTACGTGTAGAGGTTTTCGATGTCGTCCGCCCAGCGCTCGTGCACGACGTTGCGCTTGAGCTTGAGCGTCGGCGTGAGCTCGCCACCCTCGACGGTGAACTCGTCAGCGAGGATCTTGAACTTGCGGATCGACTCGGCGCGGGAGACGGACTTGTTGGCCCGGTCCACGGCGTCCTGCACGGCGCCCACGAGGTCGCCGTCCTGGAGCAGGTCGGCCAGCTCGCCGGACTTGCCGTTCTTCTCGCGCCAACCCGGGAAGGTCTCCTGGTCGATGGTGATGAGGGCCGCGATGTAGCTGCGGTTGTCGCCCACCACGACGGCCTGGCTGATCAGCGGATCAGACGCGAGCTTGTCCTCGAGCTGCGACGGCGAGACGTTCTTGCCGCCGGCGGTGACGATGAGCTCCTTCTTGCGGCCGGTGATGGACAGGTAGCCGTCCGAGTCCAGCTCGCCGATGTCGCCGGTGTGGTACCACTCGCCGGACCAGGAATCCTCGTTGGCCTGCGGGTTCTGCCAGTAGCCCTTGAACAGGGTCTTGGCCTTGGCCAGGATTTCGCCGTCCTCGGCGATCTGGATGGTGACACCCGGGATCGGCTTGCCGACGGTGCCGATCTTGGCCTCGTTGATCGGGTTGACCGTGAGGACGCCCGAGGACTCGGTGAGACCGTAGCCCTCGAGCAGGTCGAAGCCGGCACCGCGGTAGAAGTGGCCGAGGCGGGCACCGAGCGGGCCGCCGCCGGAGATGATGCGGTTGCACTCGCCGCCGAGGGCCGCGTGCAGCTTCGAGTAGACGAGCTTGGCGAACAGCTTCTGCTTGAGCTGCAGGCCGAGTCCCGGCTTGCCGCCGCCCTCGAGAGCCATGGAGTAGTCGATGGCGGTCTGGACTGCGGCACCGAAGATCTTGGCCTTGGCGCCGCCGGCGGTCTCGGCCTTGGCGGCGGCGGAGTTGTAGACCTTCTCCAGCACCCGCGGCACGGACACGAGGAACGTCGGGTGGATCTCGGCCAGGCGCTCGACGACCTTGGTGGCGTCGGGCTCGTGGGCGACGGTGACGCGCTTGTAGAAGCAGGCCACCTCCACGATGCGGGCGAGGACGTGCGCCAGCGGGAGGAAGATCAGGGTGCGGCTGTTCGGGACGAACGCCGCCTCCAGGCGCTGCTCGACGGCCACGACGACGTCACCGAAGCCACCGTGAACGATCTCGCAGCCCTTGGGGTTGCCGGTCGTACCGGAGGTGTAGACGATCGCACAGGTCGAGTCGTGGTTGGTCGACATCGAGGCCTTCTCGACCTCCTCGTCCGAGATGCTGGCGCCGGCCTCGGTGAGGTGAGCGACCAGGTCCTCCTCGATGATGAGGATGTCGCCCTTCCAGTCGGTCTCGGCGGTGAGGATGTCGCGCAGCTCCGTGTTCTCCACGATGGCGATCGAGGAGCCCGAGTCGGTAAGGATCCAGTTGCACTGGTGTGGGGAGGAGGTCTCGTAGATCGGGACCGTCACGGCGCCGACGACCCAGGAGGCCCAGGCGATGAGCGACCACTCGTAGCGGGTGTGGCTCATGATCGCGAGGCGGTCACCGGTCTTGACACCCTTGGCGATGAGGCCCTTGGCGACCCCCTTCACCTCCGCCAGGTACTGCGCACAGGTGACGTCGGTCCAGGTATCGCCGACCAGGCGCTGCACGGCGACGTCGTTCGGTGCTTCCTCAGCGTTCTTGAACACGAGTCGGCCGAGGTTCTCGACGGGGAACTTCTTGGTTGCGGGTGGGCTGGAGAACTCGGTGGTCATCGCGATCCTTAGGTCATGTGTGGCCTGTGTCACCTACGAGTCTAGAGGGCGACTCGGCATCTGTGTTGGGCGCGGTCTATTCGAATCCTTTTATGAGGCGCACGTCATGTTTCTGTGACCCCGGTTACACTGGCGGCATGTCGGCAGGTACACGGGCTGCGGTCGCCACTCTGGTCGCCGGGTCATGGGAACGGAGCAAGCGTCTGGGAATCGACCCGGAGCGCTCGGATCCCGTGGTGGACCTGCAGGGTGCCGAGCTTTCCGCGCATCGGGCCGGGCATCGGATGGTCTCCGTGCTCCCGCTGGTCGAGAAGGTGCTGGTCTCGGGAGTGGTGGACAGTGGGCACCTCGTCGCTGTGGCGGACGCCGACGGTCGCCTGCTCTGGCTGTTCGGGAACAGCGGCGTGCGGAATCGGGCGGAACGGATGGCGTTCGTCGCCGGCGCGCTCTGGAGTGACGACGTGGTGGGTGCCAATGCCCCGGGTCTCGCCGTCCGGCATGACGTCCCGCTGCGGGTGCGCGGCGAGGAGCACTACCTCGCGCCGGCGCATTCGTGGAGTTGCTCGGCGGCGCCGGTGCACGACCCGGTCACCGGGCAGGTGATCGGTGGGATCGATGTGACGGGTCGGGATTCGGCGGCGTCGGACGAGATGCTTGCGCTGGTCAAGGCAACTGCGCTGCTCGCGGAGGCGGAGCTGCGGTCCACCGCGGCTGGGGTCCTGGTGCCGAGCGGTATCAGCCGGGGCATTGAGGGTGCGGTCACCGGGGACGTCGCAGGTCGGGATGCCGCAGGGCAGGACGTTGGAGCGGTCGCCGCGACGGCCACGCGCCGCCTGCAGGTGCTCGGCACCCGGCGGCCTTCGTTGGCGGGCGTCGGTCCTGTCACGGGGCGCCACGCCGAGATTCTCGTCCTACTGGCCGAGCATCCTGACGGGCTGCCCGGTGGCGTGCTCGCCGAACTTCTTGCGGAGGGCCGGCTGGACGAGGTCAGCGTGCGTGCGGAGGTGTCCCGCCTGCGGCGCGTGCTGGGGGCGCGGTCGATCGAATCGCGACCATATCGGCTGGCGGACGGGCTGCTCTCCACCGATGTGGCCGAGGTGGAGCGGCTGCTGCCTCACGACATCACGGCTGCGGTGGCCGCCTACCGGGGGCCGCTGTTGCCATCCTCGGATGCGCTCGGGGTCGTCGAACTCCGCGAGGAGTTGCACGTGCGGGTGCGGTCGGCGGTGCTGGCCGGCGGATCGACGGCGGCCCTGCAGGGCTGGGTTGCGGGGCCGGGGCGCGAGGATCTTGAGGCGTGGGGCGCGCTCGCCGTGGCGCCGGGCCTGGGGCGGGCGAGCCGGTCTGAGGCGGCGTCAATGTTGACTGTTCTGGACGGTCGTCTTGGAGCGTGAGGTGGCGCCTTTCGGGGCGACGGAGCGGCGTGCCGTTGTGGGCATTGCAACGTCGGTGCAACCCCCGCGCGGATAGTGTCGTGCATCACAGTCGTCGGCCGCACGGGTCGGCGTCCCCCAGTACGCGAGAGGTGTCGACATGCCCGTCTTCTCCCAGCCCGGTGCCGCAGACGCGGTGATGTCCTTCGAGACCCGCTACGACCACTTCATCGGTGGCGAGTGGGTTGCTCCCGTCAAGGGCGAGTACTTCGAGAACATCGCCCCCCAGACCGGTCAGGTGTTCTGCGAGGTCGGCCGCGGTACCGCCGAGGACATCGAGGCCGCGCTCGACGCCGCGTGGGCCGCCGCCCCGGCGTGGGGCGCGAGCCCCGTCGCCGAGCGTTCGCGGGTCCTGCTCAAGATCGCCGACCGTATGGAGGAGAACCTCGAGAAGATCGCCCTCGCCGAGTCCTGGGACAACGGCAAGGCGATCCGCGAGTGCCTGGCGGCGGACATCCCGCTGGCCATCGACCACTTCCGCTACTTCGCCGGCGCGATCCGGGCGCAGGAGGGCGGCATCTCCGAGATCAACGGGGACACGGTCGCCTACCACTTCCAGGAGCCGCTCGGCGTCGTCGGCCAG
>DIAZ01000110.1:20098-20262 GCA_002415925.1 Dietzia sp. UBA5065 | reverse complement strand
AGATGTGTATAAGAGACAGGTTCCGGTGGGCGCTGAACAAGCAGAGCTCCGGACCGAGTCACGGCCCCGGACTGAACTTCTTGTCGGCGGGTGACATCTCGGGCGCCATCACCGGGCCCAACACGGTGATCGCGCCGTCCGACTGGAAGGCCACCGCCGGCGAC
>DIAZ01000110.1:10655-19789 GCA_002415925.1 Dietzia sp. UBA5065 | reverse complement strand
GCCTCGAGATGGTCTTCACCGGCGGTGAGGGCACGGTGGACCCGGCGGGCAAGACGGCGGAGATCGAGTGGGACGGCACCGTCTCGGTGCTGTACTACTCCGGGTTCGTCTACCTCACCATCAGCGATCCCGTTCTCACCGTCACCCCTTCGCGCGCCGTGGTGACGGCGACGCTGGGTGGGCATCGAAGTGACCGGGCCGACGCGTCGGAATGGACCAGGATGACGCCCAAGAAGGTCACCCTGGCAACCCTGGACCGTGACGAGGTCGGACTGTCTGATGAGACCGGGTTCTCTTCGCAGCCGGAGTACCGCGGCGTGTCCTATCCGCGGGCGGACAGCAGTACGCCCCAGGTCAAGACCGGGTCGGATTGGGGCGCATTCCCGGAGTCGTTCCTTGACTTCGCCAAAGAATCCGGAAGTGGTGGATTCTGGTATTCCACCGGCGGTTCTTCCGACGCCACCAAGGTGCCATCTCCGATTGTCGTGAGTTGGGATTCCGATAACCCGCACAGTGCGTCCGGCCCGGGCAGTGGGGGATCAGGTGGGTCCGGTGATCCGGGGGGCTCGAACGGGATCATCGGAGAGGTTCTCCAGGACACCGTCGAGGACATCATCCGCGCGGCGGGAACGGATGTCGCAGGGACTGCCGAGGCGTGGATGGACGAGGCGTGGAAGCCGCTGCAGCCGGACGCGGTCAAGGCCGCGCAGGCTGGTATCCCGGCCGCCGCAGGCGATTCCGGCGACTCGGGGGTCCTCGTGGAGGAGGAGTTCGCGGCGCAGTACGAGGAGTACTACGACGCCGGGGTCCCGATGACCGCCGGTACGGTGGGCGCCACCCTCGCGACCATCACGATCCCCGCATCCGGGAGCGCGCCCGCAGCGCCCGCAGCGCCCGCGACGCCCGCGTCGAGCCCCGCTGCTCCGCAGGCCGCGGCCCCGGTCGCGTCGAACCTGCCCCTCACCGAGGTGGCCTACGCACAGACTTCCGGCTCTTCGGAGACGGGGAACCCCGCCGCCCAGTGGCAGTGGTGGGTGGGGGGTGCTCTGCTCGCGCTCGCGGCAGGGCTTTTCTACCAGACAGTTCGCCGAAAGGACTGATGTGAAGACTTCTCGATCCAGGCTCGCGCTCGCCGGCCGCCGTGTCACGGTGCTGGGGGCGGCGGTCGCGCTGCTCTCCGGCGCCGCGATCGTCCCGGTGGCCAATGCCGACGAGGCAGGCCTCGGCGCACTGGTCAGCGCCGCGCTCCAGTCACTCACCTCGGCCTCGGCCCAGCAGGTCGATGGTCCCCGGGTGACGGTCTCGGAGACAACCCTCAGTGCGGACGGCGAGCACGATATCACCGTCTCCGGGACCGGCTTCAAGGATGCTTCCGTGGTCGCCAGCCGGCCCCCGCTGGCAGGGAAGAACCCGGGGATCTACGTGATCCTCGGAAAGTTCGCGGACGAGTGGCAGCCCTCTGCCGGCGCGGTGTCCTCGGCGCGGAAGGTGATCACGCAGTACTGGGCGGTCGACGCCGAGGACATGACGACCATCGGAGGGGCCGCGAGGGGGGCGATCGAGCTCGGCGCGGACGGCAGCTTCAGCACGACGTTCACCGTGTCCAAGGCGCTGGTGGACGAGGTGGCCGGCGGCGTGGACGGCAACCTGGGCATCTACACCTACGCCGGGGGCGGGGCGACGCACGCCGCGTGGGAGACCTACCAGCCGATCACCTTCGGTGAGTCGTCCCCCATGGGCTCGGTGCCGCTCGGCAGCCTCGCCGGGCTGCTGCCCAGCTGACTCCGACACCCTCGTGTCGGGGTCGCCGTCATCGGCCGGGGCCGGCAACTCCACACGCATGCTCGACTTCAACGAGTGAGGCCCCGGATCCGCGGTGCGGATCCGGGCCCTCACGGCAGCGGCGGTGCCTCAGCGGACGCCCGCAGCCTCCAGATCGAGGAAGATCTGGTGGTTGAGCTCGAAGGCGCGGGTGGCCGCGGCCAGCGCCGCCTCCCGGTCCGACTCGCTCAGGGGAAGGGCGTCGAGGGCGGCCCGGTACTCGTCCTTGTAGACCTTGGGCTTGTCGATCTCGAACTCGTAGAAGCTCAGCCCGTCCTCGACCCCGTAGTGGCGGCGGACCATGGTCTTGATGATCTGGCCACCCGAGAGGTCGCCGAGGTAGCGGACGTAGTGGTGTCCGATGAGGGCTGCGGGGTCCGAGGTGCACGCGCGGAGCTCGTCGACGTACACGTTGACGGCCGGGACGACCACGTCGCACGAGCGGCCCTGGGCGGCGTGAGTCTCCAGGTCGGCGCGAAGCGCATTCGTCCGGTCGAGGCGCGGGTCGAGGATCGCCGCCAGTCGGGGATCGTCGCCGGCGCCGCGGCACGCCGTCTCCAGCGCCTCGTAGACGGGGAGGGACTGCCGCAGAAGGGCCACCAGACCGTCCACCGTCCCCTCGCCCGACATCAGGCGGGTGATGAACGAGGCGTTCTCCGCCTGATCGTGGGCCGCCATCGTCGAATCGTGAAGCGCTTTCGACAGGGGGGCGGAAAGGGTGGTCACCATTGTTCCTCCGGGGTTGCTGTAGGGGAGAGGCTCAGGAGCCGAAGTTGAAGAGGTTGCCGAGCGAACCGAAGATGCTGCCGTTGTCGTCGTCGTTCTCGTCCGCGCCGTTGCACGGCGGCGTGATGTCCAGCACCACGGTGACCGGATCGAGCTGCGAACCGGCGGGGTAACTGCCGAACGCGGGGACGAAGTCGTTCCCGATGGTCGACGGAGTGGACGTGACGGTCACACGGCCGCCGGTCCGGAAGTTCGAGTCATTCGGCAGGGTGAAGGTGGCGGCGACAACCTGGGTGCCGCTGACGGGCACGGAGGGTGCACCGGGGGTCATGTTGAGCTCGTTGCCCTCGTAGTCGAGCTTGAGCACGCCCGTCGTCCCGGTGATCTCGACCGTCGGGTTGGACAGGGTCGTATCCAGGGCGCCCCCGTGGCCGCCGAAGTGGACGCTGCCGTCGCCGGAGGCGGTGGCGGCGTTCTTCCCGGTCACCGCGCCTTCGGAGATCGGCCACGCGAACCGGCCGTCGGCCCCGCGCTCGGCACCCTTGAAGGTGACGCCGTCGGAGAGGGTCCAGGTCCCCTGCGCGCCCGTCTGGAAGTAGCTCCGGAAGCTCTGCTTGAAGCCCCACTCGATGGAGCCGCCGGCGACCGAGTACGTGGTGACGGCGGGGTTGCAGGCGGGCGCGTCGGCGCCGGCGGCGGCCGGGATGGCGAGAGCGGGCAGGCAGATGAGGGCGGCGGAGGTCAGCGCGACGGCGGCCGACCGGGAAGCAGTGAGAGACATGTGGTGAATTCCTTCGAGGAATCATCCCGGGCGCCCGTTGCGCCCGGCGGAGTCGACCCCCCTCGGGCGGGAGGCAAGGCTTACCTTAGTAACAACTACTCAGGAAAGGCTAACCTAAGTCACCGATGTGATGTATCCCACACATTGACGGGTCCTCGCGGGTCACGATCGTGAGGACGCGACCCTGCCCATCCGCGCGATCGCCTCTGTGAGAAGCTCCTCCGAGCATGCGAAGTTCACGCGGGCGAAGCCCCTGCCCTCCGTCCCGAACGCCGGGCCGTTGCTCAGCGCCACGCGGCCCTCGTCGAGGAAGAACGCCGCGGGGTCGTCACCGAGGCCCGGGTAGCCGCGCAGGTCGATCCACGCGACGAACCCGGCGTCGGGACGACGCCACCGCGCGCGAGGCAGGTGCTCGGCCAGGAGCGTGTCCATGAGGTCGAGGTTGGCCGACAGGGCGGTCCGGAGCTCGTCCAGCCAGTCCAACGACTCCGTCAGCGCGGCCTCGGCGGCCAGCGCCCCGAAGTGCCCCACCGCGCCGGACAGGGCAGAGCGCCGGACGTGGAATCGCTCCGGGTTGCCGTTGACGACGAACGCGCACTTGAGGCCCGCGAGGTTGAAGGCCTTGGACGCCGACGAGATGGCCAGCCCCACCTCGCGAGCGGAGTCGGAGGCGGCCAGGAACGACCGGAACCCCACCCCGGGCATGGTCAGGGGCGCCCAGATCTCGTCGGAGACCACCACGGCGTCGTGCGTCGACGCCAGATCGGCGAGGGTGGCCAGCTCGTCTGGGCGGTGCAGCACGCCCGTGGGGTTGTGGGGGTGGCTGAGGAGCACGGCCCGGGCCCCGTCCGCCAACGCGCGCTCGATGCCCACCAGGTCCAGACGCGGGGCCTCGCCGTCGTGGTCGATCAACGGCACCGCGACCGGCGCCATCCCCACCCGCCTGATCCACGGCGCGAACGGCATGTACACCGGCGGTGTGTACACCACGCCGCTCCCGGCCGGGAGGATCCGGGCGAGGGACTCGCGGACGCCGACCCCCACGTCGTTGACGGGGACCACCGAGTCCTCGGGCACCTCGTGGCCGAACCTGGAGTAGTACCGCGCGCACACCCCGGAGAGTCGCTCGATCTCCGCGAAGTACCCGGTGTCTCCGTCGGCCACCGCGGCCGCCAGTCGGTCCCGGATCGCGGGCGCGAGCAGGACGTCGGTCTCGGCCACGAACAGGGGCAAGACGTCCTCGGGGTAGGCCACCCATTTCTGGCTCCGCCGCCTGCGGAGCGCGGACTCGGGGACATTCAGGGGGAACGGCACGGTGGCGCATCCTTCCGGGCGGCGGGCGATGGAACGGGCAGAGACCCAAGGGTAGTAGGGGCCCCGTGCTCACCGCGTCGGCAACCGCCCGTGAGCACACCGTGGCCGCCGGCGTGAGCGTGGTGGCCGGGTCCGCGCCGGTGGGCCCCGCGTCGCCTCCCACGATGCGTGCCGCGCTTTGAGGGCGGGTCGTGTCGTACCCGCGCGGTACGGTGAGTCAATCGAACACAGGTTCGTGCAGGGGGCTCGGGTGGAGGGGCCCGGGTGGAGGGGTTCGGATGGAGGAGGATCGTATGGCTGACCAGGGCGGGGTGTCGGCCCCGAATGTGCGGGCGGGATTCCGGGTGGGGTACCCGGAGCAGTCTCCCGCCTGCGAGTTCGGGGGCGGGGAGCCGGGGGACCTGCGCCGGGTGGTGCGGGAGCGCTACCGGGCCGAGGCGGCGGAATGGTTGGCGTTGTTCACCCTCTACAGGCGGGAGTCGGCCAGGTTGTCCGACGCGGTGCTGGCGCGGACCGCCGACTACGAGAGGGTCGAGGCGGCGGAGGCGGCCTGCGCCCTCTGGTGCGTGGCGGCTCCGGTGACCGTGGCCGCGACCCGGTACAGGGTGAAGGCGGCCATCCAGCTCTTCGAGCACCTGCCGTTGTTGGCGAGGTCGTTCCTGGACGGGAAGGTGCCGGGCTCGCTGGTCCAGCAGATCGTGTCCCGCACCTTCGAGGTCGACCCGCGGCTGTGCGCCGGGGTCGACGCGGGGATCGACCAGATGATCATCTCCGAGCTCGCCACCGGCGCGCGGATGTCGGCCAAGGCCGTGACCGCGGCGGTCGACGAGATCGTCATGCTCATGGACCCCGACGCCGTCCGCACCGCGGCGAGAGCGGCCAGGGCGGGCATCGGGGTCGACATCGAGGGGCTTCCGGGTGGGGTGGCCCGTCTGCTGGCTGTGCTGCCGGGGCCGGCCGCGGCGCTCGTCCACGCCCGGGTGGACAGGCTGGCGCGACGGATCCACGGGGCGCGTCCGTGCGACGACGACGGGGCCCGCCTGTCGTTGGGGCGCTGTCGTGCGGTGGCGCTGCTGGTGGCGGTCGCCGGGCGGGCGGGGCTACCGGCGGCAGGCGAGTCGGACGAGCTGGGTGGCATCGTCGACGCTGCACTCGGGTCCGAGGCGGCCGAGGCGGCCGGAGGGCGCACGGGCGCCGGCGGGGTGGCGGTGATGCTGCACACCACCCAGGAGGCGGTGGACCGGCCGTCCCCGATCGTCCCGGTGTGGATGTCGAGGCTCGGACTCGTGTCGTCGGAGGCGGTGGCCGGGGTCCTCGCGGCAGCAGGGAGGCTGTTCCCGCCCGGGGGGCCGGTTCAGCAGGTGCGGCCCGGCGACTGGTTGTCGTGGATAACCACTCCGCACACCAAGCCGGGCGGCACGCAGTGGGACGCCATCGCGGATGACCTCCCCGCCTACGCGCTCCGGTACCGGATCCCGGACTGGCTCAAGGCCAAGGTCAGGATGCGTGACGGCTGCTGCCGGTTCCCGGGGTGCAGTGTCCCCGCCGAGGACTGCGACGTGGATCACGTCCGACCGTTCCTGCACCGCGACCCGATCTCGGGCGGGTGGACCATCGAGGTCAACCTCGGCGCGATGTGCCGGAGCCATCACCGGCTGAAGACCCACGACGAGTGGACGGTGACGGTGGACCAGTACTCGGTGTTCACCTGGGTGGGACCAGACGGAAGCACGGCGCGGACGTATCCCTCCGGTCCGGCCTCCCGGATCGGGCTCGCCGGGGAGTTCTTCGGCGACCCGATGGCGGCGGACGACGAGGCCGGGGTCGGGGAGCCGGGCCCGGACCCGTCCGGCGCCGATCCCGGCGGGGAACCGGACCCGTCGGCGGAGCTCCTCGACGCCTGGGCACTCGACGACCTCGCCGCCGCGGACCTCAACGGCTGGGACCTGGACGGCCGGGACCTGCCTCCCGTCCGTCCCGCGGCGGCGTGAGTGGGCCGCTGCGGGGGTGCGGGCCTGGGTCAGTCGAGGGGGAGCAGGCTCGTGGGCAGGGCGCTGACCTCGTCGACCCGGTCGAGATTCTGCCGGAGGGTCTCCCATTCTCCGGCGGGAATCTCCTTGACCAGCCGGCGCAGGACGGTGGTGTCGGGGGTGGCCCAGGCGACGGGCATGGGAGAGATGAACTGGTACAGGTTGTCCCTGCCCCGCGCGCTGCGGTTGCCCACCACCGCGACGCAGGGGACGCGCTCGCCGACTCGGGTCTCGTGCCCGGGGATCTTCTCGCAACTGCGGGCGACCAGGACGGGGAGCTTACCGGCGGACCGGTCCACGGCGCGGTCGGCCAGGGCGAGCAGGGTCACACCGCGAGGCCGCACGTCGGCGATGACCGCCGGTATCAACTCGGACGTCGCGTAGGTCTGCGCCATCGACCCCATCTTGCGCGGGATGTACCAGATCATCGCCAGGCAGCCGAGGGCGAAGGCGCCGGCCATCGCGGCGATGAACCAGCCCCACGCGGCCGGACCGGAGTAGACGAGGACGGCGATCCCGGCGGCGAGGACGATGCCCCCCAGGATCCCGGCCGACCACTGCAGCCGCCTGACCTCGGCGAGGCTCTCGTTGTTCTTGCGGACCCAGGCGTCGTCCACGGGGAACTCGGCGAGGCGGTACTGCTCGTGCGGGGCGCGGGGGGTGCGATCGGCGGCCATGGGTCGAGTATCCCAGGTTTCCCGGTTCACCCGACCTCGGGGATCTCCGGGCCGAGCAGGTCGTCGGCGTCGACGATCCGATACGCGTACCCCTGCTCGGCGAGGAACCGCTGACGGTGGGCGGCGTACTCGGCGTCGAGGGTGTCGCGGGAGACCACGGAGTAGAAGTGCGCCTGGCCGCCGTCGTGCTTCGGCCGCAGCAGGCGGCCGAGCCGTTGCGCCTCCTCCTGCCGGGACCCGAAGGTCCCGGACACCTGCACGGCGACGCTCGCCTCGGGCAGATCGATCGAGAAGTTGGCGACCTTCGACACGACGAGCGTGGTGATTTCGCCGGCGCGGAAGGCGTCGAAGAGCTTCTCCCGCTCGCGGTTCGTGGTGGAACCCTGGATCACGGGCGCGTCGAGCTCGACCCCGAGCTCCGCGAGCTGGTCGAGGTACGCGCCGATCACCAGGGTCGGCGCGCCGGCGTGCCTGGCGAGGATGCTCTTGACCACCGGGATCTTGGTCCGGGCGGTCGAGCACAGCTTGTACTTGTCCTCGGCCTCCGCGGTGGCGTAGATCATCCGCTCGTTCTCGGTGAGCGTCACCCGGACCTCCACGCAGTCGGCGGGTGCGATCCAGCCCTGCGCCTCGATGTCCTTCCATGGGGCGTCGTAGCGCTTGGGGCCGATGAGGGAGAACACGTCGCCCTCCCGGCCGTCCTCGCGGACGAGGGTCGCCGTGAGGCCGAGTCGGCGTCGGGACTGCAGATCGGCGGTCATCCGGAAGACCGGTGCCGGGAGCAGGTGCACCTCGTCGTAGATCATCAGGCCCCAGTCGCGGGAGTCGAACAGCTCCAACGCGCGGTGCACACCCTTGGTCTTGCGCGTGACCACCTGATAGGTGGCGATGGTGACCGGTCGGATCTCCTTGCGCTCGCCCGAGTACTCGCCGATCTCGTCCTCGGTGAGCGTGGTCCGGGCCAGGAGTTCGCGCTTCCACTGCCGACCCGCGACGGTGTTGGTCACGAGGATCAGGGTGGTGGCCTTGGCCTTTGCCATCGCGGCCGCGCCGACCATCGTCTTGCCCGCGCCGCACGGCAGCACGACCACGCCGGACCCGCCGGCCCAGAACGAGTCCGCGGCCATCTGCTGATAGTCCCGAAGCTCCCAGGGCTCGGTCTCGGTGGACAGGTCGATGTCGTGGGCCTCGCCGTCGACGTATCCCGCCAGGTCCTCGGCAGGCCAGCCCACCTTGAGCAGTTCCTGCTTGATGCGGCCGCGCTCGGAGGGGTGGACGACGACGGTGTCCGCGTCGACCTCGGCCCCGAGCATGGGGGCGATCTTCTTGTGGCGCTTGACCTCGGCGAGCACGGCGGCGTCGAGGGAGATCAGGACCAGGCCGTGAACCGGGCTCTTGACCAGTTGGAGCCGGCCGTAGCGGGCCATGGTCTCGGCGATGTCCACCAGCAGCGGCTGAGGCACCGGAAAGCGCGAGTAGGTGACGAGCACGTCGACGACCTGCTCGGCGTCGTGTCCGGCGGCACGGGCGTTCCACAGCGCGAGCGGGGTGATCCGGTACGTGTGCACGTGCTCGGGGGCGCGCTCGAGTTCGGCGAACGGTGCCAGGGCCTGCCGGGCGTCGTTCGCCCGGTCGTGGTCGGTCTCCAGAAGCACGGTCTTGTCCGACTGGACGATCAGCGGTCCACCACTCACGTCGGTTCTCCTCGGTTCTCTCGGGCCCGCGCGGACCCGACCCTCCAGTGTCCCGGAAAATCGGGCGGCGGGTCGGGTCAGCGGGTCGGGT
>DIAZ01000110.1:7614-10493 GCA_002415925.1 Dietzia sp. UBA5065 | reverse complement strand
GTCGGGTCAGCGCGTCGGGTCGAGGTCCGCGACCGAGATCACGCGGTGCAGCGGCAGCGTCACGGTCTCGGCGGAGTCCGGCTCGATGCCCTCGATCCGCCCCCCGGCGACCGACGCCGGCACGACGATCCGCGACGTCGACCGGCCCTGAGCGTCGACCACGGAGACGGTCACCGCGGTACCGGTGCTCGCGGCCTCGTGCAGCCGGGCTATGGCGGCCTCGCCGGTGTATCCGGCACCGGTCCCGCCGCGGGCGGAACGGACGCGGTCCGCCGCACGCATCGCGGTGATCGCGGCGCGGAGCTCGGCGGGGGTGGCGACCCGCGTCGGGACGCGGGGTGCCCTCCGGGGTGCGGTGGCGGTGACGCGGGCGACGGGACGGGACAGCGCGACGACCGCGCCCGTGGTGTCCTCGACGACGGGCGCGAAGCCGTGCTCGCGCAGGGTCTCGACGAGGTCCAGCGGGCGGGCCTGGGAGACCAGGACCGTCGGGGCGACCGAGCGGAGCGAGCAGGCCTCGGCGACAGGGGATCCGAGGACGTGCGCGATCAGGGTGGGGTCGTCGCAGCGGAGGAACGACAACGCGGACCCCACCCGCAGCCGACCGTGCCGGCGGGCCACGTCCTCGATGAGGTAGTCCAGCGACTGTGGCACCGGGGTGATGGACGTCCTGGCCAGCAACTCCCGGATCCCGGCGGCCGTCCGGCCCGAGTCGAGCGCCCGGCGCAGGGAGTTCTCGGTGACCCGGTAGGTCGTGGCGGCCCCGGCCGACTCGACGTCGGCGAGTTGCGCGAAGTCCGCGGCGAGGTCCGGCACGAGCGGGCCGGGGGCGAGGATGGTGAGGTCGGCCTGGACGATCACCTCGGAGACCGGATCGGGCAGCGCCGCGGTGAGGACGGGCTCGAGATCGTCGGTGGTGGGGGAGCCTGCGGCGAGGAGCCTGGCCGCGGTGGTGGCGGTGGTCCCGACGACGAGGCCCAGCCGCCTCGCCTCGTCGACGGTCTCCGTGCACGGCCGGGCCCCCGCCCGCGAGAACCACACCGGCGAGAACCAGCGCACGACCTCCGGCAGCAGGGCGTCGCCGGGATCGGAGGCCGGGCCCAGCTCGGACAGGGCCCGCAGGACCCGGCTGCGTTCGGTCGGGGCCGGCGGGCCGACCGGGTCGCCCAGGGCGGGGACGGTGCCCCCGCCCTCGATCTGGGAGCCGACCCGCCACGCCGCGCGGGGCATCGACCACCAGGCCAGGACGAGCTCGGCCCACCGGCGCGCCGGCTCCCGGGCCGACCACACGTCGGCGGCCTCCGTGGGCGCCCACACCGAGTCGAAGCCCGTGTCGCCGACCTCGGTGTCCCCCACGGCGATCAACCCGGCCGCCGCGAGCACCTCGAGGAGCAGCGGGGGCTCGTGCTCCTCGAGGGCGGCGGCCCGGGCCACGCGGCGGAGCTCCCGGACACCCACGCCCCCGGCCTTGAGGGTGGCGGCCGGGGCGACGGACAGCGCCGAGAGCAGCGCGTCGCACCGATGGAGCAGGTCCAGCGCGGCCACGCCGCCGGAGGCGTCGAGTCCCGCCGAGGCAGCCCTGGAGGCCGCGGCGGGCGCCGACCAGGCGGGGGTGTGGAGGAGGGAGGAGCCGACCGGGCGGACGCCGTGCCGGGCCCGGTCCACCGCGTGGGCCCGGGGGACCACCACCTCGCCGTCGTCCCCGGTGACCTCGGCGAGTCCCGCCGCCGCCAGCTCCGCCGCCGCCGCGCGGACGGTGCCGGAGGCGCCGGCACCGAGGGAGCCGACCGGCGTCCGACCCCGGGCGATGGCCTCGAGGACCCCCACCGCGCCGGCGGACAACCCGGACCACGCGGCCTCGAGCGCGGCGCCGGTGGGTTCACCGGGATGGGGTGCGGTGACGGGCGCCGCGTCGATCGCGGCACCCGTGACGGGAACGATCCGGGCGTGCGTCTCCTCGCCCCAGATCAGCGCGAGGTCACGGAGGCCGCGGACGGCCGTGCGGAAGGCGTCCTCGTCGTCGTCGACCCCCACCCGCGCCGCCACCGCGGCGAGCGGGACGGGACCGGAATCGGCGCCGAGCGCCGCGGCCGTGGCCAGGATCAGCAGGTCCGGCCAGGTGAGCGTGCCGATCGCGCGTGCCGTGGATGCGGGCAGCCGGAGTCGCGAGGCGAGGACGTCCAGAGAGGCGGGGGGAGGGTTCGCCACGTCCGGGCGGAGCTCGCACAAGCGGACCAGGGCGTCGTCGGACAGGGCGGCCAGCCAGGCGGGGAAGTCGGGTTCACCCCTGGCGGCGTTACGTGGCGTGGAGCTCGAGGTGGGCATATCCGTCCAAGCCTAGTGAGAAGTCGCCCGGGGAGAATTCGTGTGGGTGGTATCGGACCCAGTTGCTGACGGATCGGGCGCGAGGTGAGAGACTACCCACGTGGCTGCCAAGAAACTGACCTACGACAACCCGGGATGGCCCGACGCCTCGTTCGGCGAGCACCCGGTGACCGAACTAGCTGCGCTGGTCGCGGGAGGACTGTCCCCGTTCGGACAGGAGATCTTCCCGCTGCCGCAGGAGCGCCTGCACTACATCCACCCGGTGACGGTGGTGAACAAGACCGTCCGATCACGCTGACAGCGGACGCCTGACATACCAGAACGGGCCGCTACTCCCTGTGGGGAGTGGCGGCCCGTTCCGGTGTTGGTCGGGTCGACCGGTATCAGTTGCCCAGGTACGTGGCGAAGAAGCTGTCCACGGCCGCCTGGTTGCCCGCGTAGGCGGCGTCGATCGCGGCCTTGTTGGCGTGGTAGCCGGGCGTGATCGGCAGCTCCAGGCCGCGGCCCTCGGCGAACGCGCTGAGCGTCGCGACGTGGTCTGCGGCGGAGACCGC
>DIAZ01000110.1:6662-7557 GCA_002415925.1 Dietzia sp. UBA5065 | reverse complement strand
GGGGCGGAGTTCAGGCCCAGCTTGGCCGAGCAGGCGGGCCATGCGCCCCAGCCCTGGCCGGCGAGGGTCTTCTCGGCGATCGCGATCTGCTGCTCGCGGGTGGCCTGGTTGGCGGTCGGCGCGTACTTCGTGCCGCCGTAGGCCGCCCAGGTGCTCGGCGAGAACTGCAGCCCGCCCTGGTAGCCGTTGCCGGTGTTGATGCCCCAGTTGCCGCCGGCCTCGCACTGCGCCAGACGGTCCCAGTCGGAGTCCGGCGCGGCGTTGGCGGCCGGCGCCAGGGCGAGCCCGGCGGCCGAGAAGGCGGTGCCCGCGAGGACGACCTTGACGGCCGTCTTCGGGGCGGAGGTCACGGTGGCGGTGCGGTGGCGTCCGGTGTAAGAGGTCATGTGCGCGTCAGTCCTTTTCACTCTGTGCCTACGAGGTGAGCTGTCGGGTTCGGACGAGTGCGCCCGGCCGCCTTCCGGCGGCTTAACCCCAAGGCGACCGATGGTCGCCGGCCCGTGGTGGGCCCTGTCGGGTCCCCCGTCCCCGCCCGGTAACGGTTGATGAGGCATCGTCCGCAGGGCGGAGTTCGGAGGTGCGGCCGACGCCAACTCGCTGACGAGTATGCACTGAACAGTAGCGGCCTGATGCGGGATCGTCACCATTCCGAGATAAATCCGGGGCGCGCGGGAGGTGGCCAGGCGTTGTTATCTACTCGTTACCTGGGGGTTCTCCGGCGGATCCCGGGAAGGTGGGTTCGGTCACACCCGGGGCGGACGCGACCCGAGGATCGCGTACAGCAGGCCCAGGAGGAAGCCGACCGGGGTGAAGATCATCGCGCCCACGTAGAGCAGGGTGGGCGCGTCGCGGCCGATGACGAGCGGGGTCAGGGCGGCGAGGATCGTGAACACCA
>DIAZ01000110.1:2898-6466 GCA_002415925.1 Dietzia sp. UBA5065 | reverse complement strand
GACCCGGGCGGGCCCGCTGGAGTCGGGCGCCCAGGGGTCGGGGTCGTCCGCGGGCCGTCGATCGTCAGGGGTCACACGGGGAGGGTACCGGCCCCGGAGCGGCGGTGACGAACGCCGAGGCGCGGGTACGCTCGGGGATTCGTGGAGGTCGTTGCTCGCGCGCCTGTGGGCGCGCGCGTGGAGACCGCTGGTGGAGACTCGGTGGAGAGGTGGATCGCGGTGCCCAGCGGCAGGGTGAAGTGGTACGACCCGGAGAGGGGCTTCGGCTTCCTGTCCCAGGAGGACGGCGAGGACGTCTACGTCCGGGCCGACGCGCTCCCGGCAGGGGTGGAGTCGCTCCGGGCCAGGCAGCGCGTGGACTTCGACATGGTCTCCGGCCGCCGCGGCCCCCAGGCGCTACGCGTGGTGGTCCACGACGAGCCGGCCGTCGCCGAGGACCGTGCACCGCGTGGCGGACCCCGGCGCTCGGCGGACGAGCTGCACGGGATGGTCGAGGACATGATCAAGGTGCTCGAGACGACCGTTCAACCCGAGTTGCGGCGAGGTCACCGGCCGGACCACAAGGTGGCATCCCGTGTGGCGACGGTGCTCCGCGCGGTCGCCCGCGAGCTGGACGCGTGACCTCCGGCGTCACCCCTCGTACGAGAAGCCGATCGACCACTCGCCGTTGACGATCGTCTCCGACCCGTCGGCCGCGTAGGTGAACGTGACCGCGCGGATCACCACACCGTCGATGCGGCCCTCGTCAGGGGTCGTCACGGGGATGAGGAGCTGGCCGGGGCCGCCCGGCTCGATGGTGTACGTGCGCTCGCCGCCGGCGCGGATCTCGTAGACGTCGAGAGTCGCCCGCTGGAGCTCCACCGGCAGCCGGACCGTGAGGGTGTGTTCACCGTGGATGGTGAACTCACCCACGGGGTTGGAGTAGCTGTTCCCGTCGAGATCCGTGGCGGTGAAGGGGAGCACCGAGGTGTGGCCGCGATCGGTGGCGACCGTGATCTCGGGTATCGCCCCGTACCGGGACGCCGAGCCCTGCCACGCCCCCGCGATCGCGGCGAACATGACGATCATCCAGGCGAGGATCGCCCACGAGACGGGGCGGATGCGGGGGCCGGGCCGGGGGGCTGCGCTGCGAGACTTCACTCCTCCATTCTGCCGAGCAGCCGGGCTCCGAATGCACGGGGGTCGCGCGGTGCCCCCGGGAACCTCGGCCGGTTGCCCCCGAGGCCCGGAACGAGCGTCGACCCGCGGGCGGTGAGAAGCGACTGGGTGAACAGCAGCGCGCCGACCGCCGCGATCACGGAGAAGCCGACGGTGAAGTCCGGCGGGAGCAGGACCCCGAGTGCGCCGCCGGTGACCCACGCGAGCTGGAGGGCAGTCTCGGACCTGCCGAACGCGGACGAGCGCGCCGCGTCCGGGATGTCGGTCTGGATCGAGGCGTCGAGCGCGACCTTGCCGAGCGCGCTGGACACCGCGGCGATGAGCGCGAGGGCGGCCGCGGCCCAGACGGTGCCGAGGAACGCGCCGACGACGGCCGCCGACAGCGCGGCGCCCGCCGCGGTGGCCGTGATCCGGCCCGGTCGCCCCAGCGGCAGGCGCGCCCCCGCCGCGTTCCCCGCGAAGGTGCCGATTCCGCCGGCCACACCCGCGATCGCGAGGATCCCCGCCTGTTCGGCAGCCGACGCGTGCTCCTGGGCCTTGGCGACGAACGCCAGGAACAGGGTGAGGAACCCGNNCCCCCCCCCCCGGCGGCGGGCGCCCCCCCGCCGCGTTCCCCGCGAAGGTGCCGATTCCGCCGGCCACACCCGCGATCGCGAGGATCCCCGCCTGTTCGGCAGCCGACGCGTGCTCCTGGGCCTTGGCGACGAACGCCAGGAACAGGGTGAGGAACCCGGTCATGAACCGGATCATCGACACGGCCCACAGGTCGGCGAGCACGTGGCGACCGAGCGGGCGGGTGAGGACCGTCCTGAGGCCGCCGGTCAGCGAACCGTGGCGGTCCATGCGCAGGGTCGCGGACTCCTCGTCGGGGGACGCCTCGGCCCGGGCGGGGATGGTCATGGCGACGTACGCGGCCACGAGCGCGACGGCGGCGAGCAACCACAGGGCGGCGGCGGAGTCCCACACCCACGACACGGCGCCGGCCACGGCGCCGGCGATCAGCGAGCCACAGACGTGTCCGAGCACGGTGAGCCGTGAGTTGGTGCGGACCAGGTCGAGCGCCGGCGGCAGGACGTGCGGCGTGATGGACGCCTTGACCACGCCGAAGGTCTTGGATAACACGAGCATGCCCAGGGCGAGCGGGTACAGCAGCCAGGAGTCGAAGTTGAGCGCGAGGATCACGGCGAGCACCGCGCGGAGGGTGAAGGTCAGCGAGACCGTCAGTCGACGTCCGCCACGCAGGCGGTCCAGGGCCGGGCCGATCACCGGGGCGATCAGTGCGAACGGAGCGACGGTGACGAGCAGGTAGAGCACGACATTGCTCCGCGACTCGGCGGTGGCGGCGGCGAAGAACAGCGTGTTGGCCAGGGCGACGGCGAGGATCGCGTCGCACGCGAAATTCGCGACGGTGACGTAACTGAGCTGTGAGAGCCCGGAACGGTCCGCCCCGTCGGCGTGGAAGACCCGCCGGACGCCCCGCCCGACCGTGGTCGCGGCCCGTCGGGCCGGTCCGGGCGCACCCGCGTCTGGCTCACCCAATGAGGCGCACCTCGTACAGGGAGGTCCACATCTTCCCGGTGAGCAGGAGATTCCCGGAGCCGGGCAGCGCGGCGATCCCGTTGAGGACCCCGTCCGCGCTGGCGGGTCTCGGCTGTTCGAGGGAGGAGGCGTCGTAGATGGCGGTGACCGCGCCGGTGGCGGGGTCGATCCGGAGGATCTCGTCGGTCATCCAGACGTTGGCCAGGATCGATCCGTCGGCGCATTCGAGCTCGTTGAGCCGGGAGACCGGGGTGCCGCCGGCCGTCACGGAGAGGGTCCCGGTGGGTTCGAAGGTGACCGGGTCGCGAAAGGTCAGCTCGTCCGAACCGTTGCTCATGACGAGCCCCGTCCCGTCGAAGCACAGGCCCCAGCCCTCGCCCTGGTAGGGAACCGCGGAGCGGATCTCGAGGGTCCGGGGGTCCCGATTGTGGGCGACACCATTGTTCCAGGTCAGGGTCCACAGGGTGTCCGGGGTGACGGCGAGGCCTTCTCCGAACTCGTCGGCGGCCATCGGCACGGAGACCGTGGGTGCGCCGCCCCCCAGCGGGCGCCGCTGCACCAGGGAGCGGCCGTACAGGCCCGTCGACTCGTAGATCTCGTCACCCACGACCTGCAGGCCCTGGGTGAACAGCGCCGGGTCGTGCGCCAACGTCCTGATGACCTCCACCGAACCCCGGGTGGGCTGCGGATCGGCCGGGCCCACCTGCACCGTGCCGGCCGCGCCGCCCGGCGCACCGGAGGAGCCGGCGGAGCCGGACCCGGCGGGCATGCTGGACGACGCCAGCGAGGGGCCCGTCGACGTGGTGCCCGCGGTGTCGTCGGAATCGCCCCCCGAACACGCGGCGACCGCGCCGACGAGGCAGAGGGAGAC
>DIAZ01000110.1:0-2756 GCA_002415925.1 Dietzia sp. UBA5065 | reverse complement strand
ACGCGCATAATGGGACGGGTGAACACCGAGGTAGGCACGGACCAGGAGTCGGGCTCCGTGGGCGGCGGGCAGGCGTCGGACTTTGACGACACGCTGCGCGAGCGGCTCGCCTCCGGCGCGGACGTGGCCCGGGCGGCCGTCGAGGAGTTCGCCACCGACGGGGTGGGCGAGCATCTAGGGTGTGTCGTCGACGCGCCCTTCACCACGACCCACAGGTTCGCCTCCGACCTCGCCGGATACCGGGGATGGTACTGGGCCTGCGTGCTGGCGCTGGTCCCCGGTGGCGACCTGACCGTCGACGAGATCTCGCTGCTTCCCGGCGCGGACGCCGTCGTCGCCCCGGAGTGGGTGCCGTGGGAGAAGCGCATCCGCCGGGGAGACCTCGGGGCGGGGGACCTCCTGCCGCCGGCGGAGGACGACGATCGCCTGGTCCCCGGGCAGATGCTCAGCGGGGACGAGGAACTGGACGACCTCGCGGGTCCCGTCGGCCTCGGTCGGCCGCAGCACCTGAGCCTGGAGGGGCGCTCGGCCGCCGCCGCCCGCTGGGCGGCCGAACGCGGGCCGGACAGTGAGATCGCGCGCGGGGCCAAGTTCCACTGCGGCTCGTGCGGGTTCCTGGTGCCCGTCGCCGGCTCGCTGGGGTCGATGTTCGGGGTGTGTGCCAACGAGTACTCCGCCGACGGGCAGGTGGTCCACCTCCAGTACGGCTGCGGTGCCCACAGCGATGTGCAGGTCAGCGTCGATCCCGCGATCCCCGCCCCGGTGGCGTACGACGACGACGCCGTGGACGTGGTGGTGCTCCCGCAGCAGTTGGCGGCGTCGGCGCGGGCACGGAGCGGGGCGGAGAACGACGATCCCGGCTCCGCAGGTACGGACTCGGCCGCCACCGACTGACGGCGGTCAGGAGCGGTCGAAGTCGAGGCCCTGCTGGGCCCCCGCGCTGCCCCTGAGAACAGCCCGGCGCTGCAGGGCGTAGACGAGCGTGCCGAGCGCGCCCACACCGACGCCGACCCCGCAGAGGATGACGGTCCGCATGTCGACCTCGTCCATGAGCATCTGTGCCAGCAGCGCGATGGTCCACGCGAGCGTCCCGATGATGACGACCGGTCGCGGGTCCAGCAGATAACCCGGAATCCGGGGCGCCTGCTGGTCGGTCGACGGGTCCGTCATGACCGTGACGGTACCGCAGGAGACCGGGCGGTTACTCTATGACGGTTCCTCACCCATTGCCAGGAAGGTCGCCAGATGTCGCAGAGCACCGGGGCCCCGTCGCCGCCCTCAGCCCGGATCGGGGCGATCGACCGGTACTTCAAGATCAGCGAGCGCGGCTCGACGGTGTCCCGCGAGGTCCGCGGCGGTCTCGTCAGCTTCTTCGCGATGGCCTACATCATCGTCCTCAACCCGCTGATCCTCGGCTCGGGCGTGGACGTCGACGGCAACCGGCTGTCGATCGTCGAGATCGCCGCGGTCACCGCCTTCACGGCCGGCGTGATGACGGTGGCGTTCGGCGCGATCGCCCGCTACCCCTTCGCGTTCGCGACCGGCCTGGGGATCAACTCGCTCGTCGCGGTGACCATCGCCAAGCAGGTGACGTGGGCGGAGGCGATGGGGCTCGTCGTGATCGAGGGCCTCATCATCGTCATCCTGGCGGTGAGCGGCTTCCGCAAGGCCGTCTTCGACGCCATCCCGGCGGACCTCAAGGCCGCCATCGCGGTGGGCATCGGGCTGTTCATCGCCATGGTCGGCTTCGTCGACTCGGGCTTCGTCCGCCGGATCCCGGACGCCGCGGGCACCACGGTCCCCGTGGGGCTGGGGATCGAGGGGTCGATCGCCTCGTGGCCCACCGCCGTGTTCGCGTTCGGGCTCCTGCTGTGTGGCGTGCTCGTGGCCCGCCAGGTCCGCGGCGGGATCTTCATCGGAATCGTCGTCACCACCGTGGTCGCCGCGGTCGTCGAGGCGATCACCAACGCCGGGCCCTCGTTCGTCGACGGCAGTCCCTCGCCCACCGGGTGGAACCTCGCCGTCCCCGGCATCCCCGAGTCGCTCGGCGGCCTGCCCAACCTCTCCCTCATCGGGCAGGTGGACCTCCTCGGAGCGTTCGTCCGGATCGGCCCACTGGCGGCGGGGCTGTTCGTCTTCACCCTGCTGCTCGCCAACTTCTTCGACGCCATGGGCACGTTCACCGGCCTCGGCAAGGAGGCCGGGCTCATGGATGAGCAGGGGAACCTGCCCAACATGAAGACCGCGCTCGTGGTCGAGGGCGTCGGCGCCGTCGCGGGTGGCTTCACCTCGTCGTCGTCCAACACGGTCTTCCTGGAGTCGGCGACCGGTATCGCCGAGGGCGCCCGCACCGGACTGGCCAACATCGTCACCGGCGGACTGTTCCTCCTCGCGATGTTCTTCACGCCGCTGTACGAGGTCGTCCCGGTCGAGGCGGCGGCCCCCGCGCTCGTGGTGGTCGGCGCGCTCATGATGTCGCAGATCGTCCAGATCGACTTCACCAAGTTCTCGATCGCGCTTCCCGCCTTCCTCACGATCGTCACCATGCCGTTCACCTACTCGATCGCCAACGGCATCGGCATCGGGTTCGTGGCATGGGTCGTGATGGCCTCCGCCACCGGCAGGGCCCGGTCCGTGCACCCGTTGTTGTGGGTGGTCGCGGCGGCGTTCCTGGTCTACTTCGCGATCGGGCCCATCACCGACGCGCTGGCCTGACCGGGGCGCCGGAAGTGCTCGTCCTGGACGTCTCCGATCCC
>DIAZ01000106.1:501-8953 GCA_002415925.1 Dietzia sp. UBA5065 | reverse complement strand
AGATGTGTATAAGAGACAGGCCTCCGCACGACCGGAGACCGGCCGCGGGCCCGCCGAGCGTCATACACTGCGGCCGTGGTGGCCGGCAGCCCGGCCGCGACCCGACCCGAGAGGCGTGACCATGCAGTTCAGATGGGGCCGACCCGACCTGGCCGCGTACCGGGCGCGGCCCTCGACGCCGCCGGCCTCGCCGACCTCCCCGCTCACGGTGTCCTTCCTCGGCGTGACCACCCTGCTGTTCGACGACGGCGAGTCGGCCGTCATGACCGACGGGTTCTTCACCCGACCTTCCCCGGCCCGGACGCTCCTCACCCCCCTGCGGAGCGACCCGGCACGCATCGACCACGCCCTGCGCACCGCCGGGGTGGACACCCTCGACGCCGTGGCCTGCGGGCATTCCCACTACGACCACGCCCTCGACTCGGCCGCCGTCGCCCAGCGCACCGGCGCCACGCTCGTCGGCGGGGAGTCGACCGCGCAGCTCGGGCGCGGGGCCCGGCTGCCCCCGGATCGCATCGCCACCGTCGCCCCGGGCGAGGCGCTGACGTTCGGCGGCTTCACCCTGACCTTCCTCGAGTCCGAGCACTCGCACCCCGACCGCATCCAAGGGGTGATCGAGCGCGCGGTCGCCCAGCCCGCCCCGGTGCGCGCGTACAAATGCGGCGAGACGTGGTCGATCCTCATCGACCACCACGGCTCCGGGCGGTCCGCGCTCGTCCACAGCAGCGCCGGCTTCCGGCCCGGGATGCTCGACGGGCGCCGCGCCGACGTGGTCTACCTCGCCGTGGGGCAGCTCGGTCATCAGCCCCGGGAGTACATCGAGCGCTACTGGGCCCAGACCGTGACGGCCGTGGGCGCGGAGTCGGTCATCCTCACCCACTGGGACGACTTCTTCCGGCCACTGACCAAGCCCCTGCGGGCACTCCCCTACGCGGTCGAGGACCTCGACGCCGCGATGCGCGTCCTCACGGCGTGCGCCGAGCGGGACGGAGTCCACCTGGAGCTGCCTGCGCTGTGGCGTCGCACCGACCCGTGGGCCACGAGACCAGACAAGTGACAGAGGAGGAAACCGAGCAGGGAATCACTCAGCTGCTTTCCTGCCCGCGGACGTCCGGCGTCGGCTGCACCTGGACCAGCCCGGGGCGCAGGTGGAGATGACCGAGCGTGACGACGGGGTCATCGAATTGCGGGCCGCACTTCCCGTGCCGGCCGACCAGCGCTGGTTCTGGGCCGAGCGGTGGCAACAGCGTGAGCTTGAGGTCGACGAGCACGTCGCTGCCGGCAGGGTGACGGTGCACGAGTCAACCGAGGACTTCCTCGACCACCTCGACCGACTCGACGCCGAGTGAGGTTCGAGACCACCCCGGCCTTCGACTCGGACTACAGGCGTCTCAAGCGCGAGCACGCCATCGCGTTCAAGTCCGTGGTCCGAGAGAAGTTCGCGCCAGCGTGCGATGCGTACGCCACGGAGCCGTCCACGCCGTGGCCAACCTCGCTACGCATCAAATCGGTCCGGTCGGCGCCCGGAGTCCTGGAAATGACCTGGTCGTTCGCGAGCCCAGACGGACGCGCAACCTTCGAACTGATCACCGTGGATGGAGAGCTGCGCTGCCGGTGGCGACGGGGTGGCGACCACGATGTCTTCAAGACTCCGTAGACACCATCCGGTCCGCTGACACGAGGCTGAGCTAGACCACCGCGCCGTCGACCAGACGCAGCTGCGCATCGCACCGCGTCGCGTTGGTGGTGTCGTGGGTGACCAGCATCAGCGCCACCCCGAACTCGCGCGCGGTGCCCAGCAGGAGCTCCATCACCACCTGCCCGGACTCGGAGTCGAGCGCGCTGGTGGGTTCATCGGCAAGCAGCAACGAGGGCTCTCTCATCAGCGCCCGCGCCACCGCCACTCGCTGGCGCTGCCCGCCGGACAGCGCACCGACGGGCCGTGCCCCCACAGACCGTGCCCCCACAGACCGACCCGCGGCCTCGCCCAGACCGACCACGCCGAGCAGCTGGTCGGCCCGCTCGCGCACCTCGCGGCGCCTGGCCCGTGACGGCCGCGAGCCCAGCCACGCCATCGCCTCGAGCTGTTCGCGGGCCGTGAGCGACTCCAGGAGGTTGGACTGCTGGAACACGATGCCGATCTCGTCCCGGCGCAGCTCCGCCCCGCGCCGCGGGCTCACTCCGGCGAGGTCCATCACACCGCCCCTGGTCTCCAGCCACACCTGACCGGACTCCGGCCTGGTCAGCGTGGCGGCCACCGCGAGCAGGCTGGATTTGCCCGATCCCGAGGGCCCGGTCACGGCCAGACTGCGCCCGCGGTCGATCGCGAGCGAGACGTCGTCGACGGCGGTGACCCTGCCCTCGCCGTCGGGGTAGGTCAGGACCACGTTCTCCATCCTGAGCACGGGGGACGCGGGGGTCGCGGGGGCGCGACCGGCGGGGCGAGGGCGGGTCATCGGGCGGCCCCCAGCGCGGAGTTGGGGTCGGCCGTCACGACGGGCCGCAGCGAGACGGCGGCGCCGGCGAGGCCGAGCACGGCGAGCAGCGCGGCCGGCACGAGCGTGGTCCCGGCCGAGACGACGAACGGCACGGCGCCGCCCACGGCCAGCCCGAGCAGCGCGGCGATCCCGACCCCGCCCCCGATGCCCACGGCCAACACGACCGCCGCCTGGCCCACCGAGTCGCGGACCACCGCCGCGGTGGACGCGCCGAGCGCCTTGAGCACCGCCACGTCGCGGCGACGCTGCATCCCCCACACCGCGAAGAACGCGCCCACCACCAGGGCCGTGACCGCGAGCAGCATGGACGTCATGGTGCTCAGCGAGGTGTTCTCCGCCTTGTGCGACGGCAGTGCGCCCACGAGTCCGTCGGAGTCGACCAAAGCGAGCCCCGAACCATCAGCAGCGGCACCGGCCACCGCGTCCGCCGACGCGGCCATAGTGGTGGCCGCCCCGCCCCGGGGCGCGAGCGCTCTCCAGGTGTCGAGATCGGTCACCACGACCGGGGTGTGTGAATGCCAGAGATCACCGGCGTGCCCGGAGACCGCCAGCGTGCGGCCGCCGATCCCGATCCGGCCGACGCCCGCGCCCACCTCGTCGTCGACGCCTGTAGAGACCAGCGCGCCTCCCCCGGCCGGCGGGGCCACCGACCCCACCGGTCCGGCCAGCCCCACGGCGACGGCGGAGACGCCGGTCTCGGAGCCGTCGTCCAGGGTGATCCGGGCGATGCCCACCGGCACGGCCGTCGGGTCCTGGGCGAGGACGGCGGCCACCTGCCCGTCGGTGAGCGCGGCCCGGTCGAGGTCGACGGCGCCCTTGTCGTCGGCGGGCAGGACGAAGCCCGATCCGCCCGACCCGAGGGCCCGGAGCGCGGAGACGCTCTGGCCCGCCAGCCCGGCGGTCAGGCCGAGCAGGCCCGCCACCAGGACGGAGAGCAGCAGCACGACGCCGGTGATGAGCGCGAAGCGCCCCCGGGCCGTGCGGAGGTCGCGGAGTGCGAAGAACATGGGTCTTTCCTCTCGTGACGGTATGCCTCGAGACTCGTCGCGGGGACGCGCGATCGGATCGCCCGCGAGGATGGTCCCGCGGGACGAACGGGGGAGCCGCCACTCCACCTTTCGATGGATGCGGCGGTACGGCGCCGACGACTAGCGTCGACCGGGTGACCTCTTTGCCCACCTCGACCTCTGGACCGGCTGTGCCCGCGTCCGTCCCGGAGCTCCCGCCCGAGTCGGCCGGGGTGCGGGTGGTGTTCACTCAGCTCCAGGTGGCGCTGCACACTCTGGTGGCCGCGCTGCTGACGCTCACGCTGGTCAGCGCGCACCGGGACACCGCCGGCGAGCCCGATCTACCGGCCGTGCTGGCCGCGGTCGGGTTCGCGGGCGTGTACGTGGCCGGGACCGTGTGGGCGCGCCGCCGCGAGGCCACCGCCGCCGCCCGGCTCTGGTGGCTGGCCGCCGTCCTGGGGCTGTGGGCGGCGCTGGTGGTGCAGGTCCCCGAGGCCGCCTACCTGGCGTTCCCGCTGTTCTTCCTGGCCCAGTTCCTGCTCGGCGTGTGGGCGGGCGCGGCGGCGGTGGCGGCGCTCGCCGCCGTGGCCGTGGTGTCGCTGGGCGTGCACGACGGCTTCACCCCCGCCGGGATCATCGGGCCGGCGGTCGGGGCGGTCGTCGCACTCGGCCTGGGGGCCGGCGTGCGTGCGCTGCACCGCGAGTCGCAGGCGCGGCGCGCGGTGATCGCCGAACTCGTGGCCGCCCGCACGGAGCTCGCCGCGCGGGAGCGGGAGGTGGGCCGCGAGGCCGAGCGGGCGCGGCTGGCCGGCGAGATCCACGACACCGTGGCCCAGGGGCTGGCGAGCATCGGGATGCTGCTGCACGCCGCCGAGCGCACGGATCCCGCACACCCCGCGGTGGACCGGATCCGCCTGGCCCGCGAGGTGGCGGCGGAGAACCTCACCGAGACCCGCAGGCTCATCGCCGCGCTGCGACCGGCGCCGCTCGACGGGGTCACGCTGGCCGGGGCCCTGGGCCGGGTCGCCGACCGGGTCCGCGCCGAGAATCCCGGGCTCGAGGTGGCCGTCGACGGCGGGCTCACAGGCGAACCGCCGGCGGAGCTCGCGGCGGCGCTGGTCAGGGTGGCGCAGGAGGCCCTGACCAACGCGGTCAGGCACGGCTCGCCGCACCGGATCACGCTGACGCTCACCGGCTCGCCCGCCGATTCCCCGACCGATTCTCCAACCCTGGTGGTGCTGACGATCGCCGACGACGGCCGCGGCTTCGACCTCACCGCCCCGCGCACCGCCGCGGCGTTCGGGCTCGACGGCATGGCGCGGCGGGTCCACGACCTGGGTGGCACGCTCGACGTGGACTCCGAGGTCGCCGGGGGCACCACGGTGCGCGCGGTGCTGCCGCTGCCGGGGAACGACGGATGACGACGACGAGGGTGCGGGTGCTCATCGCCGACGATCACGCGGTGGTGCGGACCGGGCTGCGGGCGCTTCTGGACCCCGATCCCGCGGTCGAGGTGATCGCGGACGTGGCGGGGGCCGGCGACGCCGTGGAGCGCAGCAGGATCGGCGACGTGGACGTGGTGCTGATGGACCTGCGCTTTGCCGGGGACGCCACCGCCGGGGTCCGGGCCACCGCCGCGCTCCGCGGGCTCACCGACCCACCTCAGGTTCTGGTGCTGACCAGCCACGACACGGACGCGGACATCCTCGGCGCGATCGAGGCCGGGGCCTGCGGCTACCTCCTCAAGGACGCCGGCCCCGACGAGCTGCTGGCCGCGGTCCACGCCGCCGCCGCCGGCGAGAGCGCGCTCTCCCCCACCGTCGCCGCCCGGCTCCTGAGCCGGCTGCGCGACCCGCGACCGGCGCTCACCGACCGCGAGGCGGAGGTGCTACGCGCGGTGGCCGGCGGGGCGACCAACCGGCAGGCCGCCGCCTCGCTGCACCTGTCCGAGGCCACGGTCAAGACCCACCTCGTGCACGTGTTCGGCAAACTCGGCGTGACCTCGCGGACCGCCGCCGTGGCCCGGGCCCGCGAGCTAGGGGTGTTGTAGCAGCGGTGCGGTCAGAGGCTGGCGCCGCCGCTGCCCTGGCGCAGCGCCTCGGTGACCGAGCTGAACATCGTGGACTTGATGGCCCCGAGGGTGGCGCGGTCCTTGCCGAGGATCGGGCCCAGGCGCGCGAGGGCCGCGGCGACGATCTCGGACTCCGGCGCGGTGGCGTCCACGAGGCCCGCCTCCCTCGCCTCGGGCCCCGGGTAACGGTGGCCGGTGCTCATCGCCGTGATGGCGGTCTGCGGGGTGGTCTTGGCCTGGATGAGCGCGGCCATGCCGGGGGTGAACGGGATGGTGATGTCCACCTCGGGGAAGCAGAAGTAGCCGCGGTCGTCGCGCATCACCCGGTAGTCGTGGGCCATGGCGAGCATGGCGCCGGCGCCGAACGCGTGCCCGTTCACCGCCGCGACGGTCGGCAGGGAGAAGGTGAGAACGCGCGTGAACAGCTCCTGGACCCGGCCGACGTACCAGTCGAGCCGATCGGGGTTCGCCATGAGCCAGTCCAGGTCGAGGCCGTTGGAGTAGAACTTGCCCGCGCCGACGGTGACGAGTCCCTTCGCGGACGACTCCACCTGATCGAGCAGGGCGTTGACGGCGTCGAGCCGGTCCGGGGCGAAGCGGTTCTCGTCGCTGCCGAGGGTCAGGACGGCGACGCCCTCGTGGTGGGTCAGGGTCGGGGTCATCGTTCGGGCACCTTTCAGGTGGGGGGGTTCGTGGGTGCGGGCGCTGGTGCCGGCCCGGGTGGCGGCCCCGGCCCGCGGGCGGCTGCGGGGCCTCGTCGTCGTCGCCCTCCCGAACGACTCCCACGCGACCGACCACGGGACCGGCGGCTGCGCTACTTCACCAGCAGTTCCGCTATCTGGATGGTGTTGAGCGCCGCGCCCTTGCGCAGGTTGTCGCCCGACACCACCAGGTTGAGGCCCCGGGCGCCCTCGATGGAGAAGTCCTGGCGGATGCGGCCCACCAGCGACTCGTCGATGCCCGCCGCGTCCAGCGGGGTCGGCACGTCGACCACCTTCACGCCCGGGGCCTTGGCGAGCAGCTCGCAGGCCCGGTCCGGCGTGATGTCGCGCTCGAACTCGGCGTTGATGCTCAGCGTGTGGCCGGTGAACACGGGCACGCGCACGCAGGTCCCGGCCACGCGCAGCCCTGGCAGGCCGAGGATCTTGCGCGACTCGTTGCGCAGCTTCTGCTCCTCGTCGGTCTCCTCCGAGCCGTCGCCGACCAGCGCGCCCGCCAGCGGCAGCACGTTGAACGCGATCGGCGCGACGTACGGCCCGTTGTCGTCGACCCTGAGCGCCGACCCGTCGTGCACCAGCTCGTGGCCCGCGCCGATGTTGCCGGTGACCTGCTCCTGGAGCGTCTCCACGCCGGCGAGACCGGAGCCGGAGACGGCCTGGTACGTCGACACCACGAGCCGCGTGAGCCCGGCCGCGTCGTGCAGCACCTTGAGCACCGGCATCGCCGCCATGGTGGTGCAGTTGGGGTTGGCGATGATGCCCTTCGGCGGGTTCTGCGCCGCCTCGGGGTTGACCTCCGAGACGACCAGCGGGACGTCGGGGTCCTTGCGCCAGGCGCTGGAATTGTCGACGACGACAGCGCCCGCCGCCGCGAACCTGGGCGCCTGCTCCTTGGACATGGTGCCGCCGGCCGAGAAGAGGGCGATGTCGATGCCCTGCAGCTCCTCATCCGTGGTGGCGGCGGTGTCCTCCACGAGGATCTCCTCGCCACGGAACGGCAGCGTGGTGCCGGCGGACCGGGCGGAGGCGAAGAACCTCACCTTGTCGGCCGGGAAGTCCCGCTCCTCGAGCAGGGCGCGCATCACGCGGCCCACCTGGCCCGTGGCTCCGACGACGGCGACAGTGGTCATGGGTGGGTCATCTCCTGGGAATTCCGGCTGGGGGCAAAGGTCCATCCTACCGGCCGCGTCCATCCCGGTCAGCGACGCTCGTCACACCCGCTCAGCGCACCCGCCGGCACCGCCCGCCCGCCCGACCGCCGCCACCGCCTCGGCCCGCCGCCACCGCCCGCCGCCACCGCCCCACCGCCCCACCGCCCGCCCGCCCCAGGGCCGCCAGGCGCCGTCCAGAGGATTTCGCCTGCGTCGGTCGAGTAGCTGTGCGCGAATTCCTCTTCTCGGCGTGAGTCTGCGCGTTCGGGACGTGAGTCTGCGGGTTCGGGGCGTGAGTCTGCGGGTGACTGGGTCCGATTTCCACATGCCCGCGCGCGTCCACAGGCCAGTCCGAATAGACCTGCCAAGGCGCGGTTTGACGGTGGTCGCTGGGCATAGTCACGACTCGTGAGCACCGATTCCCGCAACGGCCCGATCCGTACCCGCGACCTGCGACATCTCACCGGAAGCCGTTTGACCAATCGCGGCTACACCCGCCTCCACCACGGATTGTGGGTCCGCGACAACGTCCGCATCGACGCCTGGGCACGTGCGGAAGCACTCATGGAGCTGTACCCGGGCGCTACGCTGACCGGCTGGCTCGCGGCGACGCTCTACGGCCACAATTTCCCGCCGCGCACCTTCGCGGACGATGTGGTGGCGCCGGGACGACGGATCGAGCGGCCTGGAGTGGCAGGTTGGCAGTACCGGATCCCGCACGAGCACATCCAGGTGCTCACCTCGGGCCGCTCTCCGGACATCCGGATCGCGACCCCCGAGTGGGTCCTTTTCGACATCGCTCGGCGCGAGCCACGTGTCGAGGCGATCTGCGCGCTCGACGCCTCCACGACCATGGGCGTCCTGCCCATCGGTCGGTTACCGGCCCTGGTCCAGGGGATGCGCGGCGTCCGCGGTCGCCGGATCGTGCTCGACAGGCTGGTGGAAGTCGACACAGATGCCGAGTCGCCCTGGGAGACCCGGACGCGATTGTTCCTCCTCGAGAACG
>DIAZ01000106.1:0-313 GCA_002415925.1 Dietzia sp. UBA5065 | reverse complement strand
CGGAACTGAGGGTCGCGGTGGAATACGACGGCGGGGGCCACCGTACGAAGAAGCAGCAGGCAGATGACGAGATTCGTCGTAACCGGCTGCGGGCGGCCGGCTGGTACATCGAGGTGGTCACCGCGACCTCACTGATCCGCACCCCCGGCGAGATCCTGGCGCACGTCCGGGCGGCACTCCGCAGCCGCGGCTACGACGGCGTCAGCGCCTGATCCTGCCGGCCAACCCGCTCGATCGCGCCGCTCGTTCGCGCCCCCGCCCCCGCCCTGTCTCTTATACACATCTCCGAGCCCACGAGACTAACGCGACTACC
>DIAZ01000069.1:8052-22282 GCA_002415925.1 Dietzia sp. UBA5065 | reverse complement strand
AGATGTGTATAAGAGACAGCTGTTGAGTCAGTGGTGCTAGTTGGCGGGGAGTTCTTCGTCGGGGAGGTTGATGCCGACTTTCTCGGCTGGGCGTGGGGTGTGGGGTCGGGCGCGGAAGCGTTCGGGATGCCGCTCGTAGTAGCTCTGCAGGGCGCGGTCGCGGCTGGACCAGGCGGTTTTCCAGGTGCCGTCGCCGACTTGCGCTGGGGAGAACAGGGCGATCCCGGAGTGTTTGTGTTCGTGGTTGTACCAGGTCACGTAGGTCGTGAGGTAGTCGCGGGCGGCCTGGAGGGTGTCGAACACTTTCGGATAGCCGGGTCGGTACTTCATGGTGCGGAACCCGGCTTCGGAGAACGGGTTGTCGTTGGAGACGTAGGGCCTGTTGTGCGACAAGGTGATGCCTTGACTGCCGAGGAAGGTCCCGAGGGCGTTGGACTTCATCGCCGGCCCGGAGTCGGCGTGCACCACCGTCGGAGCCCCGCGGGCGGCCACGGCGTCGGCGAACATCTCGACCGCCAGGTGGTCGGCTTCGCGCTTTTCGACCCGCCATCCCACGATTTCGCGGGAGAAGATGTCGGTGATTTTGTAGGCCTTGAACACCACCCCGCGCCACGGGGTCAGCAGGTCGGTGATGTCCCAGGACCAGGCCTGATTCGGCTCAGTCGCGGTCACCACGGGTGCCTGGCGCGGGGTGCGCGGGCCAGCGCGTTTGCGGGGCACCTTTGGGCGCAGCGCCTGCTGCTCCAGGTCCGCAGCGACCCGCCACCAACTGCGACGCGAACCGAGCATCACTTCGTCGTCCCAGGCTGAGGCGAAGGAGTGATCAGCCGACTCGCCGCGGGCCCAGCCGGCCAGAATGTGCTCGCCGATCTGCTGCCGGTCGGCCGGGCTGATCCGGGACTGGTAGGCGCGGTCTGCCTGCGGGATCGGGGCGGGTTTCGCCGGGCGCGGGCTGTGGCGGTAATGCCAGGTGCCCCGCGATAGGCCAGCCAACTTCAACGCCTGGCGTTGCGACCCGGTGATCTGCCGCAAGGCCGCGACCAGCTCGTTCTCGCAGGTCAGGAACTGGGTGGCTCGGTCGTCTCGGGTGTGGCGGGCCCTTGCGCGTTCAGCTGATGCAAGAGCCCGATAGCTTTTCCCAAGGCCTCGTTCGTCGCCTCGAGCTCCCGGATACGTGCTCGCAGCTTCTCGCTGTCAGCGTCGGATTGGGCGTCTTGATTAGCGATATGGCGCCGTTGGTCGAAAGGGGTCATCAGCTTACGATCCCGCGGAATGTAACCCTGGTCCAGATCACCGTCGAACACAGCAACACGCCACCGCCGGAACTGGCCCATCGTGAACGACTGCTCCTTGATCCACGCCGCCTTCGTCCCAAAGGGCTGACGTTCGTACTCGTACACAAAGGAACGCAGTTCCTCATCGGTGTAACCGGCAGCGATACCCATGACCGGACTCCAATCTGCTCGCGGTCGAGTGACTCACAAACAGCTTGGCAAAGAGGGGGGAGAAGCGATCGGCCACCAGCCGCCGACCGAAGTCCCCGAGTCGGGCGCGACGCGGAGCGCCGGAGAGTAGCGGCGCCAGCTCGTTCCTCAGGCGCGCGGCACCCGCGGCGGAGCCCTCGCCGATCCCGTACCAGCCCGTCCAGAGGAACTGGTCCGCCGACGCCGGCGTCAGGGTCCGCCAGAATCCGTTCTCGCCCTGGACCACGAGCGGCGTGCCGTAGGCGAGTGCGCGGAGCGCGGAGCCCCCCATGCCCAGGGAGATGTCCGCCGCCGCGTAGGCGGGGCGCGGATCGTCCAGCGGCCCGGTGAGGACCACGGTCCCGGCGCCGTACCGTCGATTGGCGGCGTCGGCCGCGCGCTCGACCTCCCCTCGCGCGGGACCGTCTCCCACCAGGATCAACCGCGCCCCGGTCGCGTCCGCCAGCGCGCCGACGACCTCGATCGCGGTGAGAATCCCCTCGAGCTTGAGTTCGTGCGCGAACCGGCCCACGCTGACGATGTTCAGCCCGGTCCCGTCCAGACCGAACCGCTCCCGGAACGCCGCGGCACCGTCGACGAGCGACGGGTCGTTGAACTCGAGATCCACTGGTGGCTCGAGCAGGTGCGTTCGATGGCGACCGGCGGCCCTCTCGTATTCCCGCATCTCGGCGGTCCCCACGACCAGGGGGACGCTGTGGGGTATGAACGGCGGCACGGACATCGACATCACCGTCCCCACCACGGTGAGGGATCGGCTGCCCGCCGCGGCGAGGACTCCGTCCAGGATCGGCGGCCACTCGTACCCGTGGATCACGTCGATGTGGCGGCGCTCCGCCAATTCGGCCAGGGCCCGCGCGGCGGGGATCGAGGGACGCCTCCCCTGCGGGGGCGCCTCGACGAATTCCAGGCCCAGCTCGTCGATCCGCTGCCGGAGCGGGCCCGAGCGGCCGAACACCAGGGTCTCGTGGCCCCGGTCGCGGACCGCGGCGGCCAACTCGATCGCGTTCAGCTGGCTGCCGCCGATCCCCAGTTCATGCGGGTGGACGATGATCCTCACGCGGGCACCTCCTCGAGGACGTCGGTGCTCCGGAGCAGGTGGAGGTGGGTCCTCGACGCCCACGCCAACGCGCCGGTGATCGCCAGGGTGACCACGCCCGCCGTCGTCACCGCGACGAGGGCCTGCGGGTGACCCTGCGCAGCGGCGCGACTCCCAGCCCACACCAGCGTGCCGCCGGCCACCGGGACGAGGGAGGTGCGGATCATGGCGCCCAGCCGTATTCCCGCACCGTGCAGCGCCCACCCGTAACAGACGAGGAGGACGAGGATCGCGACCGCGCACTGCGCGGCGGCGACGCCGACGATCCCGTGGCGGGACCCCACCACGAGCGCGGGGACCAATGCGGCGAGCCAACACACCTGAATGGTCATGAGGGCGACAGATCGACGCTTGACGGCGAGGAAATCGTACGAGAGCTCAAACGCGATGCGGACCGCCGCCTGACACGCGAGCCACTGCAGGGCGGGCGCGGCGGGGGCCCAGATCTCCCCGTACACGAGCGTGACGACGGGTTCCGCCGCACCGGCCAGGAACGCGCAGGCGGGCAGCGCCAGAACCAGCACCAGGCGGAACGCCGATCGGAAGTTCCGGTCCATGAGCCGGGCGTCGTGCTGGATGCGGGCGAACGCGGCCGGTGCCACCGCCCTGATCGGCTGGGAGAAGACGGTGACCGGCCAGCTCGCGAGGTTGAACGCGAGCAGGTAGAAACCCAGCGCCTGGGTGCCGAGCCTGTTGCCGACCACGAGTTGATCCGCGTACGCGACCGCAAAGACGACCAGGCTGGATCCGGCCAGCGGGATTCCGAACCTCAGCAGCGGCCGCACCACCTCCCGGTTCCAGCCGAGGCTCAGTCGAGACGGCGACAGCCGGATCAGCATGCCGGTGAAGACGATCGCCGCCACCGCCCGGCCGACGGCGAGGCTCATCGCCCCCAGGCCCACGCTCGCCAGGGACACGGAGAGCACCGCGCCGAGCCAGATGTTGACCTGGTCGGCGGCCGCGCGACGACCCTGCTGGTAGTCGCGTTGGAGTAGCGCCGCCGGTGTGGCGGCCACGCCGTTCAGCGGAACGCACACGAGCATCAAGCGCACGACACCCGTCGCTCCAGGGTCGCCCATCGCGGCGGCGAACGCCGGGGTCGCGATCCAGGCGGCGACGAACACGGCGAGGCTGGTGACCACGGAGATCGTCGTGACGGTCGGAGCGATCCGGGAGGGATCCTCCTCCCATCGCACGATCGCCAGGCTGACCCCCAGTTCGTTGAAGCTCAACACGGCGGCGAGGGCGACGAGGGCGACCGCGTAGGTGCCGAGCTCGTCCGGCCCCAGGATCCGGGCGATGACTATCGAGATGAACAGCGTCCCGAACTTGCCGACGGCGGTGTTGCCGAAGCTCCACAGCAGCGCCCGGCGCGCCCCGGGCTGCCCGCTGGTGGTCATCACGAGCCCGTCAGGTGGACACCGCGGCGGCCAGGGCCTCCGCGGTGCGCTCCTGCTGCTCGGCACTGAGGTGCGGGAACATCGGTAGCGAGAGGATCCGTGCGGCCGCGCGTTCGGCCACAGGGAACTGCCCCGGCCGGTAGCCCAGCGGCGCGTACGCCTTGGTGAGCGGCACCGGGGTCGGATAGTGGATCCCCGTGCCGATCCCGGCGTCCGTGAGAGCGGTGATGACCTGGTCCCGCCTCTCGACCTGCACCACGTAGAGGTGCCAGACGTCGATATTCCCCGGGCGCGTCTGTGGGAGCCTGACCCCGGGGGTGTCCCCGAGAAGCCAGCGATAGCGCTCGGCGGCAGCGCGGCGCGCCTCGTTCCACCCCTCCAGGCGCCGGAGCTTGGCTCGCAGCACGGTCGCCTGGATGGCGTCCAGTCGCGCGTTCATTCCCACGTGGTCGTGCGAGTACTTCACCGAACTGCCGTGGGCACCGAGGTTTCGGACCAGCGAGGAGACCTCTGGGTCCCTGGTCATCACCGCACCGGCGTCCCCGGCCGCGCCGAGGTTCTTACCGGGGTAGAAGCTGGTGGCGGAGACGGGGGCGATCGCGCCGGCCCGGCCGGCCGGACCCGACGCGCCCTGAGCCTGGGCCGCGTCTTCCACGATGGTCAGGCCGTGCTTGTCCGCGATCGGCACGAGCGCCTCGAGCGGAGCCGTCTGCCCGAACAGATGCACCGGGACGAGCGCGCGGGTTCGTGCGGTGATCGCGGCGTCGACGCACTGCGGATCGATGAGGAGATGGTCCGCGTCGACGTCGACGAAGACCGGCACCGCGCCGATCCGTGAGACCGCCTCCGCGGTCGCGATGAAGGTGTTGGCCGGCATGATGACCTCGTCACCCGGGCCCACCCCCGAGGCGCGGAAGGCGAGTTCCAGGGCGTCGGTGCCGTTCGAGACGCCCACGACGTGCGGTACCCCGAGGTAGTCGGCGTACTCCGCCTCGAACGCGGCCACCTCCGGGCCGCCGATGAAGCCTCCGGTGGCCAGCTGGCGCCGCCACACCGGCAGCACCTCGTCGGCGATCTCCGCCGATTGTGCCGCCAGGTCCAGGAACGGAACGTGGTTCATCACCCTCTCCTCTCCACTCGACGCGCCGGCACCCCGGCCCACGTCTGGTCCCTCGGCAGGTCGCCGAGCACCACCGCCCCCATGCCGACCGTCGTGCTTGCCCCGATCGAGCGGCCGGGATGGACGGAGGCATTCATTCCGATGTAGGCGGCTTCGCCGATGTGGACGCCACCGCCGAGCGAGGCGCCGGCGGCCAGGGTCGCGAAGTCGGCCACCCGATCGTCGTGCGTGATCGTGCAGTTCGGCATGATCACCACGTGGCGGCCCACCTCGGCGTCGGCGGTGATCACGACGCCGTCCAGCAGGATCGAGCCGACGCCGACCGTGCTGGAGGACCCCACCACCGCCGACCGGGCGACGAACGTGCCGTACCGCTCGGGGCCGATGCCCATCTGCGCGAGTGCGGTGACGACACGCTGCCTGGCCGTGCTGGGACCGATCGTGATGAGCAGCTGTTCGGGGCGACCGGCCGCGGCCGCCACCGCACCGAGTACCGGAGTGCCCGAGACGCTCCTTCCGGCGAGGGCCGGATCGTCGTCGAGGATCCCGACCGCCGTGAGGCCCGCGGCGAGCACCTCGCGCGCGAGTCCGCCGGCACCCACCAGGAGCAGTCCCGCCGTCATGCCGGTGCCGGTGCGCGTAGGACGTCGATGACGCGGTCCTGCTCGTCGTCGGTCATCTGGTGGAAGACCGGCAGGATCAGCGTTCCCTCGTGCAGCCGATCCGTCGCGGGCAGGCCGTCTTCCGGGGTGAGATCGCTGTACGGAGGCTCGCGATGGGCCGCCATGATCCCCCGGCGTGCCGAGATGTCGGCCGCGGCCAACGCGCCGAGCAATCCGTCTCGGTCGGTGGGGTAGGGGGCCGAGACCTCCACCCAGAAGGACTGGAAGTTGCTCGTCCCGTGTTGCGGATCGGCGACGGCGCGCAGGCCGTCCACCTCGGAGATCGCCGCCGAGTAGCGGGCGGCGATCTCCCGGCGCCGGGCCACGATGTCGGGCAGCCTGCCGAGCTGCACGCGCCCCATCGCCGCCTGCAGGTCGGTCATCCGGAAGTTGAACCCGACCTCGGGGTAGGTCTCGGCCGCCGGCAGCGTGGAATGGTGACGCTCGGCCGCCGACACCGACATGGCATGCTCGCGCAGCTGGCGGGCGCGGTCCGCCCACTCGCGGTTGCTGGTGGTGAGCATCCCGCCCTCGCCGGTGGTCAACAGCTTGCGGGGGTGGAACGACCAGGTCGCCAACACCGCCCCGGCGCCGACGGGTGCGCCCCGGTAGGTGGAGCCGGCGCCGCAGGCGGCATCCTCCACCACCACGATGTCGCGGGGATCGGTGACCGCCCGGATGGCGTCGAGATCGACGGGCACGCCGCCCTGGTCGACCACGATCACCGCGCGTGTCCGCGGGGTCAGCGCGGCCGTGACGGTTTTGGCGGTGACGTTGCCGCTGTGGGGGTCGACGTCAGCGAAGACCGGCTCCGCTCCGACGTAGCGAGCGGCATTGGTCGTGGCGATGAACGAGAGGGACGGCACCACCACCTCGTCGCCCGGACCGATCCCGGCCACGATCAACGCCAGGTGCAGGGCGGTGGTGCAACTGGAGGTGGCCACCGCGAAGTCCGCCTGCATCGCGGCCGCGAACTCCTCCTCGAAGGCGATGACGCGTGGGCCCTGCGCCACCCATCCGCTGCTGATCGCCTCGGCGACCGCGTCGATCTCCTCCTGGCCCAGCCAGGGCTTCATGACGTTGATGCGATTCACGACGCACCCGGCTTCCGGCCCGCGGCGATCTCCTCGCGCAACGGTGCCCACCACTCCACGAGCCGGCGTAGGCCGTCCTGCAACCCGATCGTGGCCTCGAACCCGAGGTCACGCCGGGCGGCCGTGGTGTCGGCCAGGCGGCGAACCACACCGTTGACGGCGCGCTCCTGTCCGAACTCGATCTCCAGGTCCGAATCCATGACGTCGAGCAGCATCTCGGCGAGGTCGCGCAGACTGGTCTCGGTGCCGCTCGCGACGTTGTAGGTTCCCGCGGTGATGTCACTCGCCGCCGCGAGGATGTTGGCTCGCGCGATGTCCGGGACGCAGACGAAGTCCATCGTCTGGTGGCCGTCGCCGAAGATCAGTGGCGGTCGGCCGTCCGCGATCCGCTCCATCCATCGCACGAGCACCTCCGTGTAGACGCCGTGCACGTCCATGCGGGGCCCGTAGACGTTGAAGTAGCGCAGCGCCACGTAGTCGAGCCCACTCATCGCGCGGAAGCTCTTCAGCAGACCCTCGTTGAAGGTCTTCGCCGCGCCGTACAGCGTGTCGTTGTTCTCGTGATGATGGCGCTCGTCGGTCGGGAAGACCTCGGCCATCCCGTAGACGGACGCGCTGGATGCCGCGATGAGTTTGTCCACACCGTGTCTGGCGGCGGCGTCGACGACGTTGAAGGTCCCGTCGACCATGACTTCCAGGGCCAGGCGCGGTTCCTCGGCGCATTGCGTGATGCGGATGGCCGCCTGGTGGAAGACGACGTCCTTCCCGGCCGTCACCTCGTCGACCAGGGCTGCGTCGCGGATGTCGCCCTCGATGAAGTTCACCCGCCCACTCGCGAGGGCGGCGTCGAGGTTGGCGCGCCGCCCGCGCACGAGGTTGTCCAGGACATCCACCCGGGCGACGCCGGCTGCCACGAGCTGATCGACGAGAGTGGAACCGATGGTCCCCGCGCCACCCGTCACCAGGACCTGTGCACCTTCGAGCCTTGTCATACCATCTCCTCCACCTTGGGGACCCCGTGCTCGACGGCGACCGGCATGCCGCCCTTGGCGAGGCTCTGTGCGGCCGCCTCCAGGACGGAGAGCACGCGGAGACCCGACCCGCCGCTGGTGCGCGCCGCGCGACTGCCCCGGATCGCGGCCGCGAACTCCGTCGCCATGTTGGCCAGCGCCTCCTGCTCCGCCAGCGCAGGCGCCCACATCCCCCCGAGCCGGTACGAGACGGTCGCCGGGGTCACGTTCGCCTCCGTGCGCGACTGCGACTCGAGGTCGATGCCCCGGTCGTAGACGCTGATGCGCTGCTGGGGGTTGAGGTCGTCCCAGACGATGGTGCGCAGAGTGCCGGCGATCACCATCCGCCGGATCTTGGTGGGGCTCAGCCAGTTCACGTGGACGTGGGCGATCCCACCGCTTCCGAGTGGCAGGGTGAGGTAGCCGACGCACGCCTTGCCGGTGTCGAGCGGGTCGGACCCCACCGCGGAGACCTCGGTCATGTCGAGCCCGTCGGTGAGGATGAAGTCGAGGATCGACAGATCGTGCGGGGCGAGATCCCAGAGGACGTCCACGTCCGGCTGGATCAGGCCGAGGTTGATCCGGACGCTGTCGATGTAGAGGATCTCGCCGGTCTCGCCCGACGCGATGAGGTCGCGGATCTTCAACACGGCCGGCGTGTAGCAGTAGGTGTGGTCGGCCATGAGCACGAGACCGTTGCGTTCCGCGGCCTCGTACATCTCGACCCCGGCACCCCTCGAGTCGGCCAGCGGCTTCTCGACCACGACGTGTTTGCCGTTCCCGAGCGCGGCCGTGGCGATCTTCGCGTGTGTCCGTGCGGGCGTCGCGATCGCGACGGCGTGGATCGTGGGATCGTCCAACACCTCGTCCAACGACGACGTCGACGCAGCGCCGACGCGGTCGGCCACGACTCTCGCGCGCTCTCCGTCGAGGTCGCACACGGCGGCCAGGTCCCAGTCGGGGCTCTGCGCGAAGTTCCGGGCCAGGTTCGGCCCCCAGTATCCGGCGCCGACAACAGCGATCCGCAGTCTCTCAGCAGGCATCTCGTCTCTTCTCGCGTAGTCCGGGTTCAGGCGGGACATCAGTAGGCTCCGTCGCTGGAGAGCACGGCCCGAGCCGTACGCCACAGGATCGCCAGATCCTGCATCAGCGACCAGTTCTCCACGTAGTACAGATCCAGGCGCACGGACTCCTCCCACGTGAGGTCCGATCGCCCCGACACCTGCCACAGTCCGGTCATCCCCGGCTTGACCAACATCCGTCGGGAGACGCGGCCGTCGTACTTCTCGACCTCCTCCGTCAGTGGGGGACGCGGGCCGACGATGCTCATGTCCCCCGACAGGACGTTGAACAGTTGCGGGAATTCGTCGAGGCTGTACCGACGGATCCACTTCCCGACGCGTGTGACCCGCGGGTCGTCCCTCACCTTGAACAGGACCCCGTTGCCGTCGTCGGATCCGGCCAGCGCTGCGCGTCGAGCGTCGGCGTCGACCACCATCGACCGGAACTTCCACATCCGGAACGGCTCGTTCTGGTATCCGATACGAGTGGCGCGATAGAAGACCGGGCCACGGGAGTCGAGCTTGATGGCGACGGCGACCGCCAGCAGGACCGGTGACAGCGCGAGTAGGAGGACCGCCGCTCCCAGCCGGTCCGAGATGGCCTTCCAGAGCCGAACCGAGTTCTTGTACTGCGGCCGGCTGATGTGCAGCAGCGGCAGACCCGCCATCGGCCGCATGAGTACGCGTGGGCCGGAGACGTCGACCAGACCCGGGGCGACGAACAGTCGGACATCCAGCTCGTCGAGTTCCCAGCAGAGTGCCTGCATCATGGTGGGACCCAACATGTTGGCCGCCGTGACCGCCACGGTGGTCGCGCCCGACGTCTTCACGGCATTACTCACGGAATCCCAGTCTCCGACGATCGGGACGCCCAGCTTGTTCGTCGGGTCGCTCTCGGCGTGGCCGAGGGCGCGTTCCGGGCGCGCGCACAGGCCGACCACCGTGTAGCCGAATGCAGGCGTCGCCGACAGGCGTTCGGCCAGCGCGGAGGAGGAGTCGACCGATCCCACGATGAGGAGTCGCTCCAGCGCCTCGCCCCTCGAGCGACGTGCCGACAGTCGACGGCGCCAGAACCAGCGAGTCACCAGCAGGCCGACGCTCCCGAGCGGAAGTGCTATCGCCTCGAATCCTCGCGCGATCTCCGGCCGGAACAGCACCTCGACGATGGCCAGCCCGCCGAAGAGCCAGAACGACGCCCTGGCGACTCGGCTGTACTCGTCGGTCCCCGCCCCGAACACGCGCGGGTCGTAGCTGTTGGTCAGACGAAGGCATCCCACCCAGATCGCGCCGAGCGTGACCGTCACCAGCACCAGGGGCACGTTCCGATGCATGATCGCGATCCCCTGGGGTTCGATCCCGAACCTCAGGAAGTAGGCGACGATCACGGCCAGGCTCACCACGATCGCGTCCGACCACCACAGGTTGTGACTGTAGGGGGAGGCCCAACCGTGGTCGTGGCGATGGAACAGTCCCCGCCTCGCGGCGGTCGGGTGTTCTGCGGAGCCCGGGGCGGACGGTATCTCGTGGTGCAACGCCGGTCCCGCGTGCGCGGGTTCCGTTCTCCGGAGAGGTGTGGATGTCATGGGATGGGCCCTTGCGTGAGGTAGTCAGCCTCGACCGAGGCCAAATAAGCGTCTTCCCACACGGTTGTTAACGTCAAGGACTTTGGTGAATAGTTACTTACCAGAGATACGAGAAGCCTAGTGCTGCTTGTTGTTTGGTGAGCAATACAATTCTGACCTGGGGAATCGTCGGGGACGTGTCGCGGAAAAGCTGAGCCTGAGAGGGGTCTGTGTTATAAGCCGGGCTAATTGGACAGGGCTGTGGTGAGGATGTCGGGCCTCGCCCGCGGAATCGGGCTCGCGTCCGGCGTGACGCACGTGGTGCAAAGTGAGGCAAGTGGCGGCGGGGTTCGATGTACCCTCGATGCAGCCCTGCTCCGAGGGCGCTCGGAACAGGAGGGGCGATGGCCCGCACTGACGCGTCCGACCAGTCCGTGGTGGACGTCCCCGCTCCGCACGAGGAGCCCAAGGGCTGGGGGATCGCCGCCGTCACGGTGGTGTCCCTGGCCGCTGTGGTCGTGGTGCTCTGGGGGATCTCCCAGCACGCGAACATGATCATGCCGGCCTTTCTCGCCCTGAACCTCGTGATTGCCGCCCAGCCCCTCCAGAAGTCGCTCGAGCGCGCCGGACTGCCCAGGTGGGGCGGGATGATCATCGTCCTGCTGGTGCTCTATCTGGTCCTGGCGGCGCTGGTCGGCATGCTCGTGTGGGCGCTGTGGATCGCCGCCGAGGAGATCCCGCAGTACCAGGACAAGTTCGTCCAGCTCTACGAGCAGACCATCGAGTTCCTGGGCACCTTCGGCGTGAGTCAGGAGCAGGTGTCCTCGAGCCTCCAGGGCGTGTCTCCCGGCACGATCATCGGCACCGTGCAGAACGTGGCCGGGCAGCTGTCCTCGGCGGGGGGCCAACTCACGGTGCTCGTGATCGCGCTGACGTTCCTCGTGTTCGACATCCCCGGCATCACCCGCCGACGAGCCGTGATCGCCCGCCAGCGACCCCGGCTGGCGGACGCGCTCAGCTCGTTCACCGACGGGGTGAAGTCCTACTGGATCGTCTCCACCGTGTTCGGCCTCATCGTGGCGGTCATCGACGTGGGGGCGCTGATGATCCTCGGGGTGCCGCTGGCCCTGGTCTGGGGCGTCCTCGCCTTTGTCACCAACTACATCCCCAACATCGGGTTCGTGCTGGGCCTCGTCCCGCCGGCGCTCTTCGCGCTGCTCACCGGCGGCCCCGGCGACGCCCTCTGGGTGGTGGTGATCTACAGCGCCATCAACCTGGTCATGCAGAGCTTCATCCAGCCCAAGTTCACCGGCGACGCCGTGGGGCTGACCCCCACCGTTACGTTCCTGTCACTGGTGTTCTGGTCCGCGGTGGCCGGCGCGCTGGGCGCGATCCTGGCCGTCCCGCTGACGCTGGCGGTCAAGGCCTTCCTCGTGGACGCGGACCCGCGGATGCGGTGGTTCTCGACCTTCCTCACCACTCCCGACGCGGATTCCAAGAGCGACAGGCGGCGGGCGGCCAAGCTGGTCGCGGCGGGCACCTAGCGGGAGCGGGTCAGGCGCCGGGATCCGCGGGTTCGTCGACCCGGGCGAAGGTGCCCAGGCCGTTGCCGTCGAGCAGGGCCACGGTGACCCCGTCGCCGTCGAAGGTCACGCTGCCGCGCGAACCCGGCGTCCAGTTCTCGCTCTCCGGGCTCACGGCAAAGGTGTCGCCGTCCCAGTGCTCCATCGGCCAGACCAGGGGGCCGGGGCCGACGGCGAGCGAGAGCCCGTCGCCGGAGCCGGCGTCACCGCGGCGCACCTCGATCGTCCCGAAGTAGTCGTTGCGGTAGGACCCCACCAGCTGGTCGAGGGGCCGCGGCGGCTCCGGGTCCGTCGGGCGTCGCGCGCCGGCCAGATCGCCCACCGGATCGAGCAACCCCGCGAACGCCTTCCCGTAGAGCGCGCCCCAGTCCAGCGTCGGGTCCCCGTACTGGGCGAGGTCGGCGAAGCGGGAGTTGATCGTCTCCGCCACCCCGATCGGCGCGGCGTTGGTCAGCGTGATGATCCCCAGGTCGAGCGAGGGCACCATGAGCATCGCGGTGCCCGCACCCAGGGCGAACGCGCCCGAGTGGCTCCACTGGACGCGGCCGGACGAACTGGTGCCGACGTTGAACCCGTAGCCGTAGGAACCGGGGCGGTCCGCCGCGGCCTGCGGCGGCGAGGAGACGCTCTGCGGGGTGAGGGCCTCGCGCAGCGCCCCGGTCGGGACCACCTGCGAGCCGTCGGTCGCCTTGCCGTCGTCGAGCACCATCTCCATCCACCTCGCCATGTCGGTCACCGACGAGCTCAGTCCGCCCGCGGGGGCCTGGGCGTCCGGGTCGCGGCCGGGCTCGGTCGGGACCCAGCCGCCCGTCGACTCGCCCGACTCGTCCGATTCCCCGGTCGCGGTGTCCGGGGTGCGGACGTGGCCGACGACCCGGTTGTCCCGGGCGAGCAGCTCGTCGTGGGAGAACGAGGTGTCCCGCATGTCGAGGGGGTCGAAGACGCGCTCGCGGGCGAGCTCGTCCCAGGGCGTGCCGGCGGCGACGGCGACGGCCTCCGCGCCGGCCGTGAGCCCGAAGTTGGTGTACGCGTAGGAGGCCCGGAACGGGGTGACCGGGAGGTGGCGGAGCCCGTGCAGGATCGCGGGCCGGTCGTAGCCGAGGTCCTCGAGGTCGTCGCCCGCGTGCTCCGGGAGCCCGGAGCGGTGGGCGAAGAGGTCGCCCACCGTGACGATCGGGGAGACCCGGGGGTCGGAGAGCGCGAACCACGGGAGGTGGTCGCGCACCGGGGTGGACCAGTCGACCTCGCCCCGGGCGCTCTCCGCGGCCACGACCGTGGCGCTGACGGACTTGGAGATGGACGCCATCGGGAAGACGGTGCGCGCGTCCACGGGTGCGCCGGTCCGGGTGTCGCGGACGCCGAAGCCCTCGGCCAGCACCACCTCCCCGCCGTGGACCACCGCGACGGCGGCGCCGGGGATGCCGGACGAGTCCAGCTCCTCCTCGACGATGTCGGTGACCTTCCCCACGGCGTACTCGATCCGGTCCTCCTTCACCTCGAGCCCGGAATAGGCGGAGGGGCTCTCGTCGGGGCCCGGCTTGGGGATCGGGGTGCCGCAGGCGCCGAGCACCGCGACGGCCATCCCGAGGGCCGTCAGACCGAGCGCCCGGGTCCGGCGTCGGGCGGAGTCCATGGCGTTGGTCATCTTCCGAGGTTAGCCCCCCGCTCGCCGGGCGCGTTCCCAGTTTGCGGTCCACGCCTCGGCTCCGCCCATGAGCTGGCGCTCGAGCTCGGCGCCGTCGGGCCCGGCCTCGGCGTCAGAGCTGGCGCGCGACCTCCGAGGCGACCAGCTCGAGGTGGTCGAGGTCGGACATGTCCAGCACCTGGAGGTAGACGCGGCGCGTGCCGACGGCGGCGTAGCGTCCGATCGCGTCCGCCACCTCCGCCGGGGTGCCGGCCGCGCCGTTGGCCCGGAGTTCGTCGACGTCGCGGCCGATGGCGTCCGCCCGGCGGGCGATCTCCGCTGGGTTCCGGCCGCAGCACAGGACGAGGGCGGCCGAGCGGACGATCTCCCGCGGATCGCGGCCGTGGGTGGCGCAGGCCTCGTCGACGCGGCGGTACTGCGCGGCGACGGTGTCCACGTCGGCGAACGGCACGTTGAACTCGTCGGCGAAGCGCGCGGCCAGGTCGGGCGTGCGGCGCGTGCCGTGGCCGCCGA
>DIAZ01000069.1:7302-7840 GCA_002415925.1 Dietzia sp. UBA5065 | reverse complement strand
GTCCAGGCGGCCGCCGGACATGTGGTCGACCTGGGACATGGAGATCGCCAGCGGTCCGGGGTGGCGGAAGGTGACCGAGGTGAGCAGCGTGCCGAGCCTGATGCGCGAGGTCTCGCGGGCCAGTCCGGCCAGGGTGAGCCAGGCGTCGGTGGGTCCGGGCAGGCCGCTGACGTCGCCCATCTTGAGGTAGTGGTCGGAGCGGAAGAAGGCCTCGTAGCCCAGGTCCTCGGCCGCGCGGGCCACGGCGAGCTGGTCGGCGTAGGTCGCGCCCTGCTGGGGTTCCACGAACACGCGGAGGGAGACTGTCGATTCACTGGACATGACAACCAGTCTGCCCGCGCGCCGCGTCGTGGCGCCAGCCGCGAGGGGGGAGTGGGCCCCGCCGCAGACCGCTGCCATGGCTGTCGCTGCGTCGTCCGCCATGCCTCGCGGATGGTCGCAGTCCCTGCGGTGAATCGCCGTGTCGGGCGAAGCTGTTGCGACCAAGGCCGCAGCGATTGCGACCAGGCGGCGCGAGCTCGCCGCAGGGGGCTGGGCG
>DIAZ01000069.1:0-7217 GCA_002415925.1 Dietzia sp. UBA5065 | reverse complement strand
TAGTTGGTGTCGGCGACCAGCGGCTCGATGGTGAGGTGCTCCATCTCCTTGGTGATGTACTGCAGGCGCCATTTGTCGCCGAAGAGGGCGAGCAGCTCGCCGTCGGTGCGCTGGAGAACCTCCACCCCGCGCTGGCGGCCGAGCTCGACCGCCGAATCGGCGTCGGTGCGCCGGGCGATGGTGTACGGGAGGTTGTCCACGATCACCTCGACGTTGAACTCGGTCTTCATGCGGGCCGTGACCACCTCGAACTGCATGGGGCCGACCGCGGCCATGACGGGGTTGGCGTCGCCGCGAACGTCGTTGCGCAGGATCTGCACCACGCCCTCGGCGGCCAGCTGGTCCACCGCCTTGCGGAACTGCTTGTAGGTGCCGAGCGATTTGGTGCGCAGGACCGCGAAGTGCTCCGGGGCGAACTGCGGGATCGGCGGGAACTGCACCTTCTTACCGGTGTAGAGGGTGTCGCCGGGGGCCAGGGCGGTGGCATTGACCAGGCCCACCACGTCGCCCGGGTAGGCGGTCTCGACGGTGGTGCGGTCGCGGCCGAACACGGTGAGCGCGTACTTGGTGGTGAACGGCTTGCCCGTCTGCGCGTGCTGGACCACCATGCCGCGCTCGAACTCGCCGGAGACCACGCGCATGAACGCCAGGCGGTCGCGGTGCGCGGCGTCCATGCCGGCCTGCACCTTGAACACCACCGCGGAGAACGGGTCGGAGGTGTCGCGCGGGGCGCCCGTGACGGTGGGCCAGGCGCGGGGCGGCGGGGCCAGCTCGACCAGCGCGTCGAGGATCTGGTGGACGCCGAAGTTGAGCATCGCGGAGGCGAAGATCACCGGGCTGGTCTCGCCGGCCAGGTACAGCTCCTGGTCGTGGTCCTGGCCCATCGCGGACAGCAGCTCGGACTCCTCCACGGCGGTCTCCCACACGTCGCCCTCGCGCTCGGCGGCGGCGGCCGGGTCGTAGTGCTCCTCCGGCGCGATGGTCGAGCCGCCGGCGGTGCGGGTGAAGTGGACGTACTCCTCGGGCGCGCCGTCGGGGCCGCGGCGAAGCAGCCCGCGGTAGTCGCCGGCGATGCCGACGGGCATGTACAGCGGGGTGGGGACCAGGCCGATCTGCTCGGCGATCTCGTCCAACAGCTCCAGCGGTGCCTGGCCGGGCCGGTCCCACTTGTTGATCACCGTGATGATGGGCAGCCCGTTGTGCTTGCACACCTGGAACAGCTTGAGCGTCTGCGGCTCGAGGCCCTTGGCGGCGTCGATGAGCATGACCGCGGCGTCGACGGCGGTGAGGACGCGGTAGGTGTCCTCGGAGAAGTCGGCGTGCCCGGGGGTGTCGACGAGGTTGATGACGTAGGGGTCGTCGGGATCCGATCCCTCCGGGGCGTACGTGAACTGCAGCGCGGTGGAGCTGACGGAGATGCCGCGGGCCTTCTCCATCTCCATCCAGTCCGAGACGGTGGAGCGGCGGCCCGACTTGCCGTGGACGGCGCCGGCCTCGGTGATCACGCGGGCGTGCAGCGCGAGCGCCTCGGTGAGCGTGGACTTGCCGGCGTCCGGGTGGGCGATCACGGCGAAGGTGCGGCGCCGGGCGACCTCGGAGCGGACGTCCGTGCCGGCCCCGGACCCGACGGGACCAGCGGGCCCCCCGGTCGTACCGGTGTCCTCGGCGGTCTCCGTCACGCGTCCTCCTCGAAGCTCCGGCGGCGCCTCGCCGCGGTCATCCCAGGGTACGTGCGCGGACGGTCGAGCACCCAATCCGGCGGTGCGCCGCGCGGGGCGCCGGGGGCACGCGAAAGTCGAGGTCACACGGTGCGCGGGGGGGTGTCGGACCCGGCCGCCCCGGTTCGCGCACGCGGCGGATGCCCCGGTCCGTCAGGCCTGCCCGCGCAGCGCGTCCAGGTGGCGGCGGGTGAGCCGGTTCTGCTCGAGCCGCGCGAGCGGTGCGCCGAGCCGGGCGAGCGGCGTGGCGTGCGCGGATTCGCCCTCGATCCGCATCCGGACCGCGCCGGTGGCCCGGTCGAGCTCGACGAGGAACGATTCCCACCCGCGCTCGGGGTGGCCGGGCAGCGTGCGGTAGGTGAAGCCGCGGGTGTCGGGGGAGTCGATCACCTCGGTGACCTCGCACGGCGCGGTCATCCGCAGCCAGGCGGCGGGGCCGGACCGGGGGCGGAGGGTGACGACCCGTCCGGGGGTGGCGGGGCCGTCGACGACGACGACGAGGCCGGCCCCCCGGTGCATGTCCCAGTGGATCAGGGCCCGGCTCGCGCGGTCGAAGAGGTCGGCGCCGGCCCCCAGGACCGCCTCGCGCTCGAACCGGCGGGCGCTCACCCGGAGTGGACCCGGTTCTGGGCCGTCTCCAGCCCGTGCTCGAGCAGCAACTCCACGGCGTCCGCGGCGTCCTGGACGAGGAACGGGACGTCGGGCTGCTCGAGCTTGGAGAATCGCTTGAGCACGTAGTCCGCCACCTCCATTCGACCCGGCGGGCGGCCCACCCCGGCGCGGACCCGGAGGTAGTCGCGGGTGCCGAGCGCGCTGGTGATCGAGCGGAGTCCATTGTGCCCGCCCTCGCCGCCGCCGCGCTTGAGGCGGACCTGGCCGAAGTCGATGTCGATCTCGTCGTGCACGACGATCACCTCGGTGGGCGGGACCGAGTAGTACTTGGCGACCGCCGCGACCGGGCCACCGGACAGGTTCATGTAGCTGCGGGGGCGGGCCAGGATCACCTGCCGGCCGGCGAGCCGGGTCTGGGCGATCTCGCAGTTGGTCCGCTTGTGCGTGGAGAAGCTCGCGGGCATGGGCAGGGCGCGGGAGGCGAGCTCGAGCAGGACGTCCCAGCCGATGTTGTGGCGGGTCCCCTCGTAGTCGGGGCCCGGGTTGGCCAGGCCCACCACGAGCGCGGGGCCGGGGGCGTCAGCAGTACTCACGCGCCCATGATCCCAGACCGCGTGGATCGCACGTCGCGTCAGGTCCGCAGCTCCGCCCGCGCGGTGTCGAGGACCGCGGCCGTGAGGGCGTCGAGGTCCGGGGACTGGAGCTTCCAGTGCTGCCAGAACAGCGGGACGTCCAGCGGTCGGTCGGGGGAGACCTCGGAGAGCTCGCCGGAGACCAGCCACGGCGTGGCCAGCTGCTCGGGAACCAGACCCCAGCCGAGGCCGGCGGCGATCGCGCGGACGTGGTCGTGCGAGCTGGGCACGAAGTGGCGGGGGCCGGTCGGTTCGCGGCGGGCGACCCGGCGGTAGTGGTGGTTCTGGTGACCGTCGCTGCGGTCGAAGTCGACGATCGGGGCGCGGCCGAGCGCGGCGGTGGGGCCCTCCCGCAGGTGCCGGGCGACGAATCCCGGGCTGGCGCAGGCCAGGTACCGCATCGACCCCAGGGGCACGGATCGACACCCCTGGACGGGCCTGGCCTGGCTGGTCACCGCCGCCATGACCTCGCCGCGACGCAGGAGATCGGTGGACAGCGACTCGTCCTCGCGGCGGATGTCGAAGGTGACCCGGCCGGCGGAGCGGACGTCGGTCGCGGCGTCGAGGAACCACGTGGCCAGGGAGTCGGAGTTGCAGGCCACGGCCAGGACGACGGGCTCCGCGGCCGTCTGGGCCCCGCGGAACTCCTGGGAGAGCGACTCCTCCAGGTGGAGCATCTGCCGGGCGGTCCGCAGGACGGTCTCCCCGGACTCGGTCGCCGTCACCGGGCGGTCGCGGCGGACGAGGATCCGGCCCGCCGAGTCCTCCAGCGCGCGGATCCGCTGGGACACCGCGGACTGGGTGACGTGCAGGTGCCCGGCGGCGGCCTCGAAGGAACCGAGGTCCACCACGGCGGCGAGGGTGCGGAGCTGGTCCAGGTGGAGAGGGTGCATAAGTAGAACTAATGGTAATCCATGAACTGTAGTGGCGATACTGCCTTCCGGGTGCCTAGCGTGACACCGTGACCACTTCCTCCACCCTCCTCATGGGCGCCGGCATGGGCCTCGGTCTCATCGTTGCCGTCGGCGCGCAGAACGCCTACATCCTCCAGCGGTCGATCCGCGGCGACGTGGCGATGGCCCCGATAGTCGCGTTCTGCGTCCTCTCCGAGGCCGCGCTGATCCTGCTGGGCGTGGCGGGCGTGGGGGCGCTTGTGGAGACGGCGCCGGCGGCCATCACGGTCATGACGTGGCTGGGCGTGGTCTTCCTGCTGACCTACGGGGCGTACGCCGCGGTCCGCGCGCTCCGCCCGGGCGGCGGCCTGCAGGTGGGTGGCGACGCCCGCATCCCCTCGACGATGGGGGCGGTGGCCGCGTGCGCGGCGTTCACCTGGCTCAACCCGCACGCCTACCTGGACAGCGTGGTCTTCCTCGGCACGCTCGCCAATCAGCAGGGCGGCGACCTGCGCTGGGTGTTCGCGGCGGGGGCGTTCCTCGCCGGCACGGTGTGGTTCTCGCTCATCGGCTTCGGCGGCAAGGCGCTGCGCGGGCTGTTCGCCAGGCCCGGCGCGTGGCGGGTGCTGGACGGCGGGATCGCGGTGATGATGCTCGTCCTGGCGGTGGGCCTCATCCGCGGCTGACACACCGCGGGCCCGGTGCGACGCGATCGTCGTACCGGGCCCGGGTCGCCGCGGCCGGAAGCCGCGGCGGGAGGATCACTCCGCGGAGCTGGCCTTGTCGGCGGCCTGCGCCTGCTCGATCGACGCCGCGACGCCCTCGTCCTCGCCGGCCTCGAGGTCGGCCTCGGACGGCGCCTCGAGGATGTTGACGATGAGCATCTCCGGGTCGGAGACCAGGGTGCAGCCCGCGGGGAGCTCGATGTCGGCGGCGGTGATCTGGAGGCCGGCGGCCGCGCCCGCGACCGAGACGTCGAAGCCCTCGGGGAGCTCGGTGGCGTCGGCCTCGATCTCGATGGAGTTGGCGTCCTGGGTCACCAGGGTGCCCGGCGCGGAATCGCCGACCAGGGTGAGGGCGATCTCCACGACGACCTTCTCGCCCTTGCGCACGACCAGCAGGTCGGTGTGCTCGATGATGCGGGTGAGGGGGTGCACGTCGATCTGCTTGGGCAGCGCGAGCTGCTCCTCGCCCTCGATGTCCAGGGTGAGCAGGGAGTTGGTGCCGTGGGCGCGGAGCACGGCGGCGAACTCCAGGGCGTTGAGGAGCAGGTGGCGGGGCTCGGTGTGGTGGCCGTAGAGCACCGCGGGGACCTGGCCCTCGCGGCGGGCGCGGCGAGCGGAGCCCTTGCCGAACTCGGTGCGGGTCTGGGTCTTGAGGTTGTTGACTTCCCTGGCCATGATGAACCTTCTGTCGGTGGGGAGCGCGTGGCGCTCGGTGGGTGAGGCGACCTCCCCGGCGACCGAGACGATCGCCTGGGCGGCCCCACCGGGGGACCACACCGACAATGATCGCGTCGATAACGGAGTGACCCACCAGGGGTCCTCCCTCGCCGAGATGACCGGCCCAGCCTAGCGGCGGGTCGGGCGCGGCCACAAATCGCTAGAGGATCTCCTCGACCGCCGCGGTGGGCCGTGCGAGCCGGGTCCCCTTGCCGGTGACGACGAAGGGACGCTCGATGAGCCGCGGGTGGGCGACCATCGCGGCGAGCAGCTCGTCATCGGAGGCGGAGAGCAGGCCGAGTTCGGTGAACTCGGCCTCCTTGACGCGGACGGCCTGCCGGACCGTCAGCCCGGCATCGGCGATGAGCGTGCGCAACTCGTCGATCGTCGGCGGGGTGTCGAGATACCGGATGACCGTCGGCTCGACCCCCCGCTCCCGCAGCAGTTCCAACGCCTGCCGGGACTTGGAGCAGCGGGGGTTGTGGTAGATCGTGGCGCGCCCCGCGCGGTCCGCGGACACGCTAGGCGGACCCGTTGAACAGGCTGGTCACCGATCCGTTCTCGAAGACCTCGTGGATGGTCCGGGCCAGCAGCGGCGCGATGGACAGCACGGTGAGGTTGTCGAACCGCTTCTCCGGGGGGATCGGCAGGGTGTCGGTGGTGATGACCTCCTTGGCGCCGCAGTTGGCCAGGCGCTCGGCGGCCGGGTCGGAGAAGATGCCGTGGGTGGTGGCGATGATCACGTCGCCGGCGCCGGCGTCCTTGAGCACCCTGACCGCGCCGGCGATGGTGCCGCCGGTGTCGATCATGTCGTCCATCAGCACGCAGGTCTTACCCTCGACGTCGCCCACGACGCGGTTGGACTTGACCTGGTTGGGCACGTTGGGGTCGCGGGTCTTGTGGACGAACGCCAGGGGCGCACCGTCGAGCGCGTCGGCCCACTTCTCGCCCACCTTGACGCGGCCGGCGTCGGGGGAGACCACGACGATGTTGTCCGTGCCGTAGTGCTCGCGCACGTAGTCCGACAGCTGACCCTGGGCGTGCATGTGGTCCACGGGGCCGTCGAAGAAGCCCTGGATCTGGTCCGTGTGGAGGTCGACCGTGATGATGCGGTCCGCGCCGGCGGCCTTGAGCAGGTCCGCGATGAGGCGGGCCGAGATGGGCTCACGGCCACGGTGCTTCTTGTCCTGCCTGGCGTACGGGTAGAACGGCAGGACCGCGGTGATGCGCTTGGCGGAGCCCCGCTTGAGCGCGTCGATCATGATGAGCTGCTCCATGATCCACTTGTTCAGCGGGGCGGGGCAGCTCTGCAGGACAAACGCGTCGCAGCCGCGCACCGACTCCTCGAATCGGACGAAGATCTCGCCGTTGGCGAAGTCGCGCGCGGTCTGCGGGGTGACCTCGATCCCCAGCTCGGCGGCGACCTGGTCGGAGAGCTCCGGGTGCGCTCGGCCCGCGAAAAACATCAGGTTCTTCTGGTTGTCGATCCAGTCGCTCACGGTGTGAGTCCGTCCTTCTGGGAGTCGTTCCGGCTACGTAGGGCGGCCTCGGCCGAACCGGAATCCGGTCGGTTCTCGATCACCCAGTCGTCGATGTTCCTCTGGCGTCCGCCGGACACCGCGAGGGCGCCGGGCGGGACGTCGTCCTTGATCACGGTACCCGCGCCCGAGTAGGCGCCGTCACCGACGGTCACGGGCGCGATGAACATGGTGTCCGATCCCGTGCGGCAGTGGCTGCCGATCACCGTTCGGTTCTTGTTCACGCCGTCGTAGTTGACGAACACGCTCGAGGCCCCGATGTTGGTGTGCTCCCCGATGGTCGCGTCCCCGACGTAGGTCAGGTGCGGGACCTTGGTGTGGGCCCCGATGCGCGACTTCTTGATCTCCACGAACGTGCCGATCTTGCTGCGTTCGCCCAGGT
>DIAZ01000179.1:7553-8197 GCA_002415925.1 Dietzia sp. UBA5065 | reverse complement strand
AGATGTGTATAAGTCGGCATGACTCCTCCCACGCCCCCCACCCCCGGGTCCCCGGCGCACGCCGTCGCGTTCGGCCTCGACACCTTCGGCGACACCAGCGTCGACCGGGACGGCGCGCCCGTCCCCCACGCGCAGGTGATCCGCGACGTGGTCGAGCAGGCGGTACTCGCGGACCGGGTGGGGGTGAACGCCTTCGGCGTCGGCGAGCACCACCGTCCCGACTTCGCCGTCTCCGCCCCGGACGTCGTGCTGGCCGGCATCGCCACGCGGACCGAGCGCATCACCCTCGGGTCCGCGGTCACCGTGCTCTCCAGCGACGATCCGATCCGCGTGTTCCAGCGCTTCTCCACGATCGACGCGATGTCGAACGGCCGCGCGGAGGTCGTCCTGGGCCGCGGGTCGTTCACCGAGTCGTTCCCCCTGTTCGGCTTCGACCTCCAGCAGTACGAGCAGCTGTTCAGCGAGAAGCTCGACCTGTTCGCCGCGCTGCTGCCCGAGGGGCCGGTCACCTGGTCGGGAGACCTCCGGCCGCCGCTGGTCGAGCAGCACGTCTACCCGAAGACCGAGAACGGCCTCGCCGCGTGGATCGCGGTGGGCGGCAGCCCGGAGTCCGTGGTGCGCGCCGCCCGCTACCGGATGCCCCT
>DIAZ01000179.1:5373-7412 GCA_002415925.1 Dietzia sp. UBA5065 | reverse complement strand
CACTCGCCCGGCTTCATCGCCGAGACCGACGCCAAGGCCGCCGCGCTGGCCATGCCGCACTGGCTGGTCAACCGCAACCAGATCGGCCGCGAGCGCGGGTGGGGCGACGCCGTGGAAGCCGATTTCCACAGCGAGGTCAGATCCGGCGCGATGTACGTCGGATCCCCGGAGACGGTCGCGCAGAAGATCGCCGCCACCGTCCGCACGCTGGGGCTGGACCGGTTCGACCTCAAGTACGCCAGCGGCCCCACCCCCCACGAGCACCTCATGAACTCCATCGACCTCTACGGTCGTAAAGTCATCCCGCGCGTGCGGGAGCTGCTGGCGGCGGCGGGGTACGAGGCCGGGGTGCCGCAGCAGGTGTCGCGGACCTGACGGGGCCGGGGCCCACCGTCGGGCGGCCGAGGCTCAGCAGCCCCCGGCCCCGCCCAGGGCGCCCGCCACGAGGGCGTGGGTCCGCGGATCCACCGCCAAGCCCGGATGGGACGTGGGCGCGCCGCCGCAGGCGTCCTCCGGGACCCGCCAGACCACGCCCGGGCCGGGGACGAAGCTCCGCTCCGGCGGCAGCAGGTGGTCGCCGCGGGTGGCGATGAGCGTGTACCCGACGCCCGGGAGGAACGGGCTCCGGTCCGGTCCGTACCAGGCCGCGAGCAGCGGGCTCCCCGGCGCCAGCTCCGCCAGCCCCCGCAGGTTCGCGGCCCACAGCGCGGCCCCGGCGGCCTGGGGTGGCAGGTCGTTCGGGATCAACCCGCCGTGGTCGCCGCCCCAGTAGCCCCCGACCGAGACCACGCGGTTCACCGCGCCCGGCCGCAGCACCTTGGTGGTGTACCCGGCGATCGCGGCACCCTGCGAGTACCCGACCAGGTCCACCTGCCCGGCGCCGGTGACCGCACGGACGTGGTCGATCACGCCCGCGAGCTGCGGGCCGGACGCCCCGGCGATCGAGTCGAGCCCGCCGCGCCGCGGATCCCCCGCGTACGCCCCGAGGGTCGGTGAGACCACGCAGAACCCCTGCCGGCGCAGGGGCTCGCCCAGCCGGGGCGCGGTGTTCGGTCCGGTGTCGAAGGTGCCGTGGACCAGGATCACCGGCCGCGGATGGGCGGGCGTGGGTCGGCACGGGACCGTGGTGTCCACGGGGGCCGGCGGTCCGGGCGCCCCCAGCGGTCCGTTGGCCCCGTTCAGCGCCTCGGTGACGTAGGGCCCGAGCTCGCCCGTGGGGTCCAGCGCGGCGACCGCGTCCTCGACCGGCCCGGCCTGGGCCCGCGGGGCGAGCGCGGGCGAGGCGGACCCGGCGGCGGTCAGCCCCGCGGCGAGCGGGACCGCCAGGGCGACGGCCGCGAGGGCCCCGGCCAGCCGCGGACGGGCGGAATGACGTGGCAGCATGTGACCAGTATGCGAGCCCCGCGGCCGAGAGGGAACCGCTGCGCGCCCCGACCTCACACATCCGCGGCGCGGGACGACTACCGGGCGGGCCACACCGGGCCACAGCGCGGGCGACGAGGGAGGATCTCAGCCATGAGGGCACCCTTCGACGCCGCGGTGGAGCGCCACGGTCCGACCGTGCTGCGCGTCTGCCGGGCCGTTCTGGGGCCGGGCGCCGACGCCGACGACGCGTGGTCGGAGACGTTCCTGTCCGCGCTGCGGGCCTGGCCGGAGCTGCCGGAGGAGACCAACGTCGAGGCCTGGCTGGTCCGGGTCGCCCACCGCAGGGCCGTGGATGTGGTCCGGCGGTCGGCCCGGGCGGCCACGCCGGCGGGCGGCGCCGACGACGTCGCCCTGCTCGACGGGTGGGTGCGCGGCGGCGCCCGGGGAACCGGGACGGTCGACGACGACGAGCCCGCCGCCGCCGGGATCTGGGCGGCCGTCGCGGCCCTGCCCACCCGGCAGCGGATCTGCGTGGCCTACCGGTACCTGGGCGGACTCCCCTACGCCGAGATCGCCGAGCTCACGGGCGGCACCGAGGCGGCGGCCCGTCGCGCCGCCTCGGACGGGGTGGCCGCGCTGCGCGAGAGGGAGGAGTGCACGCCATGACGGACAGG
>DIAZ01000179.1:5024-5195 GCA_002415925.1 Dietzia sp. UBA5065 | reverse complement strand
TGCGCGAGCGCCTCGCGCGGGACGCCGAGCGGGAGGGCCTGGTCGACGTGCTGTTCCGGGCCGTCGACTCGCCGATCGGCGCCCTGGTGCTGGCGGCGACGGGGCGCGGGCTGGTCTACGTGGCCTTCGAGGTGGAGGACGAGCGGGCGGTCCTCGACATGCTCGCCTCCA
>DIAZ01000179.1:0-4791 GCA_002415925.1 Dietzia sp. UBA5065 | reverse complement strand
CGGCCCGGCGCGGTCCGCGCCGTGGGCACGGCGTGCGCGACCAACCCGCTCCCGCTGGTGTGGCCGTGCCACCGGATCCTGCGCTCGGACGGCGGGCTCGGCGGATACCGCGGCGGGCTCGAGGCCAAGCGGCGCCTCCTCGCGATGGAATCGGCGGGGTGACGGCGGGGCAGGTCGCCGCCCTGTTCGGCGTCTGGGCGATCGCGGTGATCTCGCCGGGGCCCGACCTCGTCGTCGTCCTCGACCGTGCGCTCGCCGGCCGGCGCCACGGGGTCGCGACGGCGCTCGGGGTGGTCTCGGGGATCTCGGTGTGGTTGGTGGCCGCGTTCGCCGGCCTCGCCACCCTGGTCCGCGCCTACCCCGGGCTCATGACCGGCCTCCAGGTGGCCGGCGGGCTCCTGCTCGCGACCCTGGGCGTGCTCGGGCTGCGCGGGTGGCGACGGTCCCGCGCCGCCGCCCGCCCGGCGGGTCCGCTTCCGCGCGGGGATGTGGCGCTCGGCCTGGCCACCAACCTCGCCAACCCCAAGGCGATGGTGTTCTTCGGCGCGGTCCTCACCCCGTTCCTGCGCGGGGAGGTGTCCGCCGTCGCCTCGCTCGCGCTCGTCTCGGCGATGGTCGGGGTGGCCCTGGCATGGTTCTGCGGGGTCGCCGTGGCGGCCTCCCACCCGAGCGTCAACCGGCGTCTCGGGCGCGCGCAGCCGTGGGTCGGGCTGCTGGCGAGCGCGCTGTTCGTGGCGGTGGGGGTGGCGTTCGTGATCGCCGCGCTCGGCTGAGCGTGGCGGACTAGGTTCTGCCCCATGGCTTCTCCCGTCGACCACCGCGGCTGGGTGCGCGCCGCCCTCGCGGTGTTCGCCGTGGGCTGGGGCGCCAACCAGTTCGCGCCGCTGCTGTTCCTCTACCGCACCGAGCAGGGACTCGCGCAGTCCGACGTCACCGCCATGTTCAGCGTGTACATCGTGGGGCTGCTGCCCGCGCTGCTGGTGGCGGGCCGGTGGTCCGACCGCCACGGTCGCCGCGTCCTCATGCGCCCCGTGCTGGTGCTGTCGCTGGCCGCGACCGTCCTCATGCTGTTCGGGCCCGCCGATCCGCTGTGGCTCTACCTCGGCCGGTTCCTCGCCGGGCTCGCCTCCGGCGCGGCGTTCGGTGCCGGCAGCGCGTGGGTGCGCGAACTCTCCGCCGGCGCCCCGCCCGGCACCGGCGCCCGCCGCGCCGCGATCGCGCTCACCGGCGGCTTCGGCCTCGGCGGCCTGGTCGCGGGCGTGGTGGGGGAGTTCGCCCCCGCGCCCACCCTCACGCCGTACGTGCCCCACCTGGTGCTCGGGACGGTCGCGCTGCTCGCCGCGTGGAACGCCGCGGACCCGTACGAACCGCGAGGCGGACCCGAGCGGGCCCCGCTCATCCCGGCCAGCGCGGGTACCCGCAGGTTCCTGCTGGGCGTCGCGCCGTGGGCCCCGTTGGTGTTCGGCTGCGCCAGCATGTCGTTCGCGGTGCTGGCGGACCTGCTCGGCGGGGACGCCGGCGGGCGACCCACCCTGTACGCGGGCGTGATGGTGGGCGTGACCCTCGGCGCCGGGGTCCTGGTCCAACCCGCGGTCCGTCGCCTGGCCGACTCGTCGCCCCCCTCCCGGCCGCCGGTCATGGGGCTGACCGCCGCCTCGCTCGGGATGGCCGCCGGCGCCGTGTTGGCCGCCTCACCCGGCCTGCCCGGCCGGGCGCTGTGGCTGCTGCCCGTCGCCGTGCTGCTCGGCATCGGCTACGCGACGCTGCTCGTGGCCGGCCTGGTCGAGGTCGAGGTCCAGTCCGGGCCACGCGACCACGCCGGACTCGTCGCCGTGTTCTACGTCCTGGCCTACCTCGGGATGGCGACCCCGTACGTGCTCGCCGAACTGTCCCGCCTCGGCGGGCCCGTGCCGTGGATCGCCGGGCTGGCGGTGGTGTGCGCGCTGCTCGTCCCGCTCACGCAGCGCCGGCTGGGGTAGCGGCGGCGCCGGGCTCGTCAGCGCGTGAGAACCGTCGCGGTCGCCAGGTAGATGGCCACCGTGAGCAGGTCCTGCAGGACCGTGGCCAGCGGTCCCGAGCCGAAGGCCGGGTCCCTGCCCATCCGGTCGATCAGCCACGGCAGGACCAGCGCGACCGCGGTGGCGATGGACGACGCGGCGAACAGCGACACCCCGACGGCCAGCGCGACCCTCCAGTCCTGCCAGAGGACCCCCACGAGCAGGAACGCCACCGTGCCCAGGATCGTCCCGAGGAGCACGCCGGTGACGATCTCGCGGACGGCGACGCGTCGGATGCCCACGCCCACGGCCAGTCCGCGGATCACCAGCGCCTCGGTCTGCGTGCCGATCGCGTCCGCCAGGTACACCACCCCGGGGACGAAGAAGGCGATGAGCACGGTGTCGGCCAGGGTCGCCTCGAAGCTCCCCACCACGATGGCCGCGAGCAGGGCGCCGGCCAGGCCCACGATCAGCCAGGGCAACCGGTGCCAGAGCCGCCGCAGGACGGGCTCCAGGGTGGTGGTCTGCGCCGTGGACTTGGAGTTGAGGAACCCGCCGAGGCGGACCATGTCCTCGTCGTGCTCCGCCGACAGGATCGCGAGCAGCGCCTCGGAGGGGATGAGGCCCACGAACTCGCCCCGGTCGACCACGGCGATGGTGTGGACGCCGTGTTGGACCGCCTGCCAGGCCGCCTGCTCCTGGTCGGTCGAGGGCGCGACGGTGGGCAGTCCCGGTGCGACCAGACTCCCGACGGGGGTGTCGGGGTCGGCGTCGAGGACGCGTTCGGTCGGGGCCAGCCCGACCAGCCGGTCGCCGTCCACCACGACGATCGTCGACGCGCTGTCGAAGTGGCCTCCGCGCAGCGCGTCGAGGACGCGCGCGGCCGGATCTCCGGGATGCGCCAGGGGGACACGACGGGTGACGTGGTCGGCCGCGCACCGCGCCGTGTCCGCGCCCACGGGGTCCGGGGAGGTCATGGTGTTCTCGCTTCGACGAAGGGAGCAGGCGGCGCGCTCGCCGGGTCAGCCCGAGTTCCGCAGCGCCGTCGCCAGACCGTTCATGGTCAACTGGATCCCGGTCCGCACGGCCGGGTCCTCGTCGCCCGCGCGGTAGCGCCGCAGCAGCTCCACCTGCAGGACGTTCAGGGGTTCAAGATACGGGAAGCGGTTGCGCACGGACCGCGCCAGCGCCGGGTTGTCGTCGAGCAGGGTCTCGTGACCGGTCACGGCCAGCAGCATCTCGCGCGTGAGGTCGAACTCGTCCGAGATGATCCCGTGGATCCGCCGGCCCACCCCGGCGTCCGGGACGAGCCCCGCGTAGCGGGCGGCCAGTCCCATGTCCGCCTTGGCCATCACCTGGGCCATGTTGGACAGGGTCGTGCGCAGGAACGGCCAGTTGGTGTAGAGCCCGCGCAGCGTCGCCAGTCGCTCCCCGGAGCCCGCCTCCCCCCGCTGGTCCACCCAGTTCCGCAGCGCGGTGCCCACCCCGAACCAGCCCGGCAGCATGACCCGGGACTGCGACCACGACAGCACCCACGGGATCGCCCGCAGGTCGTCGACGGTCGAGGTCTGCTTGCGCGAGGCCGGGCGGGAACCCATGTTGAGCTCGCCGATCTCGCTGAGCGGGGTCGAGGAGGTGAAGTACTCGATGAACCCCTCGTCGTGGTGCACGAGCGACGCGTACGCCTCGCGGCCGAGCCGGGCGAGCTCGGCCATCACCCCGTACGCCTCGTCGGCGCGGTCGCCGAGGCCCTCCACGTCGAGCAGCGACGCCTCGAGGGTGGCCGCCACCAGCGCCTCGAGGTTGCGACGGGCGCGGTGCGGTTCGGAGTACTTGGCGGAGATCACCTCACCCTGCTCGGTGATCCGCAGCGCGCCCTGCACCGCGCCCGGCGGCTGGGCGAGGATCGCGTCGTAGGAGTTGCCGCCGCCCCGGCCCACCGCGCCGCCGCGCCCGTGGAAGTAGCGCAGGTGCACCCCGGCCCGGTCGGCCGCCGCCACGAGATCGCGTTCCGCCTGGTAGAGCGCCCAGTTGGCGGCCAGGTACCCGCCGTCCTTGTTGGAATCGGAGTACCCGAGCATCACCTCGAGCACGTCGCCCTGCGCGCGGGTCAGCGCCCGGAACTGCGGCAGCGCCAGCGCGGCGTCGAGGATCCCCGGCCCGGCGGCGAGGTCGTCGATCGTCTCCAACAGGGGGATCAGCCGCACGCCGGACCGGGGTTCGGCGGGGTCTCCGGAGAACAACCCCACCTCGCGCAGCAGCACCGCCGGCTCCAGCAGGTCCGACACCGACCCGCACATGGAGACGATGTAGTGCGGCACCACCTCCGGACCCAGCAGGTCCACGGCGGCGGCCGCCGCCCGCATCACGCCGAGTTCCCTCGCCGCCGTCGCGGACAGCTCCGCCCGCGGGCCCAGGAGCGGCCGGTCGTGGGAGAGCTCGCGCAGCAGCAGCTCCACCCGGGCGTCCTCGTCCAGCGCCGAGTAGTCCCCGCTCACGCCGGCCAGCGCGAACAGCTCGGTGAGCACCTCCTCGTGCGTCTCCGAGTTCTGCCGCATGTCGAGCGCCTGCAGGTGGAACCCGAACGTGCGCAGCGCCCACCTCAGATCCCGGAGGCGGGGCGTGCGCAGCAGCCCGGACCCGCCGGCGGCCAGCGCGGCGTCGATGACGTCCAGGTCGGCCAGCATCTCCTGCGGGCAGGTGTACGGCTCGTCGTCGTCCAGACCGAACGCGGGGGACACCGCGGACGGCGACGACGACGAGGACCTCCCCCGCGCGGCGAGGCGACGGCGGA
>DIAZ01000039.1 GCA_002415925.1 Dietzia sp. UBA5065 | reverse complement strand
AGATGTGTATAAGAGACAGCGCTCGACGAGCTCCTCTTCGGTCGGGGTCGGGACCATGCGGCCAGGCTCGGTGACGTCATCGCCGTCGCGACCGGCGGCGTCGTGCTGGCACGGACCCGGAACGAGCAGCTCGAATCCTCGCTGCTCGGCCACCACGGCGCGAACACCCCTGCCGAGCAGCACATCCCCCTGATCGTGCGCTGATCCCTCCGCCGCTCAGCAGGTGACCAGCACCGACGGGTCGCTCGTCGTGTCGAGCCACCGGCCGTACGCGGGCGGGCCCACCGCGCGCACATCCGCGCACAGGTCCCCACGCGTGTATCCGGACGGCAGGTAGACCGCGTAGATGACGTTCCCGTTCTCGTCCCTCTGACGCAGCGACGGACACGCCATGTCAGTACGGAGATAGGACGCGCCCGGGTACTGGGCCAGCGCCGAGGAGATCTCCTGCGCGTACGCACCCGGGGTGACGGCGGAGTACAGGACCACGATCCCGCGACCGTCGCAGGCCGGGCGGGTCATGGGGATCGACAGGCCCAGGTCACCGCTGGAACCCGTCGCCGCTCCGGCGGGCCCGGCCGGGGCGGGTGCGGGTGCGGGTGCGGGCGCGGGTGCAGGTGCGGGCTCCTGCGGGACCGGCACGGCCGCGATCTCGTCGTCGCCGCTGGATGCCAGCAAGTACCCCACGACTCCGGCGAGCGCCACGAGGAGGACGACCACCAGCGCGCCCAGCGCCCACACGAGCCCGCTACGGGGCGGGGAGGTCGGCGGTGGCGCCGGGTAGCCGGGGCCGCCCCATCCCGCACCGCCCTGACCGGTATAGCCCTGACCGGTATAACCCTGACCCGGATCACCCCAGGAGTTCGCGTGGTTGCGGTGCCCGTCCTGCCCCCGGCTGGCGTCGTCCCAACCGTTGCCGCTCAGTGAATCGGTCATCTTCCAGCCCTCCACGGGGTCGGCGGGCCGACCTGCCAGATCTTGATGACGGTCACCCTATGCCCCCGGGCCAGCGGATGCGGGCAGGCCATCTCGTCGTTACCGTCACCTGCGTGCGTGACCACGCACGCACGCGACCAGAGAGGAGCCCCGCATGAAGGCGGTCACCTGGCACGGAAAGCGCGACGTCCGGGTCGATGAGGTCCCGGACCCCAGGATCGAGGAGCCCACCGACGCGATCGTCAAGATCACCAGCACAAACATCTGCGGCTCGGATCTACACCTGTATGAGGTGCTGGGACCCTTCATGAACGAGGGAGACATCCTCGGTCACGAGCCCATGGGCATCGTCGAGGAGGTGGGCGCCGGGGTCACCGACCTCAGACCAGGCGACCGGGTGGTGATGCCGTTCCAGATCTCGTGCGGCCACTGCTACATGTGCGGCAAGGGTCTCAACACCCAGTGCGAGACCACCCAGGTCCGCGAGCAGGGCATGGGCGCGGCCCTCTTCGGCTACTCCGAGCTCTACGGCAGCGTCGCGGGCGGCCAGGCGGAGTACCTGCGGGTCCCCCACGCGCAGAACACCCACATCAAGGTCCCGCACGAGCACGCGGACGACCGCTACCTCTACCTGTCCGACGTGCTGCCCACCGCATGGCAGGGGGTGGAGTACGCGCAGATCCCCGACGGCGGCACGGTCGTCGTGCTGGGACTCGGACCCATCGGTGACATGGCCGCTCGGATCGCGGCCCATCGTGGACACCGCGTCATCGGGGTCGACCCGGTCGCCGAGCGGCGGGCCCGGCAGACCCACCGCGGCGTCGAGGTTCTCGATCCCGCCGGGGTGTCCGGGGAGGTGGGAGAGGCGATCCGCGAGATGACCGACGGCCGCGGCCCCGACTCGGTGATCGACGCGGTGGGCATGGAGGCCCACGGCTCGCCCGCCGCCGGTGCCGCCCACGCCGCGGTGGGGATGCTGCCGAAGTTCCTCGGCAGGAAGATGATGGAGACCGCGGGAGTCGACAAGCTGGCCGCGTTCTACTCCGCCATCGACATCGTGCGCCGTGGCGGGACCATCTCGCTCTCCGGCGTCTACGGCGGTAGCGCTGATCCGCTGCCCATGCTGACGATGTTCGACAAGCAGATCACCCTGAAGATGGGCCAGGCCAACGTCAAGCGCTGGGTCGACGACATCATGCCGCTGCTCACCGACGACGACCCGCTCGGCGTCGACGACTTCGCCACCCACCGCCTCCCCCTCGCGGACGCGCCCAGGGCCTACGAGATGTTCCAGAAGAAGCAGGACGGCGCCGTCAAGATGATCCTGACGCCGTGAGCTCGACTGGCCCCCCGGGATCGCGGGGTCAGAGAGAGGTGGTGGCGTCCGGGTGGTCGGACTCCTTGAGCGGCTTCTGCGCGCCGCCGGAGAGCGTCGATTCCCCGAGCCGGACCTCGCGGTAGCGATCGGCCTGGGCCTGCGTGATGGGCTCGCGGGCACCGTCCTTGGCGTAGCAGACCGGAAGCCACGCCCCCTGGGGGTCCAGCCGCGCGACGATCCGCTGGCGGAGACGGAACGGCTGGATGGAATCGGACCAGGCCAGAAGCAGGTCGAAGTCGGTGCCGCGGGCGTCGGGCACCGAGTCGGTGGTGCAGAAGTGCTGGACGCTGCGCCACACCGCGAACTGCGCGCCCGCGAACGACGTGGGATCGACGGTGGCGGCCTTGGGGGTGCGGGACGCGCGGGTGCGGGCGGGGGCCGCGGGGGCGGGCGGCGGAGGTGGTGGCGAGGTGTTCTCCCCGGACTCCACGCGGCGGCGCGCCTCCGCCATCCTCTGCTGGCGACGTTCCGCCGCTGTCTTGGTCACACCCGAGTCCCAGAAGCCCGTCATGGGTCCCGACTTTACGCCGCTCCAACCCCTGTCCACCCCACCCGAACGCCGCTGTGCGGCGGACCTCACATATCGCGGCCGGGAGTCACATGTCCAGACCTAGGTCGAGGACGCCCACCGAGTGGGTAAGGCCGCCCACGGCGAGGAAGTCGACGCCGCACCGGGCGTAGTCGGCCGCCGCGTCCAGGGTCAGGCCACCGCTGGACTCGAGGCGGGTGCCGGGTGAGACCTTGTCCCGCCGCTGCGCGGCGATCTGGGTCTGCCAGACGGGGAAATTGTCGAGCAGCACCAGGTCCACGCCCGCGTCGAGCATCTGGTCGAGCTGCCCGAGCGAGTCCACCTCGACCTCGCAGGGCAGGTCCGGGAACCTCTCGCGGACGGCGGCCAGGGCGGGCACCACCCCGCCTGCGGCCACCACGTGGTTGTCCTTGACCAGGACCGCGTCACCGAGCCCCAGCCGGTGGTTGACCCCACCCCCGCAGCGGACGGCGTACTTCTGCAGCAGCCTCATGCCCGGCATGGTCTTGCGGGTGTCCCGGACGGCGCAGGCGGTGCCGGCGAGCTCGTCGGCCCAGGCGCGGGTGGCGGTGGCCACGCCGGACAGGTGACACACCAGGTTGAGCAGCGTGCGCTCCGCGGTCAGCAGCCCGCGGGTCGGCGCGGAGATCTCGGCCACCACGTCGCCGGCGGCCACCCGGTCACCGTCGGCGGCGAGCAGGGTCACCGAGAAGTCCGCCCCGAGCACCTCGGCCAGCACCAACGGGATCAGCGGCAGGCCCGCGATCACGCCGTCGGCGCGCGTCGCCAGGCGGGCGGTGGCCCTGGCGTCGGCCGGGACGGTGGCCAGCGAGGTGGCGTCCGGGCCGTACCGCAGGTCCTCGTCGAGGGCGCGCCGGATCGCGATCACGGCGTCGGCGCGGGTGTCGGGGTCGAACGCCTCGTCGCTCACTCCCCCGACCCCGGGTTGCCGATGGCGATCATCCGCTCCACCGACCCGCGCGCCGCCGCGGCGGTCGCGGGATCCACGTGAACCTCGTCGGCACCCTCGACCAGGGCGCGCAGCAGGGCGGCCGGGGTGATCATCTTCATGTACGGGCAGCTGGCGTCGGCGTTGACGGGCAGGAAGTCGATCTCCGGCGCCGCCTTGCGCAGCTGGTGGATCATGCCGACCTCCGTGGCCACCAGGACCTCGCGGGCGCCCGAGGCGCGGGCCGCCTCGACCATGCCGCCGGTGGACAGGATCTTGACCATGTCCGCCGGCACGGCACCCTCGTCCGCCAGGTGAAGCGCGCTGGTGGCGCAGCCGCACTCGGGGTGGACGAACAGCTCGGCGCCGGGGTGCTCGGCGGACTTGGCGGTGAGCTGGTCGCCGTTGATCGCGGCGTGCACGTGGCACTCGCCGGCCCACACCAGGACGTTCTCGCGACCCGTCTTGCGGCGGACGTGCGCGCCGAGGAACTGGTCCGGCAGGAACAGCACCTCGCGGCCGGGGTCGATCGACTCCACCACGTCGACTGCGTTGGAACTGGTGCAGCAGATGTCGGTGAGCTCCTTCACCGCGGCGGTGGTGTTGACGTACGAGACCACGACGGCGTCGGGGTGCTCGGACTTCCACTCGGCCAGCTGCTCGGCGGTGATCGAGTCGGCCAACGAGCACCCGGCGGCCTCGTCGGGGATGAGGACGGTCTTGTCCGGTGCGAGGATCTTGGCGGTCTCCGCCATGAAGTGCACGCCGCAGAACACGATGGTGGACTGTTCGGCGGCCGCCGCGATCCGCGACAGGGCCAACGAGTCCCCCACGTGGTGGGCGATGTCCTGGATCTCGGGGAGCTGGTAGTTGTGCGCCAGGATCACGGCGTCCCGCGCCTCGGCGAGACGACGGATCTCGGCCGCCCACTCGGCGTCGGCCTCGACGCCCGTGTACCCGCGCTCGGTGCGGCGGATGCGATCGGCCAGCGGCGAGTCCAGCCGTCCGACGGTGGTGCCCGGACGCGGCACGGTCGTGGTCTTGAGTCCAGTGGCAGTACTCATCGCTGCCCCTCCCCGGGTTGATTCTGCGGGCCGATACCGCACCGGCCGCGTTTTCGACTTACAATCGAAAACATGTCGGAGTCTAACACCGGGCACGAGGTTCTCGCAGTGGTGGGCCAGGTTCGCACCGTCCCGCCCGCAGCCTCCCCGGCGCTCCACGTGCTGCTGTGGCAACACGCTCTGGGCCCCGCGGCGGGACGGTGGGCCCTCCCCGGTGGCGAGGTCCGCCACGACGAGGACCTGGCCACCTCCGCCACCCGGCAACTCGCGGAGAAGGTGGACGTGCGATCGCTGAGCCACCTGGAATCCGTGGCCGAGTTCTCCGATCCGGCGCGCGTGCCCGGCCGGCGCGTGTTCGCGTCCGGGTTCCTCGGGGTCCTGCCCTCCGACGCCGACCCGGACATCCCCGCCGACACCTCGTGGTTCCGGGTGGACGCGCTGCCCGACACGGTCTTCGACCACGCCGAGATCGTGGCCCGCGCCCGCGCCCGGCTCGCCGCCAAGCTCTCCTATTCCACGCTCGGGTTCGCGCTGGCGCCCCGGGAGTTCACGCTGTCCGCGCTCGCCCAGCACTACGAGGCCGCGCTCGGCCACCCTGTGGACCCGACCAACCTGCAGCGGATCCTCACCCGGCGCGGTGAGCTCGTCCGCTGCGGACGCAGCGCCCCGCCCGGGCCGACCGGGGGCCGCCCCGCCGCGCTGTACCGGTTCGCCGAACGTCGGCTCCGGATCACGGATCAGTTCGCGACCCTGCGTCCACCGGCCGGTCCCGCAGGTCCCGCAAGTCCCGCAGGTCCCGCGACAGGCTGAAATGCGCGAGCGCCGCCACCGTGAAGCCGGCGATCATGGCGTTGAACACCAGCCACCCGGCACCGGGCGGGAACCAGTCCCACGACGGCCCCGAGGTGCCGTAGAGCATCCGGTCGAAGAACAGCGCACCCGCCTTGGGCGCCTGCCTCACCACCTCGCCGTAGGCCGCGCCCCGCGGCGGTGCCGCCAGCAGGTCCGCCAGCGGCGAGGCCGCCGCGGCGGCGACCGCGCACGTCAGCCCCGGCAGCAGCATCAACGCGGGGACCCCACCCGGACGGCGCAGACCCGGATGTCGACTCCACAGCACCAGTGTCACGCACACCGAGGCTAAGCCGAGCAGGACGATCAACACCAGGAGCTGGGTCCCGCCGTCCGCTCCGGCCTCCGGCAGCCGCAGGCCCCTGCCGTCACCCACCGAGAGCACCTCCGAGCGGGGCGCGGCGGCGATCCACACCAGCAGCGCGGCGAGGGCCGGGGAGAGCACCCCCACCGCGGTGCCGGCGACGCGTGACGACGACGAGCGGAGCATGAGCCGGACTGTACCAACGCCGGGGATGCCGGCCGTTTGTGGTTCAATCGGACCCGGCTCCACTGTCCTCCGGGTGTGCCCGTATGCAGTATCGGGCCGTCTCCGCACACCAGACGACCCGTCAGGACGTACCCGCCAGTGGCCACCGACACCCCGACAGCGCCCGTTCGCCGGCGCCCCGGGAAGATGGCCTACCGGCACGACATCGACGGGCTCCGCGGCCTGGCGATCGCGCTGGTCGTGGTGTTCCACATCTGGATGGGCCGGGTGTCCGGCGGCGTCGACGTCTTCCTCACCCTGTCCGGGTTCTTCTTCCTGGGATCCCTCCTGCGCGGGGCGGCGGACCGGCGCACCCCCCTCAACCCGCTCCCGCACCTCACGCGCCTGATCCGACGGCTCTACCCGGCCCTGGTGGTGACGGTGGCCGCGACCGTGGTGGGGACCGTCCTGATCAAACCCCCCACCCAGTGGACGGCGATCTTCGACCAGACCGTGGCATCGCTGTTCTACTTCCAGAACTGGACGCTGGCGCTCACCGCCTCGGACTACGCCGCCGCCGACGCCACCATCTCCCCACTGCAACACCTGTGGTCCATGTCGGTGCAGGGGCAGTTCTACGTGATCGCTCTCACCGTGGTCCTCGGGGTGGCCGCGCTGTGGCGGGTCGTGGTGCGACGCGGCTCCCCCAAGGGGCTGCTCGTGGCGGTGGTGGTCGCCGGCACCGCCGCCTCCGTGTGGTGGTCGATCCGGGGTCAGGCCGTCAACCAGCCGTGGAACTACTACGACACGGTCGCCCGCCTGTGGGAACTGCTCGTCGGCGGACTCGTGGCCGTCCTGCTGGTCGTGCTCGTCCTGCCCTGGCCGCTGCGCATGCTCACCACCGTGGCGGGACTGGCGCTGATCGTCAGCTGCGGCTTCGTGATCGACGGTGCGGCCTACTTCCCCGGCCCCCTGGCCTGGTACCCGATCGGCGGGGCGCTGCTCATCATCCTCGGGGGGAACCTCCCGCAGGGCGAGCGGGCCACGCCGTCCAGGGACCCGGTCACATGGCTGCTGTCGGCCCGGGTGTTCCGTCGGCTGGGCGACATCTCGTACTCCCTGTACCTGTGGCACTGGCCGCTGCTCATCCTCTGGCTCTCCTACGACCGGGGGGCCGAGGTGACCCTGGTCTCGGGGCTGAGCATCGTCGCGGTCTCGGTCGTGCTGGCGCTCCTCACGGAGAAGTACGTCGAACGACCGCTGCGGATGGCCAGCCGCGCGCGCGGCCGCACCACGCCCGCGGCCCAGAAGCGTGACGCGCTCCGCGGGAGGCCGTCCCGCTCGGCCCGCGAGCGGCGGCTCTTCGTCCGGGCGACCGCCCTCGTCGTCGTCGCCGCCGTGGCCGGTCTCGGCACCGTGGGATGGTGGACCGCCACGTCCGCCTCCCGCTCGGCCGTGCCCTACGTCGACTCCCTCACCGACCCCGACCACCCCGGCGCGCGCGCCTTCCTCGAGGGGGTCCGGGCCCCCGACGACGTGGGATACCTCCCCTCCCTCCTCCAGGTCTCCAACGACCTCCCGGTGAGCACGATCGACCAGTGCATCTCCGACTTCACCTCCGCCGAGGTGCAGATGTGCGTGTACGGCGACGTCACCGCCCCCCGCACCGTCGCCTTGGTCGGCGGGTCCCACGCCGAGCACTGGATCAGCGGCCTCGACGAGGTCGGACGGCACTACGGCTTCCGGGTGGTGACGCTGCTCAAGATGGGGTGCCCGCTCACGCTCGACGCCTCCGTCTCCGACGGCGACGACCGCCTGTACGAGAGCTGCGAGGAGTGGACCCCCGCCGCCCTCGCCGCGCTGGTGGGCCTGGCCCCCGAGTTCGTGTTCACCACCGCCACCCGGCCGGTCGGGGTGGTGGGGCCGGACGTGACGCCGCGCCAATACGTCGAGCTGTGGCGCGCGCTCGGCGAGCAGGGGATCGGCGTCCTCGCCGTCCGCGACACCCCCTGGCTGAACCGCGGGAGGGGCCCGATCCGCGCCGGGGACTGCCTGGGCGACGGCGGCACCCCCGAGGAGTGCGGGATGCCCCGGGAGCGGTCCATCTCGGCGATCAACCCGGCCTCGCTCGCCGGTGCCGGCATCGACTCGGTCCGGCTGCTCGACCTCACCGACGGCCTGTGCGACGCCCGGGACTGCCCGGTCGTGGTGGGCAACGTGATCGTCTACCACGACTCCCACCACCTCTCGGGGTCCTGGGTGCGGTCCGCGTCCGGCGAACTCGCCCGCCAGATGGGGCCCGCGACCGGCTGGTGGTGACCGCCCCACGGCGCCCGTCACGCGCTGTCGTGGCAAGGCACTACTCTTGGACAACGTGACCCCCCATGACGCGCAGCCGTCCGCCCCAGAGCTCATCCGCGCCTGGCCCGGTTCGGCCTACCCCCTCGGCGCCACCTACGACGGGACAGGGACCAACTTCGCGTTGTTCTCCGAGGTCGCGGAGCGGGTCGAACTCTGCCTGATCAGCAAGAAGGGTCGCGAGCAGCGCATCGAGCTCACCGAGGTCGACGGCAACATCTGGCACTGCTACCTGCTCGGGGTGTCCCCGGGGCAGCGCTACGGCTACCGCGTCCACGGCCCGTACGAGCCCGAGAGGGGCCTGCGGTGCGACCCGTCCAAGCTCCTGGTGGACCCGTACGGCAAGGCGTTCGACGGAGCCTACGACGGGGACCCGAGCCTGCACAGCTACGACCTCGACGACCCGGACCAGCGCAACACCGAGGACTCGCTCGGCCACACCATGACGACCGTGGTGATCAACCCGTTCTTCGACTGGGGCAACGACCGCGCGCCGCGGCACGAGTACCACAACACGGTGATCTACGAGGCCCACGTCAAGGGCATGACCGCGCAGCACCCCGAGGTGCCGGCCGAGATGCGCGGGACCTACGCCGGCCTGTGCCATCCGGCGATCATCGAGCACCTGACCGACCTCGGCGTGACCGCGATCGAACTCATGCCGGTCCACCAGTTCATGCAGGACCAGCGCCTGCTCGACCTGGGGCTGAAGAACTACTGGGGGTACAACAGCTTCGGCTTCCTGGCCCCGCACCACGAGTACGCGTTCGCCGACAAGCCCGGCGACGCGGTGACCGAGTTCAAGGCCATGGTCAAGGCGTTCCACGACGCCAACATCGAGGTGATCCTCGACGTGGTCTACAACCACACCGCGGAGGGCAACCACCTCGGCCCCACGATCGGCTTCCGTGGCATCGACAACCAGGCCTACTACCGGCTGGTCGAGGGCGACGAACAGCACTACATGGACTACACGGGCACCGGGAACACGCTCAACGTCCGGCACCCGCACTCGCTGCAGCTCATCATGGATTCGCTGCGCTACTGGATCCTCGAGATGCACGTCGACGGCTTCCGCTTCGACCTCGCCTCGACCCTCGCGCGCGGCCTGCACGACGTGGACCGGCTCTCCTCGTTCTTCGACCTGGTCCAGCAGGACCCGGTGGTCAGCCAGGTCAAGCTCATCGCCGAGCCGTGGGACGTGGGCGAGGGCGGCTACCAGGTGGGGAACTTCCCGCCCCTGTGGACCGAGTGGAACGGGCAGTTCCGCGACACCGTCCGCGACTTCTGGCGTGGCGAGCCCGCCACCCTGGGCGAGTTCGCGTCGCGGCTGACCGGGTCCTCCGACCTGTACGAGAACACCGGCCGCCGTCCCACGGCGTCGATCAACTTCGTCACCGCGCACGACGGCTTCACGCTCAACGACCTCGTGAGCTACAACTCCAAGCACAACGAGGCCAACGGCGAGGACGGAAACGACGGCGAGAGCCACAACCGCTCCTGGAACTGCGGAATCGAGGGGCCCACCGACGATCCCGACGTGCAGGACCTGCGTCACCGCCAGCGCCGCAACATGCTCACCACCCTGATCCTGTCGCAGGGCACGCCGATGATCGCCCACGGCGACGAGATGGCCCGCACCCAGGACGGCAACAACAACGTCTACTGCCAGGACAACGAGCTGGCCTGGATGGACTGGGACCTCGACGAGGAGAAGCAGGACCTCCTCGAGTTCACCCGCAGCCTCGTCCACCTGCGCCGGGACCACCCGGTGTTCCGCCGGCGCAGGTTCTTCGGGACGGTGCTCCGCGACGAGAAGGACCCGCAGGACATCGCGTGGTTCAGCCCCGACGGCTCGGAGATGACCCACAAGGACTGGGACTCCGGGTTCGGCAAGTCCCTGGCCGTCTACCTCAACGGCGAGGGCATCCACGAGCCGGACGAGCGTGGCCAGCGGATCGTGGACGACTCGTTCCTCATGCTGTTCAACGCCCACCACGAGCCCATCGAGTTCTCGCTCCTCGGCACCGGGTTCGCGGAAGCCTGGCAGGTGGTCCTGGACACCGCCAGCCACGTCGGCCAGAGCGGTGACGAGCTGGGGTCGGACGGCACGATCACCGTCGCCGACCGCAGTACCGTGGTCCTGCGGAAGCTCCGCTAGCGGATGGCCCCCGTGGACCCCTCCGCCGTGACCCGGCCGCTCCGGCGGGCCGAGGCCCTGTCCAGCACGTACCGGGTGCAGCTGCGGACCCCCGCCTCCGACCCCGACGGCCGGGGATTCACCCTGGCCCACGTCGAGGAGCTCGTGCCCTACCTCGCCGACCTCGGCGTGGGCTCGGTGTACCTGTCCCCCATCCTCACGGCCACGCCCGGCTCGACCCACGGCTACGACGTGGTGGACCCCACCAGCATCTCGCCCGACCTCGGCGGGATCGCGGCGCTGCGCTCGCTGCGGGCGGCGTGCCGGGTCCACGGGCTGGGCATCGTGGTGGACATCGTCCCCAATCACCTGGGCGTCGAGGACCCGTCGGCCAACCCGTGGTGGTGGGACGCGCTGAGGCGGGGCCCCGACTCGCCGCACTTCTCGTTCTTCGACTTCGACACCGATCCCGCCAACGGGGCGGACGGTCGGATCGCGCTTCCCGTCCTGGGCGCGCCGGAGGACGTGGCCGACCTCGTCGTCGTCCCCCCCTCGGCCACCGACTCGGGCCACCCCGAACTGGGCTTCCACGACCACCGGTTCCCCCTCGCCCCAGGCACGGACGGGGGCTCCCCGCAGGAGGTCCACGACCGCCAGCACTACCAGCTGGTCCACTGGCGCGAGCCGCTGCTGGGCTACCGGCGGTTCTTCACCGTCACCGGGCTGGCCGGGCTGCGGCAGGAGGACCGCGGGGTCTTTGACGCCACCCACGCCGAGGTGCGCCGCTGGTGCGAGGAGGACCTGGTCGACGGCATCCGGGTCGATCACCCCGACGGCCTGGCCGACCCGGTCGGCTACGCGCGCCGGCTCCGCGAGCTCGCCGGCGACGACCGGTGGTTGCTGGTGGAGAAGATCCTCGCCCCCGGCGAGGTGCTCGAGCCCGCGATGGGCGTCGACGGCACCACCTGCTACGACATGCTGCGGCTGATCGACCAGGTCCTGGTGGACCGCCGCGGGGAGGGTCGACTGTCCGAGCTGGCCGAGCGGTACTGCGGCGGGCCCGGCGACGAGTCGCAGGTCCACGCGCAGTCCGCCGCGCTCAAGCGCGAGATCGTGCTGGAGGACCTGGCCCCCGAGCTGGGGCGGCTGGCCCGTGCGGTGCGTCGGGAGGCCGCCGCGGGGCACGACGTGTCGACGAGCGACGACGTCGAGGATGCCCTGCTCCGCGAGACGCTGGTCTCGGTGATCGCACGGACGCCCTTCTACCGCGCCGACTACCCCGTCCTGCGGGGCACCCTGCCCACGATCCTGGAGGACCTGCACCACGCCCGCCCCGAGTTGGCGCCCGCGCTGCGGCTCGTGGGCGGCGCGCTGGCCGGTGGGGGTGCAGTGGCCGGTGGGGGCGAGGCCTCCGTGCGGCTCGCGCAGGTCACCGGCGCGGCCACCGCCAAGGCCGAGGAGGACCGGTTGTTCTACCGGCTCGGTCGGCTGGTCTCGTTGAACGAGGTCGGCGGCTCCCCCGGCCGCATGGGCATCCCGGTGGAGGCCTTCCACCTGGCGATGGCCGAGAAGGCCGTGGCCAACCCGCTCACCCTCATGGCGCTGACCACCCACGACACCAAGCGCGGCGAGGACGTCCGCGCCCGCATCTCCGTGCTGTCGCAGGTGCCGGACGAGTGGGCGGTGTTCGTCGCCGGGGTGTTCGAGGCATTCCCCCCGCCCGCCGAGGACGCGGGATACTTCCTGTTGCAGGTGATCGTGGGGGTGTGGCCGGACCACGGTGCGCCGTCCGAGGACCTGCGGTCGCGGCTGCACGCCTACGCCGACAAGTCGCTGCGCGAGGCCGCCGTCCACACCACGTGGACCGACCAGGACGCCGACTTCGAATCCGCTGCGCACGCGTGGATCGACGCGCTGCTCGATTCCGGGGCCGGGCTCGTGGCGGCGTTCGTCCAGCGGATCGCCCCCGCCGGGCGCGACAACTCGCTGACCGCCAAGGCCATCCAGCTGCTGGCCCCCGGGATCCCCGACGTCTACCAGGGCACGGAGGTGTGGGAGGACTCGCTGGTCGACCCGGACAACCGCCGGTTCGTGGACTTCGGCCCGTTGCGGTCGGGGGCCGTCGCGCGGCTCGGCCACCCCAAGTTCGCCCTGGTCCGCGAGTTGCTGCGGCTGCGGCGCGAGCACCCCGAGGCCATGGCCCGCGGAGCGCACGTCCCGATCCCCGTGCACGGGCCCGCCGCCTCCGACGTGGTGGCGTTCACCCGCGCCGTGGACGGCCGCGCCGCGGTCGGCATGCTCGCCCGCCGCCGCACCGCCGTGAGGGCCGCCACGGAGTTCAGCGGCACCGTCGCCCTCCTGCCCGAGGGCACGTGGGCGGTCCGGCCCGACGGGGCGCGGATCTCGGGCCGGGTGGACCTGGGCGAGCTGCTCGGTCTCTCGCCGGTGGTGCTGATCGTCCGCGAGCGGGGCTGAGGCGCTGGGGGGCCTATCGCCCGAGCAGCCGGTCGGTCTCCCGCCGCTCCCGCTTGGTCGGCCGCCCGGCGCCCCTTTCCCGGCGCGGCTGCGACGCCAGGACCTCCTTGGGCGGGGGCGGGGGCGAGTGGTCGATGTAGCAGGTCGCGGCCACCGGCGCGCCGACCCGCTTGTTGACGGTCCGGACCACCTCGAGGATGCGGACCCGCCCGAGCGTGCCGGTCACCTGGACGCGATCCCCGGGCACGACGACCTTCGACGGCTGCACCGCCTCGCCGTTGACCTTGACGTGCCCGCCGCGGCAGGCGGCCGCCGCCTTGGTCCGGGACGGGAACAGCCTCACCGACCACGTCCACGCATCGACCCGCACACCCATGTCCCGAGGATAACCCCGCCCCGGCGGGCCACAGCAGCAGCGCCCGGTTCGCGCCGACGCCCGCCTCACAGATCCACCTATCGGTTTGCGATCCACCCACGGAGGCCCATATGTGGATCGCAATCCGATAGGTGGATCTTTCGGCTGGGGGCTGGGGGCTGGGGGC
>DIAZ01000051.1:2375-8750 GCA_002415925.1 Dietzia sp. UBA5065 | reverse complement strand
ACCTCGAGGAACTCGCCGTCGTCGACGATGCGCGAGATGACCTCGTGCATGTCGTACGGGCTGTTCGAGGAGTCCGGGACGATCGTGTCCAGCTCGTGGTCCTCGGGGGTGAGGTTGTCCTCGATCGCGCCCTCGGCCTGCGGGAACGGCAAGCGGGGGGCCTCGGCCCGGTTGTTGCTCGGCAGGTAGGAGAGGAGGTCCTTGACGTAGTCGAGGGCGTCCTGCTCGTCGCTCGCCGTGTAGTGCGAGACGCCCGACTTGGTCATGTGCGTGGTGGCGCCGCCCAGCTCCTCCTGGGAGACCTCCTCGCCGGTGACGGTCTTGATGACGTCGGGGCCGGTGACGAACATCTGCGAGGTCTTGTCCACCATCACGGTGAAGTCGGTGAGCGCGGGGGAGTACACGTGACCGCCGGCGGACGGCCCCATGACCAGGGAGATCTGGGGGATGACGCCGGAGGCCTGCACGTTGCGGTGGAAGATCTCGCCGTAGAGGCCGAGCGAGACCACGCCCTCCTGGATCCGGGCACCCGCGCCGTGGTTGATGCCGATCATCGGGCGGCCGGTCTTGAGCGCCAGGTCCATCACCTTGACGATCTTCTCGCCGTAGACCTCGCCGAGCGATCCGCCGAACACCGTCGCGTCCTGCGAGAACACGCAGACGCTCCGACCGTCGATCGTGCCGTAGCCGGTGATGACACCGTCGCCGAGCGGCCGTCGCTCGGCCAGGCCGAAGGTGGTGGCGCGGTGGCGCGCGAGGGCGTCGATCTCGACGAACGACCCCGGATCGAGCAGATTCTCGATCCGCTCGCGGGCGGTCATGAGGCCCTTGTCGTGGGTCCTGTCGATCGCGGCCTGGCCCATCGGGGCGCGGGCCTCGTCGAGGCGCCGGCGCAACTCGGAGAGCTTCCCGGCCGTCGTGTGGATGTCGGGCGTCGCAGCGTCGGTCTGGACGTCGTCACTCACGTCCGGTTCTGAGGCAGTCGTCATGTTGTAGGACTCTAACGACTCGGGACGGGCCGTGGCGATGTGACCCGGTCGACTCCCCCTGCGGGCGACCCCGCCCGGGGTCGGGGTTCCGACCTACTCTGGACGCCGTGAACCCGGAGACCGGAATCCATGACCTGCGCCCGTTGGACGTCGACGCGCTCCGCGGTGCGTTGGTCGAGGGGCCCGGCGCGCCGTACTCCGCGCTCGAGGTGGTCGAGGAGATCGGCTCCACGAACGCCGAGATGATCCGACTGGCGGGCCTCGGGGCCCCGGACCGCAGCGTGCTCCTGGCCGAGTACCAGGCCGCCGGCCGGGGCAGGCTCGGCAGGAGCTGGGTCGCGCCGCCGCGGACGCAGGTCGCGGTCAGCGTCCTGCTCCGGCCCGGGGCGGTCTCGCCCACGCTGTTCGGGTGGCTGCCGCTGGTCACCGGCCTCGCCGTCCGCGACGGGCTCGCGGCCGCGGGCGGGGTGGACGTCACGCTCAAGTGGCCGAACGACGTCCTGGTGGACGGGCGCAAGCTCGCCGGGATCCTCGCCGAGATGACCACCGTCCCGGGTGGCGGCGACTTCGACATCCGGCTGCCGGCGCTGGTGGTGGGCATGGGGATCAACGTGGGGCTGACACGGGAACAACTGCCGGTGCCGCACGCGACCTCCCTCGCCCTGGCCGGCGGGACGACGGACCGGGACGCCGTCGCGCGGGCGGTGCTCGAGGCCCTGGCGCGCCGACACGCGCAATGGCGGGCCTGCGACCGGGGGAGCGGATCGTCGATCTCGGACGAGCTCATGGCGGAGTACTCCGCGGCCTGCTCCACCCTCGGCGCCGACGTGCGGGTGGAGCTCCCGGGAGCCCAGGTGCGCACCGGGAGGGCCGACCGCGTGGACAGGGACGGCCGCCTCGTCGTCGTCACACAGGACGGCGAGTTCACCGTGGCGGCCGGGGACGTCACCCACATCCGCCCCGCCGCCGGCCGGTGGGGCGGCTGACCGGTGGGGTTCGTCGGGTCGGTCCTCGCGCCGGGGGAGACGCTGATCGTCCACAGTCACCCGCACTGGCGGGGGCTCGTGCGGCCGGCGCTCGTCACGGTGATCGGCGCCGGGCTCGCGGGGATCGTGGCCGGGTTCATCGAGGTCCAGGTCGTGCACGCACCGGATCGCGCCGCGACCTGGGCGATGGTCGCGGGGCTCTACGCCCTGCTGGTCCTGCGCTTCGGGCTGTGGCCGGCGATCCGGTGGGTGCGGACCGACCTCGTGGTGACGGACGAGCGGGTGCTCTACCGGCCGGCCGGGTCCTCGCGGCGGTGCGTCGACGTGCCGCTCCGCCGGGTGAGCGCGGTGCGGTTCCGGCACACGCTCGCCGACCGCGCGCTGGGCACCGGGTGCCTGATCCTGGAGTGCGGACACCTCCCCCCGGTGGAGATCGACCACGTCCCCGACGTGGCCGGCGTGCACGCCGCGGTGTACGACGAACTGCTCCGGCTGCCCCCTCCGCCGCCGCCGGTGCCCCTCGCGCCGGCGCCCCGGTTCCGCTGGGGCCTCCCGGGGTGGCGGTGACCGACCCGCCGCGCGTGAGACCATGGGCGGCGTGAACGACGACTCGCGCATCCGCCGCAACCCGCTCGGCACCCCCGTCGTGGCGATGATCGGGGGAGGACAGCTCGCCCGCATGACCCACCAGTCGGCCGTGGCGCTCGGGCAGACGCTGCGCGTGCTCGCCGCCGACCCGCTGGATCCGGCCGCGCAGGTGACCCCGGACGTGGTGATCGGCGCCCACGACGACCCGGACGCCGTCCGCCGGGCCGCCGCCGGGGCCGACGTGGTGACGTTCGACCACGAGCACGTGCCGCCCGAGATCCTGCTCGGGCTCGAGTCCGCGGGCGTCGCCGTGCGCCCCCGCGCCTCGGCGCTGATCCACGCCCAGGACAAGCTCGTCATGCGGCGCGCCCTCGCCGAGATCGGCGCGCCGGTCCCGCCGTTCACCGGCGTCGAGTCGGTCGAGGACGTCCGACGGTTCCACGCGGAGCAGGAAGGGCGGATCGTCCTCAAGGCCGCCCGCGGCGGATACGACGGTCGCGGCGTGTGGATGCCGGACTCGCTCGCCGAGGCCGAGCGGATCGCCTCCGACCAGCTCGCCGCCGGCGTGCCGATGATGGCGGAGGCCCGCGTGCCGTGGACCCGCGAACTGTCCGCGCTCGTCGCCCGCTCGCCGTTCGGCCAGGGCGCGGTGTGGCCGGTCGTGGAGACGGTCCAGCGCGACGGCATCTGCGCCGTGGTGGTGGCGCCGGCCACCGGGCTGCCGGACGACCTGCGCTCGGCCGTCCAGGCGACCGCGCTGCGCCTGGCCGAGCACCTCGACGTGACCGGGGTGATGGCGGTGGAGCTGTTCGAGGTCATCGGCTCGGACGGTCGGCCGGGGGTGCTGGTCAACGAGCTGGCCATGCGGCCCCACAATTCCGGCCACTGGACCATGGACGGGGCCACCACCAGCCAGTTCGAGCAGCACCTGCGCGCGGTGCTCGACTACCCGCTCGGCTCGACGGTCCCGACCGCACCCGTGACCGTGATGGCCAACGTGCTCGGCGCGGGCGAGGCCCCGCTGATGAGCATGGACGAGAGGGTCCACCACCTGGGCGCCCGGTTCCCGCACGCCAAGGTGCACCTCTACGGCAAGTCCGAGCGGCCGGGGCGCAAGATCGGCCACGTCAACGTCCTGGGCGACCCCGGGGTCGATCCCGACGACCCGGATCAGGTCGGCACCGTCCGTGCGGTGGCCGAGCTCGCGGCGCACTGGCTCTCCCACGCGGAATGGACGGACGGCTGGGACCCCCACGCGGGGGCGCCCGTCGGGTCGTACGACCGCTGATCCCAACTCGAGGAAAGGAAGCGACATGACTTCGCGACAGGGCGGACCGCAGGTCGGCCTGATCATGGGCAGCGACTCCGACTGGCCCACCATGGAGGCGGCCGCGGAGGCGCTCGCCGAGTTCGGGATCCCGTTCGAGGTGGGGGTGGTCTCGGCGCACCGCACCCCGCAGAAGATGCTCGACTACGCCCGCTCCGCCGCCGGGCGCGGGATCAGGGTCGTGATCGCCGGTGCCGGCGGGGCGGCGCACCTGCCCGGGATGGTCGCCTCCGCCACCCCGCTGCCGGTCATCGGCGTGCCGGTTCCCCTGAAGTACCTCGACGGGATGGACTCCCTGCTGTCGATCGTGCAGATGCCCGCCGGCGTGCCCGTGGCCACCGTGTCGATCGGCGGCGCCCGCAACGCCGGGCTCCTGGCGGTCCGGATCCTCGCGGCCTCGGACCCCGCGCTCCTGGTCCGGATGGAGAGCTTCCAGGCGGACCTCGAGGCGATGGTGGAGCGCAAGGACGCCGCGCTGCGGGAGAGCCTGCTCGGCTGACCGGGTCCCGGGCCGCGAGCCGGTTACCCGCTGGTAACTTGGGGGCCGGACGCCCGCGGACCGACATCGCGGCGATAATGACGACCAGACGTGCGTCGTCGGCATCGCCGGGAGATGACCGGGACGGTGTCCGCCGCGCGACCAGCACCGACGATTCCCTCATGGAGGCCCGCACATGTCCGGTAACCCCGACTTCGATCTGTACCGCCCGGCGGAGGAGCACGAGGAGCTCCGCGCCGCGATCCGCGCTCTCTCCGAGAAGGAGATCGAGCCCCACGCCGCGGACGTCGACGAGAGCGAGCGGTTCCCGCAGGAGGCCCTCGACGCGCTCAACGCGTCGGGCTTCAACGCCGTCCACGTCCCGGAGGAGTACGGCGGGCAGGGTGCGGACTCGGTGGCGTCGTGCATCGTCATCGAGGAGGTCGCCCGCGTCTGCGGGTCGTCCTCGCTGATCCCGGCCGTCAACAAGCTCGGCACCATGGGGCTGATCCTGGCCGGCGGCGACCACCTCAAGAAGATGGTCCTGCCCGAGATCGCCGAGGGCAAGATGGCGTCCTACGCGCTGTCCGAGCGCGAGGCCGGCTCGGATGCCGCGGCCATGCGCACCCGCGCCCGCCGGGACGGCGACGACTGGATCCTCAACGGCAGCAAGGCGTGGATCACGAACGGCGGCAAGTCCACCTGGTACACCGTCATGGCCGTCACCGACCCGGAGAAGGGCGCCAACGGCATCTCCGCGTTCGTGGTGAACGCCGCCGACGAGGGCTTCGGCGTCTCCAAGACCGAGAAGAAGCTCGGCATCAAGGGCTCGCCCACGGCCGAGCTGTACTTCGAGAACGTCCGGATCCCGGGCGACCGCATCATCGGCGAGCCGGGCAGCGGCTTCAAGACGGCGCTCCAGACGCTCGACCACACCCGTCCGACCATCGGCGCCCAGGCCGTGGGCATCGCCCAGGGCGCCCTCGACGCGGCGATCGCCTACACCAAGGAGCGCAAGCAGTTCGGGCGCGCGATCTCGGACTTCCAGAACACGCAGTTCATGCTGGCCGACATGGCCATGAAGGTGCAGGCCGCCCGCCTGATGGTCTACACCGCCGCCGCCAACGCCGAGCGGGGCACCGCCCCGGGTGGCGAGAAGCTCGGCTTCATGGCCGCGGCCTCCAAGACCTTCGCCTCCGACGTGGCGATGGAGGTCACCACCAACGCGGTGCAGCTCTTCGGCGGTGCCGGCTACACCCGTGACTTCCCGGTCGAGCGCATGATGCGGGACGCCAAGATCACGCAGATCTACGAGGGCACCAACCAGGTCTGCCGCATGGTGATGGCGCGCCAGGTCCTCGCCTGACCCGAGGCGCGCCCCGCGGCGCGCCCCGCGCCCGCGCCCCGCGCCCCGAGCCCCGCGCCCGAGATCCGCTACCCCGAGGCCGGATCCGCTACCCGCACAGGAGTAGCGGTTCCGGCGGGAGGGTAGCGGATCTCGGCGTTGCGGGGTGTGGCGTTGCGGGGTGCGGCGTTGCGGGGTGTGGCGTTGCGGGGGCGGTGTCCGGGCCGGTGCCGGGTGAGCGCGTCAGAGCGCCAGCGTGGTGCGCTCGGTCGCGGCCACCTCGGCGACGCGGGGATCGCCGGGGTCGGCGCCGGTGACGAGCACGGCCGTGCCGCCGGAGGCGAACACGCGGGCGAGGACGGTCACCACGTCGTCGCGAGAGCGTCCCGCCACCAGGACCCGACCGCGCAGGGCCGGGTCCGCGAGCCGCCCCACGGCCACCCCGTCCAGCGCGTGCGCGCCGCCGCCGGACGGCACGAACGCGTCCGGATGGATCCGGCACGCCTCGGCGAGGTCGGTGACCCCCGGCGGCACGTCCACGCCCAGGGAGGCCAGCGGGCGGCCCATGGGGTCGGTGGTCATGAGGAGCGTCTCCACGTCGGCCGGGTGGCGGTCCAGGCGTTCCGGGACGGTGATGACGGCGACGGCGGTGGCCGCGTCGG
>DIAZ01000051.1:0-2272 GCA_002415925.1 Dietzia sp. UBA5065 | reverse complement strand
CGGCGGTGGCCGCGTCGGATGCCTCGGTGCGGACCTCCGCGCCCGCCCACCAGGCGCCGAGCAGCACGCCGGCGGTGAGCCAGTGCGCGGGGAGGTCGCACACCACGACGTCGCCCGGGGCGACCCCCACCTCGTCGCGCAGGAGCCCGGCGATCTTGGCGGCCCAGTTGGCGGTCGAGACCACGGACAGCTCGATCCGGGACGGTGCCCCGAGGTCGTAGTGGGTGATGAGCGGCGCTCCCGGATCGGCGGCGAGGAGCGGGCCGAGCACGGTGTCTGCGGCGGTGGTCACGGGCGTCCTCCGGGGTGGTGGATCAGTTCACGCAGGGGACGTCGGATCCGCCCGCGTCGAATGTCGGGCGCTGGGCGATGGACGGCGGCAGCGGCGCGTAGCTGGTCGTGGCCGGGGTGAGGGACTCGATCCCGGTGGCGTCCCCGGCGGGCCCGCTGTAGTCCTCGGCCAGGACCACGCGCACCGACCCGGCGGGGATCGCCGGGTCGACCTGCACGGGCAGGCCGCCCAGGGCGTCGGATACGGCGAACGCGGCGGCGTCGTCCGCGGAGGACGCGGCGACGTGGGAGGTGTACGCGACGGCGGGGTCGGTGAGCAGGTCCCCGGGGGTGTAGCCGAGTTCCGCGAGCGAGCCGGACACGCGGGCGGCCAGTCCGTCGATCGCGGTGGTGTTGACCACCGAGACCGTCACGTCCGCGGGGACGACCCCGCCGCCGGCGGTGGCCTCGGTGGTCCCGGTGGTCTCGTCCTCGGTACTGGCGAACCCGCCCACGAACTCCGCGACCTGGGCGGGGTCGACGGTGACGATGGACTCGCCCCACTCCGTGACCGAGTCGATGCTCGTCACGGGGATGGTCTCGAACCGCACGTTGCCGCCGCTGATGTCCTGGAGCTTCATGGCGAAGTCGACGAAGTCCCAGTTCTCGTCGATGACGAAGGACCGCTTGGCCGCGTCGGCGAGGGCGCTGAGCTTGGAGGGGTCCGCGAGGGTGCCGGCGGACAGCGTCCTCTTGACCAGCTGGGACATGAACACCTGCTGGCGGACGATCCGGTCGAGGTCGCCGGCGGGCAGGTCGTGGCGCTGGCGCACGAAGCTCAGCGCGTCCGAGCCGGAGACCGTCTGGACCCCCGCGGCGAACTTCGCCCCCGACAGCGGCTCGTCGACATCGGCGTTGAGGCATACCTCGACCCCGCCGACGGCGTCGGTGAGCAGGACGAATCCCAGCAGCCCGATCTCGGCGTAGTGGTCGACCGACACCCCGGTGAGGTCACGGATGGCCTCGATGAGGCCGTTGCGGCCGGCCTGGACGGCGTCACGCTGGTCCTGGTCGGTGAGCGAGCCGTCGGGGCTGGCGGCGAGGGCCTCCTCGAGGTAGGCCTCCTTGTACGCCGAGTAGACGCCGTTGATCTTGCTCCCGCCGATGGTCGGCGTCTCCACGTAGACGTCCCGGGGGATGGAGATCGCGGTGGCCGAGCTGCCGTCCTCGGGGATCCGGATGAGCAGGATGGTGTCGGTGTTCTCGCCCACCTCCTCGCCGGTCCGGATGGTGGCCAGCTCCTCCGGGCTCAGGGCGTTGCCCTGGGCGTCGGTCCGGTTGTCGGTCCCCACCAACAGGATGTCCACCGCACCGTCGAGGCCGCCGACGCCCACGTCGAGCCCGCCGGCCGAGGCGAGGTCGGAGTTGAGGCCGTTGAACACCGTCCAGCCGACGCCGGTGACGAGGAGACAGAAGGCGGAGACGAGGGCGGCGAGCGTGCGGGCGACCCGGGCGGCCAGCGGGCGGCCGGGGTCGGCGTGGCGCCGGCCCCGGGCGGGAGCGCGGCGGGGCGTCACGGGCTGCTCGGCGCTCATCCACCGTCCTTGTCGTTGAATCCGGGCGGTCGGGCCGCTCCCGGGAGGGGGAGCCGGACCAGCGCAGACCGCCGTCGATGCGGCTCGCGGGCCGCCCGGGCCGCCGATAACGATCCCACGGTACCGCGCCGCGCGCCGGGCGCCGGAATCGGCAGCACGCGTCGTAGGGTGTTCCGGGTGACGACCCGACTGCCCGTCGTGACGGTGACCTATTCGCCCGGCGACCACCTCCGCACCTTCATCGACACCCTGCCCGGGTCCACCACGCGGCCGGTGGGTCTGGTGATGGCGGACAACGGGTCCACCGACGGGGCGCCCGAGGCGGCGGCCGCCGCCCACGACTTCGCCGAGTTCCTCCCCACCGGCGGGAACCTGGGCTACGGGACGGCCGTCAACCGGGCCGTGAG
>DIAZ01000119.1:11274-15522 GCA_002415925.1 Dietzia sp. UBA5065 | reverse complement strand
CTACCGGCCGAACATCTTCGCGAAGAAGCCCTCCTTGGGCTCGGCCTCGTGGCCCGGGCAGCGCTGGGACTTGGGCACGCCGGCCATCACCTGGTCGACGTGCATCCCGCAGCCGGCCCAGGTGGTCTTTCCGCACTTCTTGCAGGTGGCCTGACGGCACATGTCTGTTCTCCTCGGGGAGTCGAAATCGGGCGGCCCGGTTCGGGCAGCTCGGCACTCCCGAGATTACATACCCCTAGGGGTATATGCAACCGCAGGTCGGCGAGCCGGGTCAGGTCCGCCCGCCGGGGCCTCCCAGCCGGGCGCCCCACTCCCGGGCCCGGTCCAGTTCGCCGGGGAGAAGCGGCCCCTCGTAGCCGTCGACGTAGAAGGTCTCGGGGTCCGCCGCCAGCCGGCACCCGAACTTTCTCGGTCTCCTGGCGATCTTCCTGCCGGCGTGTCCCGGTAGGTCGGGGTGGCGGACGTGGGTGTCGAACGTGGCCCCGTCGAGGGAGGCCCGGCCGGCGGCGTCGAGCCATTCGCGCACGCCCGAGGTGATGAGCCCGCCGCCGCGGCGGTGGGCGTCCTCGCGGGTGCCCTCCCGGCTGAGGCCGAAGGCGTGCGTGGGGGTGCCCACGACGAGCAGGTCCACTGCCAGCCCGGTCAGCGGCGGCGCCTCGTGGGCTAGACGACGAGGGCGGTCATGGCGGGTCCCTTCGGGTGGTCTCTGGGCGGAGTGTGCGACGGCGGCGGTGGTTGTGGCGGAAAGAATCCTCTAGGGAATCGTGCTGATCCGGAGTAGTGTCCGTCACGCCCACACCGTGAGGGTTTCCTCACATGGCTAAGGAGTGCGGCGTGAGCCTACGACGATCGTCCCTTTCCCTCCTGGCCGCCGTGGCGCTCGCCACGACCGCCGGATGCAGCTTCTCCCTCGGGACCAGTGACCCGCCCGCCGACGGTGGCGGCACGGGCACGATCGCGTCCAGTTCCCCGTCCGCCGACAACGCGTCGGTGAGTCCGCAGGTGCTCGAGGATTCGGTGGTCTTCCTCATGACCACGGTCACGGGGTACGTCCTGTACCCGGGCGGCGAGAACGGCGAGTACGTGTGGTCCGACGAGGTCACCGCCGTCGGTTCCTGCACGGGCTGGATGGCGGGCGAGGGCGGCGAGATCATGACCGCCGGGCACTGTGTGGATCAGGACGAGGGGCGCTCCGCCCTGATCAGCACATTCCTCTCGGACTACGACGTCACCGAGGAGGAGAGGGTCGATGCGGAGATCAACTGGACCGTCGAGGGTCTCAAGGACGGATCCGAGATCGAGGTGCAGGTGATGACCAAGCAGCCGAACATCGACGGCGCCACCATCTCCGACTGGATCCCGGTGCAGGTCGTGGACGTGTTGCCGTTCGAGAAGGGGGACCTCGCCCTCCTCCGGGCCAACGGGCTCCGCCCCGACTCCCAGCCCCCGGTGATGAACGTCGCGGACGAGGACCCGCAGACGGGCGACAGCGTGACGTCGATCGGGTTCCCCGCCGCGGTCGCCGACGTCTCCAACACGATGTCCATCCAAAACCCCTCGTTCAAGACCGGAACGATCTCGTCCAAGCAGATCTCTCCGCGAGGGGTGGCCGGCTACGAGATCAACGCGGACATCAGCGCGGGGATGTCCGGTGGTCCGACCGTCAACGAGGCGGGCAAGGTCGTCGGCGTGAACTCGTACACCATCCGGGGTGAGAGCCAGGCGTTCAACTTCATCACCGACACCGCCGACCTGCGTCGGTTCCTCGAGAAGAACGGCGTGGGCTGACGGGTCGCTCAGCCGTCGGCGTCCGCCAGTAGGCCGTAGAGGCGCTTGCGGAGCGCGACCAGCTCCTCGGTCGCGGCGGCGCCGGCGGCCTGGTCGCCGGTCTGGACGACGGCCCGCACCGCCATGGCGGCGTCGCCGAAGGCCTTCCAGAGTTCGGCGTCCCCGCCGAGTCGGGAGGTGGCCTCCTCGGTGGCGTCGTCCCACGGCGCGGGGCGGTCGGCGAGGTGCTCCAGCTCCGCGCGGCCGGCATCGGTGAGCTGGTAGTGCTTGGGACCGGCGTCCTCCGCGGGGCCGATCAGTCCCTCGTCCTCCAGGAGCGACAGCGCGGGGTACACCGCGCCCGAGCTGGGTCGCCAGGTCCCGCCACTGCGCTCGGCCAGCTCGCGCAGGATCCCGTAGCCGTTCATTGGCCCCTCCGCCAGCAGCAGGAGCGCTCCGTGCCGGACGTCCCCTCGTCGTCGTCGCCGCTGGGCGCCGCGCCGCATCCCGCGTCCCTCGTCGAACGGTCCGAACGGCCCACCCGGGCCGAAGGGTCCGCCGGGTCCGAACGGCCCGCCCGGTCCGAAGGGCCCCCCGCCGTGACCGTGGTCGTGGCGATGACCCCTGCGATGCCCGCGCGGGCGGCCGGGGTGGCCGCCGTGTCGCGGATGTCCGATGTCGTGGTTGCGCATCGTCTCTCCTGGTGTCCGGGGCCCCCGCGTGGAGCCCGCTTCGTCCACGAGTATCAACGCCACTCCAACGACTGTCAACGACATATCGTTAGCGCCCACGCTGTTGGTCGGGTGACCAGTCGGGCAGGATGGTGTCACGACGACGGGAACACTCAGGTGGGCCCGCGCGTTGCAGTGGTACGAGTGATTCGTCGCTGACCCGGCGGGGACTCTCGATCACCGACCTTCCCCGACTATCCGAAGGGACCTCGATGCGCAGCAGCAGCAATCCGGTCTTCAGCTCCCTGTCCCAGGACAGCGCCCGTGGCGCCACCCAGCTCGGTGGTGCCGGCCGTGCCACCTTCCAGCAGGGCCAGTACGGCCAGCAGGGCTTCGGCGCCCAGCCCGGCTACGGCACGCCCCAGGTGCAGCCGCAGTTCGGCGCGGACACGCGGCCCATGACGATCGACGACGTGGTCACCAAGACCGCCATCACGCTCGGCCTGCTCAGCGTGGTGGGCGTCCTGGCCTTCACCCTGATCGACGGCAACCCGGGCCTGCTCATGCCGCTCCTGCTGGTCGGCGGCATCGGCGGACTCATCACGGTGCTCGTGGCCACCTTCGCCCGCAAGATGGACTCCGCGCCCGTCACCCTCACCTACGGCGCCTTCGAGGGACTGTTCGTCGGCGCCGCCACGTACCTGTTCACCATCGACCTGCAGAGCACCGGGGGCGTGCTGGGTGCGGTCGGCAGCGCCATCCTCGGCACCATCGGCGTGTTCGTGGGAATGCTGTTCGTCTACAAGACCGGTGCCGTCCGCGTTACGCCCAAGTTCACGCGCTTCATGTCCGCGGCCCTGGTCGGCGTGCTGTTCGCCGCACTCGGCAGCATCCTGCTGAGCTTCTTCACGGGCACCAACCCGCTGTACAACGGCGGCCCGATCGCGATCGCCTTCTGCCTCCTGTGCATCGGCCTGGCGGCGTTCAGCTTCCTGCTGGACTTCGACAACGCCGACCGCCTCGTGCGCGCCGGTGCCCCGGCCAAGATGGCGTGGGGCGTCGCGCTCGGCCTGACCGTCACCCTGGTGTGGCTGTACATCGAGATCCTGCGACTGATGAGCTACTTCCGCAACTGATCGGACGCGGCTCCTAGCCGACGACCTGCGGCCCCGGCCCCCTGCGTGGGGAGCCGGGGCCGCCGGCATTTCGGGGCGGCGGAGAGCTCGGGTTGCGCTGCCGCTTCGGTCCGGACCCCCAGCGCAAGCGAGCGATTTGCGAGCATTCCGCCAGCGCAAGCCGGAGGGGCAGCGTGAGCCGGAGGGGCGGAGACGAGAAGAGCGTTCCGACCGCCGCCACTCGGGCGATGCGGTCGGAACGCTCTTCGGGACGCCGCGAGGTGGGCGTCAGGTGGGGATCAGCTGAGGCGCTCGAGCACCATGGCCATGCCCTGGCCGCCGCCGACACACATGGTCTCGACGCCGAACTGCTTGTCCTGCGCCTGCAGGTTGTTGATGAGCGAGGCGGTGATGCGGGCGCCGGTCATGCCGAACGGGTGGCCGAGCGCGATGGCGCCACCGTTGACGTTGAGCTTGTCCTCCTCGATGCCGAGCTCGCGGGCGGAGCCGATCACCTGGACGGCAAACGCCTCGTTGATCTCGAACAGGTCGATGTTGGAGACCGACTTGCCGGCGATGCGCAGCGCGTTCTTGACCGCCTCGACCGGGCCGAGGCCCATGATCTCGGGCGAGAGGCCCGAGACGCCGGTGGAGACGACCCGCGCGAGCGGCGTGAGGCCCAGCTCCTTGGCCTT
>DIAZ01000119.1:7726-11076 GCA_002415925.1 Dietzia sp. UBA5065 | reverse complement strand
GTGGTGCCGGGCCGCGGGCCGTCGTCGGTGGAGACCACGGTGCCGTCGGGCATGGTGACCGGGGTGATCTCGTTGGCGAAGTGGCCGCGCTCGACGGCCTCGACGGCGCGGTTCTGCGAGCGGACGCCCCAGCGGTCCTGCTCCTCGCGGGTGATGCCGGTGAGCTGCGCGACATTCTCGGCGGTCTGGCCCATGGGGATGTAGACATCCGGCAGGAGGCCGGCCTCACGGGGGTCGGTCCACACATCGGCGCCGGCCTCGGCGCGCGCGATGGTGCGGGCCTCCGCGTCGGCGAACCTCGGGTTGTGGGTGTCCGGCCAGTGATCGGCGGTGCCCTTGGCGAAGTTGGTCACGGTCTCGACACCGGCGGAGATGAACACGTCGCCCTCGCCGGCCTTGATCGCGTGCAGGGCCATGCGGGTGGTCTGCAGCGAGGAGGAGCAGTAGCGGTTGACCGTGGTGCCGGGGACGGTGTCCAGGCCGGCGAGCACGGAGACGACACGACCCATGTTGAAGCCCTGCTCGCCGCCCGGCAGGCCGCAGCCCAGCATGAGGTCGTCGATGTGGGTGGGGTCGAGCGCCGGGACCTTGTCCAGCGCGGCGCGGACCATCTGGGCGGCGAGGTCATCCGAGCGGATGCCCACGAGGGAACCCTTGTTGGCGCGCCCGATCGGGGAACGGGCGTACGAGACGATAACGGCTTCCGGCATGGAAAGCTCCTTCATTGCAGGTGAGTGCTCTGTGTGGTCGGGGGTCAGGACTCCGAGTCCTCAGGGTCCCGGGTGGAGCGGGTCAATCGCAGGATCCGACTCCGGCGGCGGAGGGTGTCCACTGCCTCGCGGGCTTCGCCCGTGCCCTCGGGTTGGCCGTCCACGTCCTCATTATGCAGGAACGTGTTCTGGACCTCATCGTCCGCGTCCTCGTGGGTACGGACGAAATCGGTGAGCCGCTTGGCCAGGCGGGCGACCACGGAGTCGCGGGGCTCCTCGCCGGCGGCATCCGCCACCGCGTCGACGGTGGCGGCGGCCTCGTCCGTCGCCTCGTCCCACACGCCGAGCACCTCGCACACCGCCGGCAGGAGCAGGCCCGCGGCGAGCTCGTATCCGGCGGAGTTGGGGTGGAAGCGGTCGGGGGAGAAGAGGCTCTCACCGCGCTTGTGGAACTCCGGCGCCAGCGCCTCGGCCAGGGACACCGGCACGCCACCGGCCCGGCGGACCTGGACGGCCTGGGCGTTGCCGAGCCGGCGGCTGAGCGTGGCCATGACCGAGCGCAGCGGCTGCGGGACGGGCTTGATGATCCCCAGGTCCGGGCAGGTGCCCACCACCACGTGGGAGCCGCCCTCGCGGAGCGCCCCGACGGCCTCGCCCACGCGCCGGGCGGAGGGGCCGATCGCGTTGCGGGCGGTGATGTCGTTGCCGCCGATGAGGATCACGGAGATGTCGGGTCGCCCGTGCGCGATCTGCATGGCCTCGACCTGGCCGGGCAGTCCCTTGGAGGTGGCGCCGACGATCGCCTTGATGCTCAGCCGCACGTCCCACCCCGACTCCTCGGCCAGGCCGCGGGCCAACAGCACGCCGGGCAGCTCGCCGGCGGTGTCCGCGCCGAGGCCGGCGGCCAGGGAGTCGCCGAAGATCATCATGTGGACGTCGCACGTCATGCCGGGCCGCCAGGGCTCGGCCGTCTCGGCGCCCGGCCGGTAGAGGCCGTCGCCGGCGAAGGGCCGCGTGCTGGGCTTGGGGATGACCTTCCGGGCGATCCTGGCCTGCTGCGCGAGGAGTTCGTACGCCCCGCGGTACGCGCCGGCGGTGCCGACGGCGACCAGGGCGAGGTTGACCACGATGCGTCGGGCCGGGTCATCTGTTGAGCTCATCGGGCGTGTCTTCTCCCCTCGGTCCGGTGGCGGGCGGCGGGTGGGGCGATCAGCGTGCGGGCCTGCTCCGCCAGTTCGACGATAGCCCTGCGGCTCTCCGCGGGTCCCCCGGAGAGATCCACCGGGTACTCGACGATCGAGATGTCGGTGTGCACGATCCGCCGGGGCTGGGGCGTGTCGCCGCGTCGCTGGGCCGGGTACACGAGGTAGGCCCGGTCCACCCCGAGCGCGGTGCACGCGGCGAGCAGCCTGTAGTGCTCGGCGGCGCGGGCGCGGCGATCCGTGGGATACGTCGGCACGAAGGTGGTGACCGGATCGCCGTCGACCTCGTACACGAGGCCGGTGCGCACGGAGATGTGGTCGCCGTCCGCGGCGGGCGCACCGTGGCGGCCGGAGGGGGCGTCGGGGGATTCGGTCCCGGAATCGAGGTTGACGACGGGGTTCTGCAGCACCCGTCCGCCACGGCCGTCGAGGGCGGCGGTCAGTTCGGCCGCCACGAAGCGCTCGAACAACGCCGGCATCTCGGTGACGAACGCCGCCGACGCCGCGTGCCCGTCCTCGACCTCCACCGAGATCCGACGCACGATCCGGTCCGCCAACGCCAGCGCGTCCTGGAACCGGGCGTTGAGCCGACTGGGCGTCCACGCGGGCACCGGGGCACCCTGCGGGATGAGCGAGGCGTCCGACAACCGCGCGTCCACCATCGCGAGTCGCCGACGGGTGGCGTCGGGCAGGTCGGGGAGGAACTGCAGCCGGTGCGCGGCGGTGCGCAGTATCCGGTTCTCGGCGATGTCCGGGGTGAACTCCGAGTAGGTGACCTCCAGGGGGATGGTCATGCCCGGGTGGCGGCGGATCTGGTCTCCCAGGCGGATCCGGCCGCGCACGGTGGTCAGCGCCTCGTCGACCCTGCGGTAGCCGCGGAGGAGCCCGGCGGAGAGGGCCTGATGCGCCAACCTGGCCATGGACTCGGCCACGGCGGACCACAACTCGTCGTCGTCCCGCGCCTGGACGGCCGAGGGGAGGAAGGCGTCGTCGGCCGCGTGGTCCAGCAGGAAGAACAGCTGCGTCAGGCCCAGGCTGGCGGCGGGCAGGACCCGCACGGACAGGCCCTCGACCCGCACCGACCCCACGCGCCCGCTCGGTATCAGCCGCCAGGTGTCGCGGCCGGCGGGCAGGACCTCCACCAGCCCGGTCTGCGACAGGTGTTGAGCCCCCTCCCAGCTCAGCGAGACGAGCCGGCCGCGGCGGTCGAACTCGTCGAACTCGATGGACTCCGACGCGGAGTCCGTCGAGGAAGCGATCATGCCCGGCCGATCTTCCGGCGCAGGGCGGCCAGGCCGAAGCGCTCGTGCACCTCCGCGCGGGTCAGGCGTCCGTAGTAGTGCTCCTCGAGCAGCGGCAGCAGGTCGTAGCGCCAGATGGCCTCGAGCCCGCCGGGCTCGGTGGCCTGGTCCTTCATGAAGTACGACGGGCCGATCCG
>DIAZ01000119.1:7240-7524 GCA_002415925.1 Dietzia sp. UBA5065 | reverse complement strand
AGGAAGTACATCTCGCCGAACACGCGGGCCAGGTCCGCGCGGTTCATCTCGTCGATGATGAGGAAGCTGGGGTGCTCGCGGCCCGAGTCGGACGTGGCGCGGGCGGCCTGGCGGCGCAGCGGCCCCGCCTGGAGGGCGAATCCGGGCTGGCCGGACTCGGTGAGGGTCGGTCGGTAGCCCTCGAAGAAGTCCTCGTAGGCGTAGCTGGGATGGAACTGCACCAGCTGGACGCGGCTCGGGTCGTCGGCGCCGGCCAGGAACCGCGCGAGCTCCTGCGCGAGGTA
>DIAZ01000119.1:0-6986 GCA_002415925.1 Dietzia sp. UBA5065 | reverse complement strand
CCGGGAGGGTGGGCACGGTGCCGGCACCGGGGGCCTCGATCACGGCGGACTCGGCGGAGTGGCGGCCGGGGTGCATGACCGCGAGCAGCGCGTCCAGGCCGTCGGTGAGGTCGACGACCGTGCCGGGCTCCCCGATCAGCTCCGACAGCGGGCTGGGGAGGGTGTCCAGGTCGAGGGTCACCGCGCTCCACCGCACGGAGCGTTCGAGCTGCTGGCCACCGTCCTCGACGTAGCCGAGGTCGTCGGTGAGGGTGCCCAGGTGCAGCTTGGCGTCGGCGACGGTGGCCACCACGTCCTGCGGGCTCATCCGGGACAGGAAGGTGTGCAGCTCGGCGGTGAGCTGGAACCGGGCCTGGTAGTCCAGGTGCGGGTACCCCTGCTCGACGGCCTGGGAGACCTCGAGGCGGCTGGCGTGCGCCGGGATGCGGGGCAGGTGCGAGGCGGGCAGGGCGATGCGGTTCTGCGCGACCCACTGGCCCGCCTGTCCCACCCCGCCGCGGCCGGGCCGGACCAGCCAGGCCCGCCGCGAGTGGTCGTCGCGGTGCCGCTGCCACTGGTTGGCCACGGCGCCCCGGTACCAGTCGACCGGCTGGCCGAGCTGCGCGCTGAGGACCTCGGAGATGCGGTGGAGGTCCTGGTCGATGTCCAGCTCGTCGATCCCCGACGGTCCGCCGATGAGGTCGGCAAAGGCGTCGCGGATCCGGGTCTTGTGCTCGTGCTTGACGATCGGCTGGAAGTACCCGGGCCACGCCAGGTACTGGAGGCTGTAGCGGATGGCCCGCCAGTCGCCGGGCGTCGAGCGGGCGGCGCGCTGGAACTCCCACGGGTCCGTCAGCGCAGCGTCGCGTTCGGTCGCGTCCAGGTCGGCCCAGTGGATGACGAATGAGCACAGCCAGCGCAGGTGCTCCCGCATCTGGACGTTGAACCCGAGCCCGCCGGTGAGCGGGCCCTTCTCGCCGAGAGCCTCGTCCAGGTCGGCGGGGATCTCGGGCGGGTTCTCCATCCAGGACAGGACGTCGCGGATCCGCCCCCGCTTGAGGCGGGAGGTGACCGTGGACAGCGGCAACTGCTGGACGTACAGGAGCTCCGCGGCCAGCAGGAGCACCGGCCGCGGGGCCCCCTCCAGCTGGTCGTGCAGCGCCTGCATGACGGGGGAGCGGGTGGAGTCGCCGGACTGTTCCTCGGCGTCGGCGTCCAGCCGCCGGACCAGCTCCTCCGCGACCTCAGGGGTCCACGTGTAGAGGTCCTCCTCGAACGGCGACTGGCCGGTGCGCAGCGCCGGTCCCAGAACCCGCTCGGCCGCCGCCTCGATCGTCGGGGCCGGGCCTAAGGGCCTGTCCTGGGAACCGTGTGACACGTGGAACTCCTGCTGCGCGGGCGTGGGATCGGGCTGGTCGATCCGGGCCCGACATTCGTCAAGAACCTACCACCGGAACCCGGATGAGCCCGGTCAGCTCTGGTACGGCTCCGCGGTCACGATGGTCACGGAGACCGTCTTGCCGTTGGGGGCGGTGTACTCGCGGGTCTCGCCGATCTTGGCACCGAGGATGGCCTTGCCGAGCGGGGACTCGGGGGAGTAGATCTCCAGGTCGTCCTTGCCGGATCCCTCGCCGCGGGTGCCCACGAGGAACGTCTCCTTGGTGTCCTCGTCGCCGTTGTAGTACGCGCGGACGACCGACCCGACCAGCGCGACGCCGGTCTCGGTGGGCGTCTCGCCGACCTGGGCGGTGGCCAGGAGATCGTCGAGCTGGCGGATGCGGGCCTCTTCCTGGCCCTGCTGCTCGCGCGCGGCGTGGTACCCGGCGTTCTCCTTGAGATCGCCCTCCTCGCGCCGCTCGTTGATCTCCGCGGCGATCACCGGGCGGTTGGCGATCAGCGCCTCCTTCTCGGCCGTGAGGCGGTCGAAGGAGTCCTGGGTGAGCCAGTAGACCTGGGTGTCGTTCGCCATGAGCGCACTCCAATCTGTTCGTGTGCGTGGTGCTGTAACGAAAACACGGCTCCGCAGTGGGAGCCGTGCTGATGGGACGATGCTAACACAGCACTGACCTGCGTCGCGTCCGGAGAGGGGCCGTCACCTGCGCAGGTACTCGGGGACGTCGTCGCCGCAGCCGTACACGTCCCCGGTGAATCCGCGCGAGAAGGTGGCGACGGAGGTCTCGACCTGGACGGTGCCGGACTCGGACGGCGGGACGTACACCTCGCGCCGGCCGACCTCGCCCTTGGTCTGGTCCTGGGCGCGGACGATGCAGTAGACGGGCGTGGCCGGGTCGTCGCGGGTGACGTTCACGACGAGGTCGGTCCGCCCGTCGTCGACGACCGTCACGCCGAACAGTTCGCCGGTGATGTCCGGGGTGGCGTTGAGGCGGTACATGGTCACCACGCCGGCCACCAGGAGCGCGCCGACGAGAACCACGAGGAACCCGGCCATGACCTTGCCCGTCAGTGCCGACCCGGTCTCGGCGTCGTCGTAGCGCCCGGCCGGTGGGGTCACGGGGACCTGCGGCGTGGCGTCCGACCTCGACTCACTCATGCACCCAGGGTATCGGGGCCCTCCCGCGGACCGGCCCGGGGGCACCGCCGGGCCGGAGGTCCATAGAATGGGGCGGACATCCAGAAACGAGCTCTTGAGGAACGGTAGGTGCGACGATGGCCGGTCTCCGGCTGATGGCGGTGCACGCCCACCCCGACGACGAGGCGTCCAAGGGGTCCGCGACCATGGCCAGATACGTCGCGCAGGGGGTGAACGTGCTGGTGGAGACGTGCACCGGCGGCGAACGGGGGAGCATCCTCAACCCGGCCATGGACCGCCCCGACGTCACCGCCGACCTGCCCCGCGTGCGGCGCCGCGAGATGGCGCGCGCGGCGGACATCCTGGGCGTCCACCACCACTGGCTGGGCTACGTGGACTCGGGGTTGCCCGAGGGGGATCCGCTGCCCCCGTTGCCTCCCGGGTGCTTCGCCCTTGCCGACGACGACGAGGTCACCGCCGCCCTGGTCGCCAGGATCCGCGAGTTCCGCCCGCACGTGATCATCACGTACGACGAGAACGGCGGGTATCCCCACCCGGATCACCTGAAGGTGCATTCGGCGTCGATGGCCGCCTACGACGCGGCCGCCGATCCGACCCGGTATCCGGACGCCGGCGAGCCGTGGGCGGTGGCCAAGGTCTACTACACGCACGGGTTCCCCAAGAGCCGACTGCAGCGGCTCGACGACGAGTTGTTCGCCCGCGACGGGGTCCGCCACTTCGAGGAGTTCCTCTCCCGGTGGGGAGACCGCCCGGACATCATGGAGCGGGTCACCACGCGGGTGGAGTGCGCGGACTACTTCGAGCAGCGCAACTCGGCGCTGTTGGCCCACGCCACCCAGATCGACCCCAACGGCTGGTTCTTCGCGGCCCCGGTGGAGATGCAGCAGCGGGTGTGGCCGACCGAGGAGTTCGAGCTCGCGGCCAGCCGGGTGGGCTTCCCTCAGCCGGCTGAGGGAGAATACGAGTCAGACCTGTTCGAGGGAGTCGACCCGTACGTCGCGCTCCCCGTCGGACCGAGCACGAGTGAGGACCCGAGATGATCACCCTGGGACCGGACGTCCAGATCCTCGCGTACCAGTCGGTGATGGTGGTGGCGCAGAACCAGTCGCCGGGGACTCCCGGGTACAACGACGGTCCGATGGGCCCGGAGTTCGGCAAGGCCTCGCCGATCGGCATCCCCGTGGTGTTGCTGCTGCTCATCGCCACCGTGCTGCTCATCCGCAACATGAACAAGCACATCAAGAACCTCCCCGAGAGCTTCGACGCCGAGCATCCCGAGCCGGACCAGTTGGCGGACGAGGGCACAGACAGGTCCGGCGTGGAGCGCACTCCGGGCGCCGATCACTCCTGACCTCGCTGGCGACCCCAGACGCACACGGGCCGTCCTCGGCCGATCAGCGACCCAGGAGGTCGCCCATCGGGACGAAGTCGCCGAACTCGTCGTCGTCGGTCCTGCGCCCCCGCCCCTCGTCCGCCCGGGTGGGCGCCACCGCGCCTCCGGTCACCCCGGCGAAGCGGAGCATGTAGTCGGCGAGTTCCGTGCCCACGCGGCCGGTGCGTGTCGCCAGCGAGTCCTCGTCTGCCGAGGTGGTGACGGAGCCGAAGTCCTCTGACGCGGCGAAGACGGTCGTCGGCACGACGTCGGCCTTGAGGTAGGCGAACATCGGGCGGAGCGCGTAGTCGATCGCCAGCGAGTGCCGGGCGGTCCCGCCGGTCGCGCCCAGCGCCACCGGGACGCCGGCGATCGCGCCGGGCTCGATCACGTCGAACAACGCCTTGAACAGGCCCGAGTAGGACTGGTTGTACGTCGGCGTCACCGCGATCAGCCCGTCCGCCCGGGAGATCTCGTCCATCGCCGCGGCCAGCCTCTCCCCGGGGAAGCGGGTGATGGTGGCGTCGACCACCTCGTGTGCGAGCTCTCGGGCCTCGAGGACGGTCACGTGGACGTCGTGTCCGTGGCGGGCGAGGGCGTGGCGGGTGGCGGACGTGAGCCGGTCGGCCAGCATCCGGGTGCTGGACGGCACCGAGGTTCCGGCGGAGACGACGACGAGGTTGAGCGGCCGCCCCGCCGCGTTCGCGTTCTGCGGGGTGCTCACTTGGACCCCTTCCCGGCCGGCGCCTCGGCCAGGCGGGCCTGGTCGCGGCGGGCGCGCGCGAGCGACTGCTCCTGGGCGCGCTGACCGCCCTCGGCGGTCAGGCCCGTCCAGTTGTCACCGGTGCCGAAGCGATAGGCGTCCGAGTAGGCGGGGTCGCCGGCGGTGGCCAGGGCGGCGTCGCGGGCGGCGACCCGCGCGGCGTGGGTCGGGCCGTCCGGGACGTGTGCCGGGCGCAGCGCGTCTAGCTCGCGCCGCAGGACCGGCACGATCTCGGTGCCCAGGATCTCGATCTGCTCCAGGACCGTCTTGCGCGGCAGGCCGGCGTGGTCGATGAGGAACAGCTGGCGCTGGTAGTCGCCCACGTGCTCGCGCATGGTCATGTAGCGGTCGATCACCTGCTCCGGCGATCCCACCGTCAGCGGGGTCTGGGCGGTGAAGTCCTCCATCGAGGGACCGTTGCCGTAGACCGGGGCGTTGTCGAAGTAGGGACGGAACTCGTCGACCGCGTCCTGGCTGTTCTTCCGCGCGAAGAACTGGCCGCCCAGGCCGACGATCGCCTGGTCGGCGGCGCCGTGACCGTAGTGCTCGTAGCGGCGCCGGTACAGCTCCACCATCTGCTTGGTGTGGCTGATCGGCCAGAAGATGTTGTTGTGGAAGAAGCCGTCGCCGTAGAAGGCGGCCTGCTCGGCGATCTGCGGCGACCGGATCGAGCCGTGCCACACGAAGGGGGCGATGCCGTCGAGCGGTCGCGGGGTGGAGGTGAACTGCTGGAGGGCCGTCCGGAACTTGCCCTCCCAGTCCACCACGTCCTCGTGCCACAGCCGGTGCAGGAGCTCGTAGTTCTCGATCGCGATGGGCAGGCCCTGCCGGATGTCCTGGCCGAACCACGGGTACACCGGGCCGGTGTTGCCGCGGCCCATCGTGAGGTCCACCCGGCCACCGGCGAGGTGCTGGAGCATGGCGTAGTCCTCGGCGATCTTCACCGGGTCGTTGGTGGTGATGAGCGTCGTGGCGGTGGACAGGATGATGTCCGAGGTCCGGCCCGCGATGTAGCCGAGCGTCGTGGTGGGAGACGACGTGACGAAGGGCGGGTTGTGATGCTCGCCCAGCGCGAAGACGTCGAGTCCCACCTGCTCGGCCTGCACCGCGTACTCCACCACGGCGTCGAGCCGCTCGTGCTCGGTGGCTACGGCCCCGGTCAGGGGATCCGGGGTGATGTCGGCGATGGAGAAGATTCCGAACTGCATGATGGCGAGCCTTTCGTCGGTGATGCCGCTTATCCTAACTTGCTGACATGTCAAACAAAAGTCCCCGCGGGAGTATTCCTGCTCCGTGGGACGGTCCATTCCTCTGCGCACAACCGCGTCGGGTGTGAGGATTCGTCGTTGACACAAGGGGGTCGAGAGACTGAGTGGATCGTCCGGCGGTGGGCCCGACACGGGCAAGTCCGTCTGTATGCAGAGACACCCGGCGGAACGGACCTCGGCTATCTCGATCTGGTGTCAGGTCGCTTCCACTCGGATGACATGTCCAACCTCCCATTGCTGCGCAAGGCGATCGGGGATCACCTGGAGGCGCAGGAACGTCGTCAGTGCGGACAATCACCGCAGGTGGGGCCGGTGCCGCTGCCTGTGCCGCCGCCGCCGTCCTCACCTGGCCCCTCGGCTCCTCCGTCAATGGGGAGCGGCCGCGACCTCTCCGGGGTACGTGCCGGTGCGGCCGCTCGCGAGCGTGCACTCGCCGAGCGCCAGGCACAGGGCACGCTCCGCCACATTTTCGCCCGGGTGGGCGGGGCAAAGACCGCCGAGCGAGCGTGGCGCATCGGCGCGGACGGCGAAGAGGCCGTCGCCCGGGAGCTGGCCAGGCTGGGTCCTCGGTGGAGGATCCTGCACGCGGTGCAGGTGGGTGAGCGAGGCGCCGACATCGACCACGTGGTGATCGGGCCTGGGGGAGTCTTCACCGTGAACTCCAAGCATCATCCGACAGCGTCGATCTGGGTGGGTGGGGACACGTTCATGGTCAACGGCACCCGCGTCCCGTACGTCCGCAAAGCCCGGCACGAGGCGAGGCGTGCATCGAGACTGCTCACCGAGCACGTCGGCTTCCCGGTCCACGCCAGTGGCCTGATCGCGGTCGTGGGGGCCCGCGGGGGATTCACCGTCAAGAGTCAGCCCGCCGACGGTGCGGTCGCGGTGGTTCCCCGCCGTGGCATCACACGGTTCCTCGAGTCGCAGCCGCAGCGACTGGACATCCGGGAGATCGATGCCGTCCATGAAGTCGCCCGGCGTTCGGGCACCTGGCGGCGGTGAGGCCTCCGAGAGGGGGCACCAGGCCGTCTGCGGTTAGCGTCTGCGTGTGCG
>DIAZ01000007.1:18770-18965 GCA_002415925.1 Dietzia sp. UBA5065 | reverse complement strand
TTCGGGTGAGGGTGAGTCGCTGGGCCGGCTGTTCGTGGGTTCTTTGGCGCCGCTCGCGTCGCTTGAGACGGCGTCCGGTCAGGGTTCGGGTGAGGGTGAGTCGCTGGGTGAGTTGTCGTCGGGGTCCGGTGAAGGGTCCGGCGAGGGCTCTCTCGACGAGGGATCGCTTGAGTCCGCGTCCGGCCAGGGTTCGGG
>DIAZ01000007.1:4883-18561 GCA_002415925.1 Dietzia sp. UBA5065 | reverse complement strand
GAGGGCTCCGGCGAACTGTCCTCGGGCTCGCTGGCTCCGCTCGGATCCACGACCGCCTCGGCGGCGGGGTCGTTGCCGATTCTGCTGCCGGTGGTCCTCATCGGTGGATCGATCGCCGGTGCTCCGATGATCCAGCAGTCGGTCGCGAATCTGAACATCCAGCTGCCCGTCCTTCCGGGGTTCCCACCGCTGGCGGGCTCCGCCATCGCGGGACCGGCTCTGGTCCAACCCGTCGCCGAGGCGCCGCCCGCCCCGGGCCCGACCGCGCCCAACGGTCGAGGTGGCGAGTCCGGAACGGCGGGCGGTGGCGTCGTCGGCGCGGCTCGCGCCACCGTCATGTCCGGCTCCCTCGGTGACTACGAGATCGCGCTCCCGGCCGGGGTCACGCTGCCGCCCCTGCCCTTCATCCGCTGACCCGCGGGAGGCGAACGGCCCCGCCCCGAGTGCACCACTCGGAGCGGGGCCCGCATCCATTTCGGGACCCGGGCGACCCAGGCTTGAGAGAAATCTCACAAGGTGGAATCGGGATCCCACGTCGATGGACTGGGTTTGACGAAACCGAATTGCGCGACTAGCCCCTTTCTCCCATATTATTTCCGGGCCAGAGCACCTCGGTCCTCTGAGTGCGGGTGCTCCAGCCACCACGGAGTCTTCCCGTCGACAAGCGAAGGCGAGCAGATGATGACGACTCCCGGCCCCAAGGGCCTGTACCGCCCTGAATACGAACACGATTCCTGCGGTGTCGCGTTTGTCGTGGATATGTACGGACGGCAGTCCCGGGACATCGTCGACAAGGCGATCGCCGCGCTCGTGAACCTCGAACACCGCGGGGCCGTCGGTGCAGAGGCCAATACCGGAGACGGCACGGGCCTGTTGATCCAGGTACCTGACCGGTTCCTCCGCGACGTCATGCGCGAGGAGCACGACGTGGAACTTCCTGAGGCCGGTGCATATGCGACCGGCCTTTGTTTTCTCCCGCAGTCCCGCATGTTGGCGATGGACGCGATGCGGATGGTCGAGAGGATCGCCGCCGAGCAGGGCGTCACGGTGATCGGTTGGCGCGACGTCCCAGTCGACGACTCGACCGTCGGCGCGATCTCGCGTGACGCGCAACCGAGCATCAACCAGATCTTTGTCAAGGCCGCGGGCCCGGACGGCGGACTGCTGACCGGTCTCGCGCTGGAACGCAAATGCTTCGTCGTCCGCAAGCGCTGCGAGCACGAGCTCGGCTACAAGGGCTCGGGTAAGGGTGACCTCGGCTCCGAGACCGTGTACTTCCCGTCGCTGAGCCCCCGCACGTTCGTCTACAAGGGCATGCTCACCGAGAAGCAGCTCCCCGAGTTCTACCTGGACCTGCAGGACGAGCGCGTCGAATCCGCGATGGGCATCGTCCACTCCCGCTTCTCCACCAACACGTTCCCGGCCTGGCCGCTGGCCCACCCGTTCCGCTACGTCGCCCACAACGGTGAGATCAACACCGCCCGCGGCAACGAGAACTGGATGCGCGCGAGGGAATCGCTCATGTCGAGCGCGCACATCGAGGACCTCACCGCGGCGCTCCCCATCTGTACGCCGGGTGGGTCGGACACCGCCCGTTTCGACGAGGCGTTGGAACTCCTCACGCTGGCCGGCCGGACGCTGCCCCACTCCGTCCTCATGATGGTCCCGGAGGCGTGGGAGCGGCACGAGACCATGGACCCCGCCAAGCGGGCGTTCTACGAGTACCACGCCTCGCTCATGGAGGCCTGGGACGGTCCGGCGTCGATCACCTTCACGGACGGCACCGTGATCGGTGCCGTCCTCGACAGGAACGGCCTCCGGCCCTCGCGCATCTGGGTGACCGACGACGGGCTCGTCGTGATGGCCTCGGAGGTGGGGGTCCTCGACATCCCGCAGGACAAGATCGTCACCAAGACCCGGCTCCGCCCGGGTCGCATGTTCCTCGTCGACACCGCCCAGGGTCGGATCATCGACGACGAGGAGATCAAGACCCAGCTCGCCGCCGAGCACCCGTACCAGCAGTGGCTCGACGAGGGCATGGTCCACCTGGACGACCTCCGCGAGGTCGAGCAGCCGTACATGGCCCACGAGCGGGTGGTCCTGCGGCAGCGCGTGTTCGGGTACACGGAGGAGGAACTCCGCATCCTCGTCACGCCGATGGCGGCCAGCGGTGCCGAGGCGATCGGCTCGATGGGCACCGACACCCCGCTTCCGGTGCTCTCCCAGCGTGCCCGGATGCTGTTCGACTACTTCGCCCAGCGCTTCGCCCAGGTCACCAACCCTCCGCTCGACGCGATCCGCGAGGAGCTCGTCACCAGCTACGGCGTGACTCTCGGTCCCGAGGGCGACCTCATCAACCCGGGCCCGGACTCCTGTCGGCAGATCAGGCTGGACAACCCGATCCTGGGCAACACCGAACTCACGACCCTGATGCAGGCCGGCGAGACCCACCCGGGTCTGCGATCGGTGATGGTCCGCGGACTGTACAACGTCGCCCACGGCGGGCGCGGACTGCGCATCGCCCTCGATCGCATCCGTCGCGAGGTGTCGCACGCGATCGAGGACGGCGCGAGCATCATCGTGCTCTCCGACCGGGAGTCGGACGAGCGCAACGCCCCCATCCCGTCGCTGCTGCTCACCTCCGCCGTCCACCACCACCTGGTCCGGGAGAAGACCCGGACCAGGGTCAGCCTCGTGGTGGAGTCCGGAGACGCCCGCGAGGTGCACCACATGGCGGTGCTCTTCGGGTACGGCGCCAACGCGATCAATCCCTACATGGCCTTCGAGTCGATCGACGAGCTGGTCAAGACCGGCGACCTCACCGGCGTCGACACCGGCACTGCCTGCGCCAACTACCGCAAGGCCGCGGCCAAGGGCGTGCTCAAGGTGATGTCCAAGATGGGGATCTCGACGCTCGCCTCGTACACCGGCGCCCAGCTCTTCGACGTCACGGGACTCTCGCAGGAATTGTGCGACGAGTACTTCACCGGGTCGATCAGCCCCATCGACGGGATCGGTCTCGACGAGATCGCGGACGACGTGGCCCGGCGGCACCGCTTCGCGTTCCTGCCGCGACCCGAGGAGGCCGCGCACCGCGAGCTCGAGATCGGCGGCGAATACCAGTGGCGGCGTGAGGGTGAGTATCACCTCTTCAACCCCGACACCGTGTTCAAGCTCCAGCACTCGACGCGGTCCGGCCGCTACGAGATCTTCAAGGAGTACACCCGACTCGTCGACGACCAGTCGGAGCGACTCGCCACCCTCCGCGGACTCTTCGACCTCAGGGGGACGCGCGCGCCGGTGCCGATCGACGAGGTCGAGCCCGTGTCGGAGATCGTCAAGCGGTTCTCCACCGGCGCGATGAGCTACGGCTCCATCTCCGCCGAGGCGCACGAGACCCTCGCGATCGCCATGAACCGTCTCCACGCCCGGTCCAACTCCGGCGAGGGCGGGGAGGCGGTCGACAGGTTCGAACCGGATGCCAACGGGGACTGGCGGCGCTCGGCCGTGAAACAGGTCGCCTCCGGCCGGTTCGGCGTGACGAGCAACTACCTGGCCAACTGCACCGACATCCAGATCAAGATGGCCCAGGGCGCCAAGCCGGGCGAGGGTGGACAGCTCCCGCCGAGCAAGGTCTACCCCTGGGTCGCCGAGGTGCGCGGCTCGACCCCCGGCGTGGGACTGATCTCCCCCCCGCCGCACCACGACATCTATTCGATCGAGGACCTGGCGCAGCTGATCTACGACCTCAAGAACGCCAACCCGGAGGCCCGGATCCACGTCAAGCTCGTGGCGGAGCAGGGCGTCGGCACGGTGGCGACGGGGGTGTCCAAGACCCACGCCGACGTGGTGCTCATCTCGGGTCACGACGGTGGCACCGGCGCCTCGCCGCTCACCTCGCTCAAGCACGCGGGAGGCCCGTGGGAGCTGGGCCTGGCGGAGACGCAGCAGACCCTGCTGGTCAACGGCCTGCGCGACAGGATCGTCGTGCAGGTCGACGGCCAGCTCAAGACGGGACGCGACGTGATCGTCGCCGCCCTGCTCGGCGGCGAGGAGTTCGGCTTCGCCACCGCTCCGCTCGTCGTGGCCGGCTGCATCATGATGCGGGTCTGTCACCTCGACACCTGCCCGGTGGGTGTCGCCACCCAGAACCCGGTGCTCCGGGAGCGGTTCAACGGCAAGGCCGAGTACGTGGTGAACTTCATGGAGTTCATCGCGCAGGAGGTCCGCGAGTACCTGGCCGAGCTCGGTTTCCGTTCGCTCGACGAGGCGATCGGCCACTCCGAGTGCCTGGACAAGTCCCGGGCGTTCGCGCACAACAAGCGCGTGGCGAAGCTCAACCTGGAGCCCATCTTCGCCCAGGCGGAATCCCCCTTCATGCATCAGGACCTGCGGTGCACCAAGGGACAGAACCACAAGCTGGACCAGGCGCTGGACAACACGCTCATCGCGGACCACCGCGCGGTGATCGCGGACCCGTCCTCGGGCCCGGCCACCGGCGGGTACCCGATCTGCAACGTCAACCGGTCGGTCGGCACCATGCTCAGCCACGAGATCTCCAAGGCGCACGGCGCGGCCGGGCTCCCGGACGGGTCGATCGATCTGACCTTCACCGGATCCGCGGGCAACTCCTTCGGTGCCTTCCTCGCCGCGGGCGTGACGCAGCGGGTGTTCGGTGACGCCAACGACTACGTGGGCAAGGGGTTGTCCGGCGGGAGGATCATCGTCCGGCCCGCCCTCGACGCCGCCCCCGACTTCGTGGCGGAGGAGAACATCATCGCCGGCAACGTGATCTGCTACGGCGCCACCGGCGGCGAGATCTTCCTCCGCGGGATCGTGGGGGAGCGGTTCTGCGTCCGGAACTCGGGCGTCACCGCGGTGGTCGAGGGCGTGGGGGACCACGCGTGCGAGTACATGACCGGCGGCAAGGTGGTCGTGCTCGGCTCCACCGGGCGCAACGTCGCGGCCGGTATGTCGGGCGGTGTCGCGTACTTCTACGACCCGCACGGCGAGTTGCCAGGCAATCTCAACGGCGAACTCGTGGACATCGAGGCGCTGACGAAGGACGACGTCGAGTTCCTCCACGGGATCGTGGAGCGGCACGCCGAGGAGACCGACTCGGCCAGGGCCGGGGAGATCCTCGCCGGCTGGGCGCAGAACGTGAATCACTTCGCCAAGATCATGCCGCGCGACTACAAGCGCGTGCTGCTCGCCATCGAGCAGGCGGAGAAGGACGGACGCAACGTGGACGAGGCGATCATGGAGGCCGCAAATGGCTGACCCGAAGGGCTTTCTCAAGCACACCGAGCGGGAGCTGCCGCAGCGTCGGCCGGTGGACCTCCGAATCATGGACTGGAAGGAGGTCTACGAGTCGACGGTCCTCCCCGAGGACGCGCTGCGGACCCAGGCCTCCCGGTGCATGGGTTGCGGTATCCCGTTCTGCCACCAGGGCTGCCCGCTGGGCAACATCATCCCCGAGTGGAACGACCTGGTACACCGCGGGCAGTGGTCGGAGGCGGTGGACCGGCTGCACGCGACCAACAACTTCCCCGAGTTCACGGGCCGGCTCTGCCCGGCGCCGTGCGAGGGGTCGTGCGTCCTGGGCATCAACCAGGAGCCCGTGACGATCAAGCAGATCGAGGTCGAGATCGCCGAGCAGGCGTGGGCGGACGGCGGGATGGAGCCGATCGTCCCGTCCTTCCGGACGGGCCAGAAGGTCGCTGTGGTGGGCTCCGGGCCGGCCGGCTTGGCCGCCGCGCAGCAACTCACCCGGGCCGGCCACTCGGTGACGGTCTTCGAGCGGGACGACCGCATCGGGGGCCTCATGCGCTACGGAATCCCCGAGTTCAAGATGGAGAAGTCGGTCGTCGACCGCAGGCTCGCCCAGATGGAGGCGGAGGGCACGGTCTTCCGGCCCGGCGTCAACGTGGGCAAGGACATCACCGCGGCTCAGCTCCGGGCGGAGTTCGACGCGATCGTGCTGTGCGGTGGGGCGACCATGCGGCGGGATCTCCCCGTCCCGGGCCGCGAGCTCGACGGGATCCACCAGGCGATGGACTACCTGCCGCTGGCCAACAAGGCGGCGGTGGGCGATCCCGTGGTGGACGCGGACGGGTTGCCCGCGATCCACGCGCGGGACAAGCACGTCATCATCATCGGCGGCGGCGACACGGGGGCGGACTGCCTCGGCACCGCCACCCGCCAGGGCGCGAAGTCGATCAAGAGCTTCGAGATCATGCCCCGGCCGCCCGCCACCCGTGCCGCCTCGACCCCGTGGCCGGTCTACCCGCTGATGTTCCGCACCGCGTCGGCTCACGAGGAGAATGGCGAGCGGGTCTACAGCGTCTCCACCGCCGAGTTCCTGGGGGAGGGCGGTCACGTCACCGCGCTCAAGGGGTCCGAGGTGAAGATGGTCGACGGGCGCTTCGAGCCGGTGCCGGGGACCGACTTCGAGTACCCGGCGGACCTGGTGCTGCTCGCGATGGGCTTCACGGGAGCGCAGAAGTCCGGCCTGTGTTCGGATCTCGGGGTGACGTTCACCGACCGTGGGAACGTGGACCGGGACGGCACCTACGCCACCGACGTCGACGGCGTCTTTGTGGCCGGTGACATGGGTCGCGGTCAGTCCCTGATCGTGTGGGCGATCGCGGAGGGTCGTGCCGCGGCGGCGTCCGTCGACCGCTTCCTCATGGGGGAGACGGCGCTCCCGGCGCCGGTCCGTCCCACGGACGTCGCCCAGCGCTGAGGACCGCCCCGCCCGCCCCGCCCGCTACGCGGGCGGGGCGCCGTCGCGCTCGGCCCGCCACCGGGTGTAGGCCTCGACGGCCGTGGGGAGCGTGGCGAAAATCCGGTCGCGGCCGATGCGCTCGAGTACCCCGCCGTCCTCGAGGGCTCCGAGGATCTCGAACTTGGCCCGCGCGATCGCGAACTCGACCCCGCGGTCGGAGAGGTCCCGTCGCAGGGACTCCATCGCGTCGACGGCCGTGAGGTCGAGTTGGGTGTTGGCCTCGGCGTTGAGGAGGAACCAGCGCGGCGGGGTGGTCTCCTCGTCCACGGCGCGGAGGGCCCGGGTCCGGAAGTCCTCGGCGTTGGCGAAGAACAGCGGGGCGTCATAGCGGTAGACCAGCAGTCCCGGTACCTCCGAGCCGGTCTCGTAGTCCGAGAGGTCGTGCATGCCGGCCATGCCGGGGATGTAGCCCAGGACGCCGCCGTGCGGCCGGCTCAACCGGCGGAGCAGGTCCACCACGCTCAGGCCCACGGCAAGCCCGATGCCGGGGAGGATCCCCAGGAACAGCACCCCCGCCGTGGTGGCGGCGGCGAGGGACGCCTCCATCCGTGAGAACCGGTAGATCCGCCGCATCTCCGCCACGTCCACCAGTCGGGTCGCGGCGTACACCACCACCGCGCCGAGTGCGGCCCTCGGGAACCAGGCCAGCGCGGGGGACAGGACGACCATCGTCGTCACCACCACCGTCAGGGCCACGAGGGAGTACGCCTGGGTGCGGCTGCCCATGGCGTCGCCGAGCGCGGTGCGGCTCCCGGAGGAACTCACCGGGAATCCCTGGAGGAATCCCGAGGACAGGTTGGCCACGCCGAGGGCGAGGAACTCCTGGTTGTTGTCGATGCGCTCGCGCTTGCGGGACGCGAACGCCCGGGCGGTGAGGACGTTGTCGGAATAACCGACCAGTGCGATGCCCAGGGCGGCGGGGAGCAGGGCCAGCAGGTCGAGGTCGGCGAGGGAGGGCACCCGGGGAACCGGTAGTCCGGTCGGCATCTGGCCCACCACCCGGATGCCGACGTCGGTGAGGTCCATGAGCCACACCGCGAGGGCGGCCAGGACGATCACGACGAGTGGGCCGGGGACCAGGGGGCTGATCCGGCGGAGCGCGAACAGGGTGAGGAGGCAGGCCGCGGACAGGACCAGGGTCGGCAGGTGGACGTCGCCGAGTTGCGCGGCGACCGACGCGAGCTGGGCGGGCAGCGCCTCACCCTCGACGCGGAGACGGGTGGAGGCGCCGAGTTGGCTGACGATCATCAGGACCGCGATTCCCGCCATGTATCCCACGAGCACCGGCCGGGAGAGCATGTCCGCGAGGAACCCGAGACGCCCCAGGAAGCCGATGAGGCACAGGATGCCCACGGCGATCGCCATCACCGCGGCCACCTCGGCGTAGCGCTCCGGGCCTGCCGCTCCGACCAGCGCGGCCACGCCGGCGGCGGTCATGAGTGCGGTGGTGGACTCCGGGCCCACCGAGAGTTGACGGGAGGACCCCAGTGCCGCGTAGACGGCGAGCGGCCCGAGGATCGCCCAGAGCCCGGCGACCGGCGGCAGCCCCGCGATCTGGGCGTACGCCATCACCTGCGGGATGAGGTACGCGGCGACCGTGACGCCCGCGAGGATGTCGCCGCGGAGCCACACCCGCCGATAGTGGAGAAGTGCGGCCACACCGGGCGCGAGGCCCGCCCCGGCGTGGTGGGCCGACCCCACTGCGTCCCCGTCCGGTGTGCGTGCCACGGAAAGAACCTAGGCCACTCGGTGACCCCGTGGGTGACCGTGGCGCTTGACCTTAAGAGAAACTAAGATGGACCTCACTACGACTCTCGGCCACCTCGGCCACCGTCACGGAAGGCATCCATGGTCCGCCGCCGTTTCGCCACCGCGATCGGCGCTCTCTGTCTGACCTCTCTGATCGTCGGGGGACCCGTGGTGTCAGCGCAGACGGCCGGGCCGGGTGCCCAGTCCGTGGTGACGGACCTGCCCGTGCTCAGTGAGTTGCCCCCGCTCCCTCCCGAGGGGGGAGCCCGGGATCCGGAGGACGAGGACGACTCGGCGGTCTTCGGGATCTCCGGCGTCCAGACCGTGGCGCTGGGGTTGGCCGGCGCGGCCCTCGTTGCAGGGGGTCTGGGCCTGGCGTTGGTCACGCGCCGGGGCCGCGCGGACGTCGCCGACGACGGGACCCGGACGGCTGATCCGACAGGGTGAGGGCGGGGTCGTTAAGCTCGGCGGTATGAGCCGCCACATCGCAGGACGGGGCCGGGCCGGGCGGGCGACACCGCCGCCGGCCGGGCCACCAGCAGACCACGTCGAATGCGATCTGAGCAGCAAGCTCACCCTCGGCCAGTTCCTCAAGCTCGCGTCGTTGCTCGACTCGGGGGCCGAGGCCAAGGACGCGGTCGCGGCGGGTGCGGTCAGCGTCAACGGCGAGGTCGATGTGCGGCGGGGTCGTGGGCTGGTCGACGGCGACGTGGTCTCGTTCGGCGGCCGTGCTGCCCGTGTGACCGCGCGGGGCGCGGAGGGGGTGTCCTGATGGGTGACGCGAGGTCCGGCGCGGTCCAGGCTCCGGTGGTGCTCCACGATGAGGACCCGGGCGCGCGCCGCTACGCCGGGTGGCTCGCCGACGAGTTCGACACCCACTCCTCCCACCACGACGCCGTCGATCCCGCCGAGCTCGTCGTGGCCGGGACCGTCGTGCTGGTGACCGGAATGCGTCCGGACGGTGGACTGGGCGGTTCGGGGTTCATCAAGGACAACTGGGAGGCGCTCGTCGAGGCGGGACGCCGCGTCGCGGTGGTCATGGTGGGTCCCACCCCGGTCACCGACGACGCGCGGATCGCCCTGATGTCGAGCGAATTCTCCGGCGACCAGCTGCGCGATCTCAAACTCTTCCAGCTCCGCGGGGTGGTGACCCCTGACCAGTTGGGGTTCCGCCAGCGGCTGGGGATCAAGACCGCACTGGCGGCACTCCGCCGGAAGCCGGATCGGACCCCCGAGGAGGAGACGATGCTCGAACTCGGCGGTCTCGACCTCACCGATCGGGCCTCACTGGGCCCGCTGCTGCGGTGGATCCGCCGGGAGGCGTGACCGACGTCGTCGGGCCCGCGATACCCTGTGGGCCACGTCACCGCTCCACGCTGAGCTGATCCGGAGGACACACATGCGCCCGACCGCCCTCACGTCGACCCTCGCCGCCACCATGGCGGCGGGGACGATCCTCGCCGGTGCAGGAACGGCCGCGGCACAGGCCGATCCGCCGCCGAACCCGACGAACACCGAGATCGACGGCGGGTGTGTCGACATCACGACCTTCACCGGTCTGGTCAGGTGCATGAAGATGGATCCGACCGTGGGGACCCAGCTGGGCTCGCTCGGTTACGGGTCGCTGGGCACCGGCTCGCTGCTCGACCTCCTCACGGGCGTGATCAACGCCGGTTCGGTCGCGATCTCGGTGGACGTGCCCAACTCGACGGGCTCGTACGCGCCCGGATCACTGGGCAGTTACGGCCCCGAAGCCTCGGTCGCGGAGATGTCGGTGGGCTCCGTCGGTAGCCTCGCCGCCTACACCGGCGGTTCCTGACCCGGCGGTGACACCGGTCAGCGGACCACGATCCCGTCGGAGTCGGCGTAGAGCACATCGCCGGGGACGAAGTCGACCCCTCCGAAGCTCAGGGTCACGTCGCGCTCGCCGGCGCCCGTCTTGGTGGACTTGCGGGGATTGGTCCCCAGGGCCTTGCAGCCGAAGTCCATCCGGCCGACCAGGGCGGAGTCGCGGATCGCGCCGTGGACCACCACGCCGGCCCAGCCGTTGGACCGCCCGAGTTCGGCGATGATGTCGCCGACGAGCGCCGTGTGCAGGCTGGCGTCTCCGTCGATCACCAGGACGCGCCCCTCTCCGGGCTCGCCCAGGACGCTCTTGAGCAGGGCGTTGTCCTGGAAGCATCGGACGGTGGAGATCGGTCCGAAGAACTGGGTGCGGCCTCCGAGGTCGCGGAACTGGGTGTCGCAGCTGCGGACGTCCTCGCCGATCTCGTCGACGAGGTCGGCGGTGGGGACGAATCCGGTGGGGGTGTCGGTCATGGCGGGCCCTCCTGGTGTGCGGTCGGTCTGCCCACACGCTATCCGTCGACCTGCCCTCGGAATACCGCGGGCGTGGGGGACAATGGCCGCCGAGGGGTGTCCCCGCAAGCTCGACCGATGCTGGAGGAACGATCTGTGGCGAAGTACGAACTCCTGATCCACGCCCGCCGCGCCGTGATCGACGGCAGGATCCAGCAGGCGGCCGTGACGGTGGACGGCGGGGTGATCTCGTCGGTGCGCACCGGTTCCGACGCGCGGGACATCGGGTTGGCGGGCGACCACACGATCGATCTGGGCGACGACGTGGTCCTCATGCCCGGGTTGGTGGATCCCCACGTCAGCACCGAGGACGTGGGGGTGGGAACCCGTGCGGCGGCACTGGGCGGCGTCACCTCCGTGGTCGACTACGGGTCGGACGGCCACCCGGCGGCGACCGAGCCGGAGCACGTCGACCGGTGGCGAGACCAGGTGGCCGGCGAGTCCGCGGTGGACGTGGGGCTCTGGGGTGCCGCCGTCCCCGACAATCTCAGCAGGCTCGGTGCGTTGCTGGGGCGCGGCGTCCTGGGGATCTCCGCGGTGGCCGCGGGGAAGGGGGTTCCGGGGGCGCCGACCCTCGACACCGCACAGCTCGTCGCGGCGGCGGTGGAGGTCGCCGACCATCGCGGCCTGTTCGCCGTCGACGCCGGCGTCGACGACCTGCCCGCCCTGTTCGACGTCTGCCGCCGGACGGGCGGACGGCTCCATCTGCGGGCCGTCGCCGACGCGGCGGAGCTTCCGCTGCTGAGGGCGGCCCGGGCGGAGGGGCTCCCGGTCACCGCCTCCACCAGCCCGCACCTGCTCGCCCTGGTCTCCGAGGTCACCGGTGGGGGCGCGGCGGTCGACGGCCTCGATCCGCCGATCCGGGACGCGGCCACGCGCGAACTCCTGTGGGACGGCCTGCGCGACGGGACGATCGACGCGGTGGCGTCCGCCCGGCTCGGGTTGTCGGTGGTGTGGACCGAGGCGCGGCGCCGCGGAGCGGACCTCGCCGACGTCGCCCGGTGGATGGCGGGACGGTCGGCGGCGATCGTCGGGCTCGAGGACCGCGGGGAGATCCGCAGCGGGCTCCGGGCGGACTTCACCGCCGTGGCGGACGACGAGGCCTTTGTCGTCCTCCCCCGTGCCCGCGAGCTGGGTTCGGCCGACTCGGTCTACGCGCAGCGTGCACTGGCCGGAGTCGTGCGCTGGACCATGACGGGCGGCGTCGTCGTCGACCCCCGGGGCCTTCCGCGCGGCACCGTCCTCACCCGGACGGCCACATGAACCCCACGGTGGACCGCCTGGACTTCCTCCCGTTCCCGGACGGCGTGACGTCGGCGTTGCTCATCACCGAGTACGCGATCAAGATCCTCGCCCTGGGGATGGTCCCGGAGAACCGGCAACCCGCGTCGTCGCAGGCGTGGCTCCTGGCGATCCTGTTCATCCCCATCATCGGGGTGCCGATGTTCCTCCTGCTGGGCAACCCGTACATCACCGGCAGGCGGCACCTCATCCAGGCCGAGGCCAACCTGCTCTACGCGGAGGCCCTCGAGGACTGGCCGACGGTGCCGCCCGGGGTCCACATCGGGCCCGGGGTCCGGACCGTCCTCGGGATGAACCGGGCTCTCACCGCGATCCCCTGCATGTCCGGGGAGTTCGTGGCGCTGCACTCGGACTACGGCCGCTCCCTGGAGGCGATGACCGCGGCGGTGCGGGGGGCCCGCGACCACGTGCACATCGAGTTCTACGCCCAGTCGTGGGACGACGAGACCGACGAGTTCTTCACCGCAGCCGTCGCGGCCGCCGAGCGGGGTGTGACGGTCCGCCTGCTCGTCGACCATCTCGGGTCGCTCCGGTACCGCGGGTTCAAGCGGCTCCGCCGGAGGCTGCGTCAGACCCCGGTCGAGTTCCATCTCATGCTGCCGATCAACCCGTTCGTGGGCCGGTTCCGGCGCCCCGACCTGCGCAATCACCGCAAGCTCCTCATCGTGGACGGCCATCACGGCTTCATCGGCTCCCAGAACCTCATCGCACGGCACTACGGGAGCAGACGGAACGCCCGGCTCGGGCGGGAGTGGGTGGACCTCATGATGGAGGTGCGCGGGGAGATCGTCCGCGGGATGGACGGGGTCTTTGCCGTGGACTGGTACTCGGAGTCCGGCGAGGTGATCGACATCCGGGAGGAACTCGCCCTGCGGGCCCCGGACGAGACCGGCCGCGGGGCCGGCGACCCCACCGCCGGAGACCCGGTCACGGCCTTCCAGCTGGTCCCGTCGGGGCCCGGCTACCGCACCCAGCCCAACCTCCGGATGTTCACCCAGCTCATCGGCCAGGCCCAGGACAGGATCCGGATCGTCAGCCCGTACTTCGTCCCCGACGAGTCCCTGCTCCACGCCATCACCTCGGCCTCCTACCGGGGTGTCGACGTGGAGCTCTTCGTCCCCGAGCACGCGGACCAGTTCATGGTCCACCACGCGCAGCGATCGTACTTCCGTGCGCTCCTCGAGGCGGGGGTGAGGATCAACAGGTTCCGCTCGCCGGCCGTGCTGCACACCAAGATGCTGCTGATCGACGACTACGGCGGGGTGGTGGGCTCGAGCAACATGGACCTGCGGTCGTTCAACCTCAACTTCGAGATCAGCCTGTTGGTCCTGGGAGGAGACGCGGTGGCCGAGCTCAACCAGGTGGTGGACAGCTACCTGGACGAGAGCGCGCCCCTCGCGCTGGAGGGGTGGAACGGCCGACCGTGGGCGGGGCGTTACGTGGACAACGTCGCGCGGCTCACGTCGGCTCTGCAGTAGGTCG
>DIAZ01000007.1:1208-4740 GCA_002415925.1 Dietzia sp. UBA5065 | reverse complement strand
CACTGCAGTAGGTCGACACTGCAGTAGTACTCTCGTGTCCGTGCGCGGGCCGACTCGCCCGCCCCGTGACGGAAGGCCTGCTGTGATGCCCCAGACCCGAGGTTCCGGACGCCGGACCAGACGCGTCGGCGCGGCCGTCGTGGCGGCGGCCCTGGCGACGGTCGGTGTCCCGGCCACCGGGCTGGCGCAGGAGGCCCCGGGGTCGATGGTCCCGGAGACCGGCAACGGCAGCGTCGACGCCGTCCTGGGCTTGCTCCCCGAGGAGATCGTGATCGGTGGCCCGGCCCTCGGCGGGGGGTCGGACGCGCTGCGGGACACCGGGAGCGGGATCATCCCCGACACCGCGCTCTCGGTCGGGCAGGTGATCGGCTCCGTGGCGCCCCTCGAGTCCGTCGGCGTCGCGGGCGGATCGGCGGCGGCCTCCGTGGCGTCGTCCGGCAGCCTCCCCGGATCGGTCTACGCCAACGCGACCGGGTCCATCGGATCGGGGACCATCGGCTTCGGCTCACTCCGGATCTCCGAGTACGCCATCGCCGGGTTCGCGCTCCAGGCCGTGGCCGCCTACATCAACGTGCTGGCCGCCCGCCAGGACGCGGGGCAGCTCAGCCCCGATGAGTTGATCTTCTGGAACAACGTGGTGGTGGGCTCGGCCCGGGGCGGTGCGCTGCTCGAGGACGCGGCGGGCGCGACGGGCACCGAGATCCCCGGGGGGCTGGCCGGCAGCATCGACGCGGTCCAGCGCGCCGCGCTGGAGAACGCCTTCGAGGTCCAGGACAGGATCAGGGCGGAGGCCGAGGCGGCCCGGGAGGGCGGCGACGACGACGAGGTGGCCGACCCCCCCGCGGAACCCGCCGGCGATGTGCAGGGGAGTCCGGACGGCGCCGACACTGGTGGTCCGACGCTGGCCGCCGTCATCGACACGGTCGCGCCCGCCGCGCAGGGGCCGGCCGGCGCTCCGGGGCCGGCTGGCGCTCCGGGGCCGGCCGCCGCGCAGGGGGTGCTGGCCGCCACCGGCGTCGAGACGACCGCGGTCGCGGGCCTGGCCGCGGTGAGCCTGCTGCTGGGAACGCTCCTGCTGGTGGCCTCCCGCCGGAGGGCCTGAGCGTTCAGCTCGTCGCGGTCATCTCCAGGCACCGCTCCCACAGCGCCGCGGCGACGTCCCGGTCGTGTGACGCCCGAGTGGAGGAGACGATCCTCGGGTAGCCGGTGAGCTCGCCGGGCCCGTCGGGGCCGACGTACGCGCCGCCGGGCAGGGTGTCCACCGTGGCGGCGTAGAGCTGAGGCAGTGCGCCGCGCTCTGCCGACTGGACGAGGAACGGGACCTTCTCCACCCCGCGCATGACCAGGTCCTGGATCCGGCTGCCGCTGCGGTACTGCAGGTTGGTGGCCGAGTACCCGGGGTGGGCGGCCACGGCCCTCAGCCCCGAGCCCGCCGCCTCCAGGCGACGTTGCTGCTCGTAGGCGAGCATGACGCAGGCCAGTTTGCTGGCCGCGTAGACCGTCATGGGCACGTATCTGCGCCGGGTCCAGTCCAGGTCGGTCGGGTCGACCGTGCCGAGCCTGTGCATCATCGACCCGAGCCACACCACGCGGTCGGTGAGCACGGGCTCGAGGAGCCGGGTGAGCGCGAAGTGGCCCAGGACGTTGACGCCGAACTGCATCTCGTGGCCCTGCGCGGTGCGGGCCCGCGGGATGTTCATGAGCCCGGCGTTGTTGATCAGGACGTCCAGCCGATGCCCGGCCAGGATCTCGCCGGCGGAGCGCACCGAGTCCAGATCGGCCAGATCCATCTGCACGACGGAGGCCCTGTCGGGATGGGCCAGGCCCGCCCGGGCGGCCTCGGCGCGGGAGGTGTCCCGGCAGGCCATGAGCACCCGGGCGCCCGCGTCGGTGAGGGCCCGGGTGCTGTGGAGGCCGAGGCCCGAGTTGGCACCGGTGACGACGAACGTCCGTCCGGTCTGGTCGGGGATGTCAGCGGTGGTCCATCGGCTGCTCATCCCGCCACCCTACGTGCGCGGGGCTCGGTTCAGCCCCAGGTGGCGGCGTCGGGGTCGACACCGTTCGCCCGCGCGTTGGCCTCGACCGCCGCCTCGAGCCACCGCGTCAGGCCCGGCTCCAGCGTCTCGTAGGTCTCGGAGAACCGGGGGTCCTGCCGGTACATCCGGGCCAGCAGGACCTGCATGGAGTGGGTGCAGTCGTAGAACCGCGAGATCGACGCCCGGTGGCGTTCGGCCAGGGCGGCGGCCTCGGGGGAGGCGGGGTCCACGCCGGCGCGCGCGGCCTCGGCGAGGTCGGAGTTCAGCGCGTCCGCCCCGGCCTTGACCTCCTTCCACTCGGCCGTGGACAGGGCGCCGGCGCGCTGTCGCGACTGCTCCCACTGCGGGGTGTCGCCCCACCGGTCGGCGGCCTCGTCCTGCCACTCCTCGTTCCAGTCGGTGCCGAAGATCTCCGCGCGGTCCTCGGGACTCAGTGGTGTGTTCACGGCGTTCGCCTCCTTCAGGCGGTCGACTGCGGAGACCATCTCCTGCAGACGCGAGATGCGACCGACCAGCAGGTCGCGCTGGCGGGTCAGGTGGGCGTGCTCGTCCACGTCGGGGTCGTCGAGCAGCCCGCCGATCTCCGCGAGCGTGAAGCCGAGTTCGCGGTAGATCAGGACACGATGGATGCGGGCGACGTCGTCGTCGTCATATACCCGGTAGCCGGACCACGTCCGCCCGCTCGCCGACGCCAACCCGATCCGGTCCCAGTGGTGCAGGGTCCGGACGCTGACGCCGACCAGCGCGGCGACCGCGCCCACGGTGAGTCCCTCGCCCGTCGTCATCTCCACAGCATCTCCCACGACAGCATCTCGAACGACCACCAGCCTGGGGCCTGACGCGGCGTCGGGGTCAAGAACGTGGCGGTGCGCGGCGGCCGACGACGCCGGTACGCTCTGGCGCATGAGCCGCCCCACCGCCCGCGTGTACGACCGCCTCCGCGACCTGGTCGCGATCCCCGAGTTCCGCGCCGATCCGTCGAGCCGCCCGTCCACCACCATCGCCGAGGTGTTCACCGGCGAGCCGCTGGCGGAGATCCCCGTCGGGACCGCCCACGACGTGACCGCCGCCGTCGCACGCGCCAGGGCCGCCCAGATCGCGTGGTCGGAGCGCGCCCCCGAGGACCGGGTCGCCGTGCTCACCCGGTTCGCCACGCAGGTCATGCGCAACCGCGACCAGCTCATGGACATCGTCCAGGCCGAGACCGGCAAGAGCAGGTCCTCGGCGCAGGAGGAGGTCCTGGACTGCCTCATCACCGCGCGGCACTACGCCAGGACGGCCCCGGGCCTGCTCGCCCCCAAGCGCGTCCAGGGCATGCTCCCGGGCCTGACCAAGGCCGTCGTGCGGCGCCAGCCCAAGGGGGTCGTGGGCGTGATCGCCCCGTGGAACTACCCGCTCAACCTCGCCGCGACCGACGCGCTGGCCGCCCTGGCCGCGGGCAACGCCGTGGTGATCAAGCCGGCGTCGATCACCCCGTTCTGCGCGCTCGCCGCCGC
>DIAZ01000007.1:735-1012 GCA_002415925.1 Dietzia sp. UBA5065 | reverse complement strand
GGCCGCCAGGCGGGCGAGCGGCTCATCGGGTTCTCCGCGGAGCTCGGTGGCAAGAACGCGATGATCGTCACCGCGGGCGCGGACCTGGACCGGGTGGCGGAGGTGGCCACGCGCGCGTTCTTCTCCAACTCCGGCCAGCTGTGCATCTCCGTGGAGCGGGTGTACGTGGAGAGGTCCGTGGCGCCGCAGCTCATCGAGAAGCTCACCGCCCGCGTGCAGTCGATGAGCGTGGGCCCGGGCTACGACTTCGACGCCGAGATGGGCAGCCTCATCTCCC
>DIAZ01000007.1:0-504 GCA_002415925.1 Dietzia sp. UBA5065 | reverse complement strand
CGGCCGCGCCCCGATCTGGGCCCGCTGTTCTACGAGCCCACCCTGCTCGCCGACGTCCCGGAGGACGCCACCTGCTTCGGCGAGGAGACGTTCGGCCCGGTCGTGTCGATCTACCCGGTCGAGTCGGTCGACGAGGCGATCGCCCGGGCCAACGACACCGAGTACGGGCTCAACTCATCGGTCTTCGCCGCCTCCGACGCCGAGGGGGAGGCGATCGCGGCACGGCTGCGGACGGGCACGGTCAACGTCGGCGAGGGCTACGTGGCCGGCTGGGGTTCGGTCGCCGGCCCGATGGGCGGGATGGGCGCCTCCGGAGTGGGCCGCAGGCATGGGGACGAGGGCCTGCTCAAGTACACCGAGGCCCAGACCGTGGCCACCCAGCGGGTGATGCACATGGGCGGGCCGTTGTTCCTGCCCCGCGGTCGCTGGCAGAAGTTGCTCGCCCCCGCGACGGACGCGATGCGCCTCCTGCCGGGACGCTGACCCTGTCTCTTATACACATCT
>DIAZ01000184.1:8073-11034 GCA_002415925.1 Dietzia sp. UBA5065 | reverse complement strand
GGGTGGTGGGGATGAGCGAGACCTCGAACCACGGATCCACCGCCTCGGGCTCGCTCACCGCGGACACGGTCAGGGAGGTGCCGGACACCGTGATCGAGCCCTTCTCCACCACGTAGCGGCTCAACTCGGCCGGCAGCGAGACCCGGACGACCTGCCAGTGCTCGTGCTCGGTGCGGCTGAGGATCGCGCCGGTGCCGTCGACGTGACCCTGGACGATGTGCCCGCCGAACCGCGCGTCGGCCCGCATGGCGCGCTCGAGGTTCACCGGGTCCGCCGGGCCCAGCGCCCCCAGCGCGGTGCGATCGAGGGTCTCGGCCATGACGTCGGCGTCGAAGTACTCGCCCGGCTCGATGCTGGTGACGGTCAGACACACGCCGTTGACGGAGATCGAGTCCCCGTGGCCCGCGTCGGAGGTGACCAGCGGGCCGCGGATCCGCAGGCGCGCGGAGTCCCCGTCCCTGTGGATCGAGTCGAGGGCTCCGAGCTCCTCGACGATTCCGGTGAACATCAGTGGCGTCCTCTCGTCAGTGCGGAAATGTAGTCCGCGCGGTCATGTGGTGCGCGCGGTCAGGCGTAGGTAGATGTCGGACCCCAGGTGGGCGGTCTCGCGGACCTCGAAGGCGTGGGCCCCGGCGAGGGTACTGACGCCGGCCCCCTCCACGGCGGACCGCCCGGCGCCCAGCACCAGCGGGGCGAGGTAGGCCTCGACCTCGTCGACCAGGTCGGCGGCGAGGAACGCGCCGGCCAGCCGGGGGCCGCCCTCGATCAGGACATGGTGGACGTCGCCGAGCAGGTCGAGCGCGGCGGCGGGGTCGCGGGTGGCCAGGTGCCGGAAGCGGCCGTCGGTGCCGCGGACGGCGGCGTCCGCCGGCACGTCGGTCAGCCCCATCACCGCCCGGAGGGGTTGCCGCGGGGCGGGGGTCCCGTCGTCCAGGCGGGCGGTGAGGGACGGGTCGTCGGCGCGCAGGGTCCCCGTGCCGACGACGAGGGCGTCGACCTCCTGCCGCCGGCCGTGGACGTGACGCCGTGAGGCGGGGCCGGTGATCCATCGACTCGTGCCGTCGGCCGCCGCCACCCGGCCGTCCAGGGTGGCCGCGTACTTCCAGGTGACCAGTGGTCGGCCCACGCGTTGACGGTGAAGCCACGCCCGCAGCGGGCCGTCCTGCGCGGCGGCCACCTCGTCGTCGTCGGCCGGGATCACCTCCACCCCCGCCCGCCGCAGCGTCTCGGCGCCCCCGGCGGCCACGGGATTCGGGTCCCCCACCGCGTAGACCACCCTCGCGACACCCGCGGCGAGCGCGCGCGCCGTGCAGGGGCCGGTCCGGCCGTGGTGGTCGCACGGTTCGAGCGTCACCAGCAGCGTCCCCCCGCGGCTGCGCTCCCCCGCCCGGTCCAGCGCGACGACCTCGGCGTGGCGGCCCCCCGGGGTCTCCGTGGCGCCGCGGCCCACCACCTCGCCCGCGCTGTCCAGCACCACGGCGCCGACCGGCGGATTGGGCGTGGACACCCCGAGCGCGGACGCCGAGAGCGCCGTCGCCTCGGCGAGGGCGTCGCGTTCCCGGGCCCGTCGGACGTCCGGACCGGTCCCGGTCATACCCGTGCGTCCGCGGCCCCCGCGCGCAGGGTCTCGATCATGGCGTCCGGGTCGGGCGCCCCGTAGACGGCGGATCCAGCGACGAAGACGTCGCAACCGGCCGCGGCGGACTCGCCGATCGTGCGGGCGTCGATGCCGCCGTCGATCTGGATCAGGACGTCGAGTCCGCGTCGGTCGATCTCGGCCCGCAACGTGCGGACCTTGTCGAGTACCTCCGGCATGAACGACTGGCCGCCGAAGCCGGGTTCCACGCTCATCACCAGGACCAGGTCCACGTGGTCGAGCAGGGCGAGGTACGGCTCCACGGGCGTGCCGGGCTTGATCGAGATCCCCGCCTTGCACCCCCTGGCGTGCAGCAGGTCGGCGACGCCCTTCGGATCGTCGGTGGCCTCCACGTGGAAGGTGACGTTGAACGCGCCGGCGTCCACGTAGTCGCCCACCCACCGTGCCGGGTCCTCGATCATCAGGTGGCAGTCCATCGGCTTGTCCGTGACCTTGCCGACCGCCGCCGCCACGGGTGCGCCGAAGGACAGGTTGGGGACGAAGTGACCGTCCATCACGTCGACGTGGATCCAGTCCGCGGCGGGGATCCGCTCGATCTCCCGGTCCAGGCGGGCGAAGTCGGCGGACAGGATCGACGGCGCGATGAGCGGCTGGTACGACATGCCGCCCAGTCTAGGCGGGACGGTCCGGGTGGCTTTCCGAGGGCGTGGACCGGGACCGCGTCGGACTGCTCAGACGGCCGGACCCGCCAGCGAGAGGCAGAACTCCAGCTGGTCGGCGACGATGCGCTCGAAGTGCGGGTCGACGTAGGGGTCGAAGTGTTCGCACGGGTACTCCAGGTGCCGTCCACGCGGAATCCGCTCCGCGGCCCGACGCGCGGTCGCCGCGGGGGTGATGGCGTCCCGGGTGGCGATCTGCACCAGCGCGGGGCAGGTGATCCGCCGCGCGTGACGCATCGGCGAGTAGAAGCCGATCCGGACCAGGATCCGTGCCGCGACGTCGTCGGGGAAGTCGCTGCGGCGGAGTCCCGAGTCGGCCGCCAGTCGGTCCACCGCGGGATCGGCGTCCGGGCTCGTCATGACTGCCGCGTCCCCCGGTCGTCCGACCAGGGGCACGTACCGCGGTTCCCGACGCCGCACCGAGCGCCACAGGTCGTCGAGGATGGCCGGGGTGAGTCGGAGTGCCGCGGCGAGGCCCGTCGCCCGGACCGCGGCCGGGCCGCTGACGTGCGGGACCTGGGCGACGACGCCCGCGAGTCGCTCCCCCGTGCCGGCGAGGGTGAGGACGTGCCCTCCGGAGAAGGACGTGCCCCACGCGATGACGCGGTCCTGATCGACCCCGGGCAGCGTCCGGGTGAAGGCGAG
>DIAZ01000184.1:6889-7773 GCA_002415925.1 Dietzia sp. UBA5065 | reverse complement strand
GGTAGATCCAGGCGGCACACCGGTCACCGTGCGAGACGAATTCGGCGTCTTCACGCATCGTCGCTCCTTCGTAGTGCTGCCATGAACATCGCGTCGGTGCCGTGCCGGTGCGGCCAGAGCTGCACCCACGGACCGTCGCCCAGGTCCTCGATCGGTGTCCCGTCCGCCCCGGTCAGGAACTCGCGGACGTCGAGCAGCTCCACGTCCGGCCGCCGGGCGGCCTCACGGATCACCGACACCGTCTCGGACAGGTGCGGCGAGCAGGTGGCGTAGAGCACCACGCCCCCGGGTCGGACCAGCCGCAGGGCGGAGTCCAGGAGCGCGCGCTGCAGGACGACCAGGCCCTGGATGTCGGCGGCCGTCTTGCGCCACCGGGCCTCCGGACGACGACGAAGCGCCCCGAGACCCGAACACGGGGCGTCGACGAGTACACGGTCGAAGCCCGGCTCCAGACCGGGATCCCGGCCGTCGGCGGTGTGCACCTTCACCGGGAGGCCCTTGGTGGCCGCCCGCACCAGGTCGGTGCGGTGTTCGGAGATCTCGATCCCGGTCACGGTCGCGCCCTCGGACTCGGCCAGTGCGCCGAGCATCACGGCCTTGCCGCCGGGGCCGGCGCACAGGTCGAGCCACCGCCCGCCGTCCTCGCCGACGAGCGGCGCCCGGGACATCGCCACCGCGACGACCTGGCTGCCCTCGTCCTGCACGGTGGCGAGTCGGTCCTTGACCGGCTCCATCGTTCCGGGGTCGCCCGAGTCCAGGTGGACGGCGTACGGCGACAGCGTCCCTTCCGTACCGCCGGTGATCAGGGCGAGCTCCTCCGCCGAGATCTCACCGGGCCGCGCGGCCAGGTGCACCTTCGGGCGGGCGTCGTCGGCGGCCAGCAG
>DIAZ01000184.1:2006-6673 GCA_002415925.1 Dietzia sp. UBA5065 | reverse complement strand
AGGATCGCCACCCACGCGTCGAGATCCTGCACGGCCACCTTGCGCAGCACGGCGTTGACGAACGCCCCGGCCCGGCCCAGATCCGCCGTGCGGGCGGCCTCCACGCTCGTGTCGACCGCCGCGTGCGCACCGATCCGGGTGTAGAGCAGCTGGTAGGCGCCGAGCCGCACCAGGTCGAGGACCGGCGGATCGATCTCCTCGACCGGGCGGCCCGCGGCCTCGGCGATGATCCGGTCCAGCAACCCCTGCGCGCGCAGGGTGCCGTAGGTGAGCTCGGTGGCCAGAGCCGCGTCGCGGGTGTCGAGCCCGGCCCGGCGGAGTTCGGCCGGGAGCTGGAGGTTGGCGTAGGCCGCGCGCTCACGCACGGCCGTCATCACCGCGAGGGCCACCGACCTGGCGTCGGGGCGGGGCCGCGTCGAGGCCGCTGCGTCCTTCTGGCCCCCGCCGGACCGGCCGGTACGTGGTCTGCCGGCGCCGTGTCGACCTGCGCCCTGCCCGCCGCCCTGCCCGCCGGCCTGCCGGCCGGACCCCTGCCCGCCGCCCTGCCGGCCGGCACCGCGCGGGCCCCGGCCCTGTCCGCCTTCTGCGCTCATACGAATGCCGCCCCGTCCTCGAGTCGTGCGCCGCGCACCCAGTCGAGCGCGCTCATCATCTTCTTGCCGGGCGGTTGGAGCGTCTCCACCACGACGGGCGAGGTGGCCGTGCCCACGAGGACGCCACGCTTGTCCCACTCGATCCGCCCGGGACCGAGGTGGGGGGCGCCCTCATCGGCGGGCCGGACGGAGCCGATCTTGACCCTGCCGCCGTCGAGGGTCGTCCATGCGCCGGGCGCCGGTGTGACCGAACGGATGTGGCGGTCGACCGCCAGTGCCGGATCCGCCCAGCGGACCCGTGCGTCGTCGACGGTGATCTTGCCCGCGTGGGAGATCCCCTCCGCCGGTTGGGGCACCGCCCGCAGCTCCCCGGTCTCGAGCGCGTCCAGCGTGGCGACCAGGAGTCCCGCGCCGGCCACCGACAGCCTGCCGAGGAGGTCGCCGGCGGTGTCGCGAGGTCGGATGGCCTCGGTCATGGTCCCCAGGACGGGGCCGGTGTCCATGCCCTCGTCCAGCCGGAAGGTGGTGGCGCCGGTGACCGCGTCGCCGGCCTCGATGGCCGCGTTGACCGGTGCGGCGCCGCGCCACGCCGGCAGGAGGGAGAAGTGGAGGTTGATCCACCCGTGGGTGGGGATGTCCAGGACCGGCCGTGGGACCAGGTGCCCGTATGCCACCACGGGCACCGCATCGGGTGCGAGTTCGCGGAGCCGGTCCGCGAACTCCGGGTCGCGGGCACCGGGTGGGGTGAGGACCTCGATGCCTGCCGCGTCCGCCGCGGCCGCCACCGGGCTCCGCGACACGCTCCGGCCACGCCCGGACCTGGCGTCGGGGCGCGAGACCACGGCCACCACGTCGTGTCGGCCGCCGGCGAGGAGCGCCTCGAGCGAGGGCACGGCGGCCTCGGGCGTCCCTGCGAAGATCAGGCGCACGGGGTCACCTCACCGCCATGGCGTCGGCCGGGTGGTCGTGGATGACGCCCGCGCTGATGGCGGCGCGACCGAACCAGGTGGATGCGCGGATCCCGGCCATCGCCGAGCGCCGGCGCTCCGGGGCGAGCCGCTGCAGGAACAGGACCCCGTCGAGGTGGTCCGTCTCGTGCTGGACGGCGCGGGCGAGGATGCCCTCGGCCTCGAAGCTCACGGGGTCACCGTGCATGTCGACGCCGCTGGCGAGGACCCGCGCGTACCGCTCGGTCGGTTCGGACACCCCGGGTATCGAGAGGCAGCCCTCGGTGACGAGGGTCGTCTCGGTGCCGATCGGGTGCCATTCCGGGTTGACCAGGTGGCCCTCCCGTCCCCCACAGGTGTAGACGAACACCCGCGAGGACACCCCGATCTGCGGAGCCGCCAGGCCCGCACCGTCCTCGTGGCGGACGGTGTCCATGAGGTCCGCCACGACGCGGGCCACCCTGTCGTCGAAGGTCGTGACGGGGTCGGCGGGGGTCCTCAGGACGGGGTCGCCGAAGAGCCGGACGGGGTGGACGGCCATGCGGATCGGAACTCCTCGCGGGCGGGGGGCGTGTGACGCGCCCATTCTAGGTCGTCGCCGGGACCCGGCCCCCCATCGCCCGGTCAGCCGATATGGATCGGGTCGAGTCGGACCCGGACCGGGGCGGTGTGCCGTCGGCCCGACCGCCCCACGACCACCGCCCTCACCTCGGCGCACATCTGGTCGAGAAGCGGCGGAGGGATCCGCAACAGCACCCGCTCCGGGAGGTCGATCCCGTCCTGGCCGGGGAGCTCCTCGCCGGCCGGCAGATCGACCGGACCCAGCACCTCGACGCCGTCCGGGATCCGCAGTTCGGTGAGGACCTCCGCCAGGGCCGCGGCCGGTCCGTCCACCGCGATCATGTGGACGGCGGGCGGGAAGCGCACCTCGGTACGGTCGGCCAGTTCCCGGTCGGCCCACCCCTGCGGGTCCCAGCGCACGAGGGCCTGGGCCACCGGTGACTCCGAGTCCGCGGACAGGAACACGCGGCCCCCGTCCTCGGCCGGGCGGACCAGGGACGCGGCGCCCATCCAGAGCCGGAGCGCGGTCTGCACGGCCCGGAGGTCCGGCCGCCCGAGCAGGGCCCACGAGTCCAGCAGCAGCGCCGCGCCGTACCCGCCCTCCGCCACGGGCTCGGCACCGGGGGTCGACACGACGATGGCCGGGCTCGCAGGCACCGAGTCGAGCATCTCCCCTCCCCCGCTCGTCCGCACCCTGATCCCGGGGAACATCCGCCCGAGCTCCTCGGCCGTCCGTCCGGCACCCACGACGCCCGCCCGGAGCGACCGCGAGCCGCAGGCGACGCACCGGAAGCCCGAGTCGGGGGCCCCACACCACCCGCAGGCAAGGTCGACGGGGCCGTACACGGCGTCCATCCGGCCCGCGCGCAGGGGTCCGTTGCATCGCCGGCACCGCGCCGGGGTGCGGCACGACCCGCACAGCAACGTGGGGATGTAGCCCTTCCTCGGCACCTGGACCAGGACGGGGGCGTCCACGTCGATCGCCTCGCGGGCCATCGTCAGCGCCACGGCCGGCAGGCGGGTGCGGCCTCCGGCGACGTCCCGCGCCTGGGTGGGGTCGGCGTCGGTCACCGCGACGACGCGCGGCGCGAGGGCCCGGACCACACCGGGCAGGGGCCGGATCTCGTGGGCCCAGCCCGAGCGGACGTACTCCGCCACCTCCGGGGTGCGATCCACGGAGGAGAGCAGGAGCGGGGTGCCGTCCGTCTCGGAGCGCAGGGCGGCGACCTCCCTGGTGTGCGGGTAGGGGGCGCGGGGTTCGACAAAGGACTCGTCCCCGTCGTCGTGCAGCACGAGCAGACCGGGTTCGGGCAGTGGCGTGAACACGGCGCTGCGGGTCCCCACCACGATGCGCGCGTGGCCGCGGACCGCGCGCAACCACCGCCTGTAGCGGGCGGAGGGTCCGACCCCTGCGGACAGGTCGGCCACCAGGTCCCGTCCGGCGGTCCCCCCTCCGACCACCTCGCGGCACGCCGAAGTGAGCCGGTCGACATCCCGCTGGTCCGGCACGATGAGCAGCACCTGCAGCCCCCGGCGCCGCACCGAGTCCGCGAGGGTGGCCAGGGCGTGCGCCCAGTCCCGACCCGGCGGGACCGTCCACACGGCCCGGGCCGGCACCCCCGCGGCCGTCGCCTCGAGGAACCTCGCCGCCATGGGATGGTCGGCCCACCCGTCGGGCATCTCCACCGGCCCGGCGGTGACGCCCCGCGGGGGCTGCGCCTCGGGGACCGACTTCTCCGCGGCGGCGTGTCGGGGCGGGATGGCCAATCTCAGGACGTCCGAGCGCGTGCCCACCCAGCGACGGGCCACGAGCTCGACCAGCCGGAGCAGGTCGGGAGTGAGAACCTGTTCGGTGGAGACGACGCGCTCCAGCCAGGACAGCTCGCCCCGGTGGTCCGTCCCCGAGGCCCGCTCCACCAGGAAACCGTCGACGAGCCGGCCTGCGAACCGCACGCGCACGCGGGTCCCGGGCCTCGCCTGCTCGGACAGCGACTCCGGGACCAGGTAGTCGAACTCGCGGTCCAGGTGCGGCACACCGAGCAACGGCAGGACCCGGGCCACGGGGGCGACTGCCGCCGGGACCCGGGTCACCGGGTGCGTTGTGGTCACGGCCTCGGATCCTCGCACCCCGCTACGACATCCGGGGGTCGGACGTCAGAGCCCGGCGGCCTTCTTCAGGTCCTCGACCCGATCAATCCGCTCCCAGGGCAGCTCGATGTCGGTCCGGCCGAAGTGCCCGTACGCGGCCGTGGCGGCGTAGATGGGGCGCTTGAGGTCCAGGTCGCGGATGATCGCGCCCGGACGCAGATCGAACACCTCCGACACCGCCCGCTGCAGCACCGCGATGTCGACCTTCTCGGTGCCGAACGCCTCGACGAACAGCCCCACCGGAGCGGCCTTGCCGATCGCGTACGCGACCTGGACCTCGACACGGTCCGCCAGCTTGGCGGCGACGATGTTCTTGGCCACCCACCGCATGGCGTACGCGGCCGAACGGTCCACCTTGGACGGGTCCTTGCCGGAGAAGGCGCCGCCGCCGTGGCGGGCCATGCCGCCGTAGGTGTCG
>DIAZ01000184.1:0-1909 GCA_002415925.1 Dietzia sp. UBA5065 | reverse complement strand
CCGTAGGTGTCGACGATGATCTTGCGACCGGTCAGCCCGGCGTCGCCCATCGGGCCGCCCAGGACGAAACTTCCCGTCGGGTTGACCAAGAGCCGGAGCGACGCGGTGTCGATCCCGCCGGCCGCCTCGGCCAGCACCGGGTCGATGACGTGCTCGGTCAGATCGTCACGCAGTGTGGTCTCGATGTCGATCCCCTCCGCGTGCTGGGTCGAGATGACGATCGTGTCCAACCGGACCGCCTTGTCACCGTCGTACTCGATGGTGACCTGGGTCTTTCCGTCCGGGCGGAGGTAGGGCAGGGTCCCGTCCTTGCGGACCTCGGTGAGTCGACGAGACAGGCGGTGCGCCAGTGCGATCGGCAACGGCATCAGTTCGTCGGTGTCCGAGCAGGCGTAGCCGAACATGAGGCCCTGGTCGCCTGCGCCCTGGCTGGCGATGGCGTCCTCGGCGGAACCGTCCCCGGTGCGGGCCTCGTGCGAGGTTTCCACACCCTGGGCGATCTCCGGGGACTGCTGGCCGATCGAGATCGACACGCCGCAGGAGACGCCGTCGAAGCCCTTGTCCGAGGAGTCGTAGCCGATCTTGACGATCGTGTCGCGGATGAGCTGCGGGATCTCCACGTAGCCGCTCGTCCTGACCTCGCCGGCCACGTGGACCTGACCGGTGGTGACCATGGTCTCCACCGCGACGCGGGCGTCCGGATCCTGCGCCAGCATCGCATCGAGGATGGAGTCGGAGATCGCGTCACAGATCTTGTCCGGATGGCCCTCGGTCACGGACTCGCTGGTGAACAGCCGGAGTGCCTGCGTCACAGTGGTTCTCTCTTCCATGGTGGGATCGCGTGGGAACAGACTAGTCGGTGCGGTCCGCGGCGCTCACGCCGGAGGGTCGGCTCCACATCGCCGCCACCGCGTCGAGGATCCGACCGGCCAGGACGTCCTTGCTCGCCCTGTCCACCAGCACCTCGCCGCCCGAGGAGTCGAGGATCCACCCGCCGTTGACGTCCTCGCCGAAGGTGGTGCCGCGTCCGACCTCGTTGACCACCAGGAGGTCGCACCCCTTCCGGGCGAGCTTGGCCCTGCCGTGTTCGAGGACGGTGCCGGAGGAGTCGCCCGTCTCGGCGGCGAACCCGACGAGCACGCAGTCGGCCGGGACGTCTCCGGACCCGCGGGCGGCGACCAGGTCGGCGAGGATGTCGGGGTTGCGCACCAGCCGGATCCCGGTCGGCTCCGACCCGCTGTCCTTCTTGAGCTTGGAGTCCGCCACGTCGGCCGGCCGGAAATCGGCGACGGCGGCGGCCTTGATCACGACGTCCGCGTGGGCCGCTGCGCGCAGCGTCCGCTCACGCATTTCCAGCGCCGACTCGATGTGCACGGCCTCGACCGCGGGTGGAGTCGGCAGATCGGAGGACGTCACCAGCGTCACGCGGGCCCCCCGGGCGGCGGCCACCGCGGCGATCGCGTGACCCTGCTTGCCCGAACTGCGGTTGCCGAGGAAGCGAACGGGGTCGATCTCCTCGCGCGTGCCGCCGGAGGTGACGACGACGTTCTTCCCGGCGAGGTCCCACGGCAGTGATCCCCCGTCGAGCAGGAGTCGGGCCAGCCGGGCGATGTCGGCAGGCTCCGGAAGTCGTCCGGCGCCGGTGTCCGCCCCCGTGAGCCGGCCCCACGCCGGCGGCATGACGTGGATGCCGTCCCCCCGGAGGGTGTCGACGTTGCGTCGGGTCGCGGGGTGCTCCCACATCTCCGTGTGCATGGCCGGGGCGAGGAGCACCGGGCAGCGGGCGGTGAGGAGCGTGGACGTGAGGAGGTCGTCGGCCCGACCACTCGCCGCGCGGGCGAGCAGGTCCGCGGTGGCGGGGGCGACGACGACGAGGTCCGCCCGTTGCCCCTGTCTCTTATACACATCT
>DIAZ01000180.1:9808-14652 GCA_002415925.1 Dietzia sp. UBA5065 | reverse complement strand
GCACCCAGCCGTCGCCCCCGCCCGACACCGAGTCGGTGTACCCGAGCCCCCGCAGGCTCCGGAACCGGACGTGATCCCAGGTGGCGTTGAAGTCCCCACCCACCACCACCGGTGCGGGCCCGGGCAGACCCCCGAGGTACGAGCGCAGTCGGTCGGCCTCCTCGACCGCGGCGGGTCCGTCGACGACCGGAGCGACCGGGTGCGCGGCCACCACCGTCACCGGTCCGGCGGGTCCCGCCATGTCGGTGCGCACGACCCCGAGACGGAATCCCGGGACCCGCTCGGGCGGCGAGAGCGGGTACCTCGACCAGACGGCCACGCCGGCGGTCTGCGGGGCGGGATCCAGGGCCTCGTGCGGGAGGTTCGCGGTGAGCCCCGCCGCGCGTAGCCCGTCGACCGCCTCCGGGGTGGCCTCGACCGTCACCAGGAGGTCGACCCCGCCCTCGCGGACGGCCCTCACCACGTCGGTCGGGACCGCCCGCCCGAACTCCAGGTTCTGCACCAGGACCCGGAGGTCGACCCCCTCGTCGTCGTCCCCACCGGACGGGGAGACCAGCGGGCCGTACTGGACCGCGCCCGCGCCGGCGAGCACCACGGCGAGGATCGTCAGCGCGACGGAGCGGGCGCGCAGCGCCGCGACCAGCGCGAGGAGGGAGAACGCCCACGCCGCGAGCGCGAACGACGCCAGGACCAGCACGGCGGGGAGATCCGAGTCCGAGTGGTGGAGGGCCACCCCCGTCGCGGCGATCAGGCAGGACAGGACGGCCAGCGCCCGGGCGACCGGGCGGCGGCGCCTCACCGCAGGAACTTGCGCAGATCCCCCAGCGCGGTGAGCACGCGGTCCAGATCATCGCCGTTGCGGACCATCGACCGGACGGTCTCGGCGACGGAGGCGATCGACGGCGACACCCCCGGCCCGGCGGCCGGCGCGGGCGCCTGCCCCGACAACGCCCCCGAGGCCGCCCGTGCCGCGCCGGGGCGACGCCGGTCGGGCCCGAGCTCCACCTCGAAGCGGTCGCCCTTGTCGTCCGAACCCAGGCACCGCACGCGCTCGTCGGCGGGGACGCCGGCCGCGCGGACCGCGTCGACGAACTCGTACAGCTCGCCGTAGGTCACGCCGTCGAGGGTGAGGGTCAGGTTCATCGTCACAGCCATGCCCCCAGGGTATCCGCGGCCGGACCCGCCGCGCATCGGTGGACACCCTGACCCCCACCGGGGTGGCGGGCTAGATCTCGCCCCAGAACACGTGGTCGACGGCCTTGCGGCCGTGGCGGGTCACCCGGAGGTACTCGTTGAGGAACTCCGCCCCGTCGGACGACCCGGTGCAGATGCTCGCCACCGCGGACAGGATCTTGCCCTGACCGGGGAGCTGGTCGACCGCCTTGCCGCGCGCCAGGACCAGCGCGTTGCGGGCGTGGCCGGCCATGAGCCACGACTGCACCAGGGCGTCCCGCTCGCCCTCGGACAGGAGCTCGGCGGAGGCCGCGGCGTCGAGCGCCTCGAGCGTGGAGGTGGTGTGCAGGCCCGGGACCCGCGCCGCGTGCTGCATGGTGAGCAACTGGGCGCACCACTCCACGTCCGCCAGGCCGCCGCGCCCGAGCTTGGTGTGGGTGGCCGGGTCGGCACCGCGCGGGAGTCGTTCCGAGTCGATCCGCGCCTTCATCCGCCTGATCTCCTGCACGACCTTGGGCGGGACGCCGTCCGCGGGGTACCGGAACTCGTCGATCATGTGCAGGAAGTCCAGTCCCAGCTCGCTGTCGCCGGCGGCGAACGCCGCGCGCAGCAGCGCCTGCAGTTCCCACGTCTCGGCCCACTTCGCGTAGTAGGCGCGGTAGGACGCGAGGGTGCGGACGAGCGGACCGTTGCGGCCTTCCGGCCGCAGGTCCGCGTCGAGGTCGAGGGGAGGATCCGACGACGGCGAGGACAGCAGCCCGCCCACGCGCTCGGCCACCTGCACCGCCCACCGGACGGCCACGTCCTCGGCGACGCCGTCGACCGGGTCGCACACGATCATGACGTCCGCGTCGGAGCCGTACGACAACTCGTCCCCGCCGAGCCTGCCCATCCCGATGTACGCGAGCCGGGCCGGAGGGGGCTCGCCCTCGGGGGCCATGTCCCTCATCACCGCGGCCAGCGACGCCTCGAGCACCGCACGCCACACGGCCGACAGTCGCTGGCCCACCTCCGGAACTGAGACCAGCCGGAGGACGTCCGCGGCGCCTATCCGGGCGAGTTCGGCCCGCCGCAGGGACCGCGCCGCGGCGATGACCTTCTCCGGGGTGCGGTGACGCGCGGCCGAGGCCGCCAGGGCCGAGGCGATGTCCGACACCCCGGTGTCCACGAGCACCGGCCCCTCCGTCCCGTCGGTCAGGTCGGGGATCACCTCGGGGTTGCGCAGCAACAGCTCGGACACGAACGGCGAGGTGCCCAGGACCGTCACCAGGCGGCGGGCCACGATGCTGTCGTCCCTGAGGATGCGCAGGAACCACGTGACGTCCTGGTGCTCGTCGCACAGCTTGCGATACGCCAACAGGCCCGCGTCCGGGTCCGGGGTGTCCGCGAGCCACTCCATGAACGTGGGCAGAAGGAGCGCCTGGATCCGGCCGCGCCGGTTGCTCTGCCCGGCGAGCGCCCGGAGGTGACCGAGCGCGTTGCGGGGCGACCCGAACCCCAGGGCCGCGAGCTGCCGCTCCATCGCCTCGGTGCTCAGGGACAGCGCCTCCGCGTCGTACGAGGCGATCGAGTCCAGCAGCGGACGGTAGAAGAGCTTGGAGTGGAGTCGGCGGACCCGGCTCCGGATCTGGCGGAGCTCGTCGCGCAGCACCTCGGCCGCGTCGAGTCGCCCGGCCGGCCGGACGTGGGCGGCCCGGGCGAGCCAGCGGTAGCCCTCCTCGTCGGGCTCCTCGGGAAGCAGGTGCGTGCGTTGCAGGCGCTGGAGCTGGAGCCGGTGCTCGAGCAGTCGGAGGAACTCGTAGGCGGCGACCAGGTTGGCGCCGTCCTCGCGCGCGATGTACCCGCCCGCGCGCAGCGCCCCGAGCGCCTCCACCGTGCTGGTCACCCGCAACTCCTCGTCGGTGCGACCGTGGACCATCTGGAGCAGCTGGACGGCGAACTCCACGTCCCGCAGGCCGCCGCGGCCGAGCTTGAGCTCCCGCTCGCGCAGCACCTCGGGGACGTTCTCCTCGACGCGGCGGCGCATGGCCTGGACGTCGTGGACGAAGTCCTCCCGCTCGGCGGCGGTCCAGACCAGGGGGTGGACGGCGTCGTGGTAGTCGGCGGCCAGTGCGAGGTCGCCGGTCATCGGCCGGGCCTTGAGCAGCGCCTGGAACTCCCAGGTCTTGGCCCACCTCTTGTAGTAGGCCTCGTGGGACTCGAGGGTCCGGACCAGCTCGCCGGACTTGCCCTCCGGGCGGAGCGCGGCGTCCACCTCGAAGAAGGCCATCGACCCGATGCGCATCATCTCCCCCGCCACGCGGCCGGTCTTGGCGTCCGCGGGCTCGGAGACAAAGATGACGTCCACGTCGGAGATGTAGTTGAGCTCGCGGGCCCCACCCTTGCCCATGGCCACCACGGCGAGCCTGGCGGGCAGCGGGGAGTCCGGGTACACGGTCGTCACGGCCACCGCGAGGGCGGCCGTCAGCGCCGCGTCGGCGAGATCGGCCAGGCGCCGCCCGACCTCGGCGAACGGCAGCACCGGTTGGTCCTCGACCGTCGACGCCACGTCGTGCGCGGCCAGCAGCGCCACGTGGTCGCGGTAGGTCGACCGCAGGACGTTGACCGCGGCGCCGCCGGTGACGGCGGCCCGATAGGTTCCCGCGCTGCGCAGGTCCTCCGCCTGGGACGGCGGGGGCGCGCCCTCGACGGGCGCCTCCGGGACCGCCCCGACGGCCCCGAGCATGTCGGCCAGGACGTCCTCGCGGGCGGGCAGCTCCGAGCGGAGCGAGGCCCAGCGGGTGGGCTCGGCCACCAGGTGGTCGCCGAGGGCGCTGGACGACCCGAGCAGGCCCAGGAGTCGTCCGCGGAGCGGCAGATCGGAGCGCAGCGCCGAATCGAGGGCCGCCACGCCGGTGTCGATTCCGGCGCGCGCAGACGAGCTCTTGCCGTGGGATTCCGCCGCGAGGGATTCCCGGAGCCGGACCAGCGCGCCCAGCGCCAGGTCCGGATCGGGGGCGCGCGACAGGGCCCAGAGCAGCGGGATCGCGTCCTCGCCGGTCCAGCCCAGGTAGTCGAGCCAGTCCCCCGCCCGGGTGTCGAGCAGGCCGAGCCGCCCCGGGCTCGGCATGCGGGGACGGGAGGAATCCCTGCTCATCGCGTGCGTCCGGTCACAGGCTGAGGTAGTTCCGGAGCTCGTACGGGGTGACGTCGTTGCGGTACTCCCGCCACTCGCGCCGCTTGTTGCGCAGGAAGAACTCGAAGACGTGCTCGCCGAGCGCGTCGGCGACGAGCTCGGACTCCTCCATGGCGTCGAGCGCCTGCTCCAGGCTCCCGGGGAGGTCGGTGTAGCCCATCGCGCGCCGCTCCTGGCGGCTCATGGTCCACACGTCGTCCTCGGACTCGGGAGGGAGCTCGTACCCCTCCTGGACGCCCTTGATGCCCGCGGCGAACATCACCGCATAGGCGAGATACGGGTTGCAGGCCGAGTCCGGGCTCCGGACCTCGATCCGGCGGGAGGAGGCCTTGTTCGGGGTGTACATCGGGACCCGCACGAGCGCCGAGCGGTTCGCCCGACCCCAGGTGGCCGCGGTCGGGGCCTCGCCGCCGCCGATGAGGCGCTTGTACGAGTTGACCCACTGGTTGGTGACCGCCGAGAACTCGGGCGCGTGCCGCAGGATGCCCGCGACGAA
>DIAZ01000180.1:9374-9562 GCA_002415925.1 Dietzia sp. UBA5065 | reverse complement strand
TTGTTCATGGCCACCTCCTTGACCACGTAGCGGAAGGTCATGATGTTGTCCGCCATGCTCAGGGCGTCCGCGTAGCGCAGGTCGATCTCCTGCTGCCCCGGGGCGCCCTCGTGATGGGAGAACTCCACCGAGATGCCCATCGCCTCCAGCGCCTCGATGGCGTGGCGACGGAAATGCGGCGCGGTGTC
>DIAZ01000180.1:7535-9058 GCA_002415925.1 Dietzia sp. UBA5065 | reverse complement strand
GTGTCCGCCTCCGAGACGCGGGAGAAGCCCTCGATGGCCGAGCCGTCGAAGCCGATCCCCTCGCCGAACGCCCCCTCGAGCTCGGCCGGGGCCACGGCCACGGATTTCAGGGTCCCGAGCACGTCGGTGAACCACAGCCGGACGAACCGGATGTCGCGTTCCTCTAGGGTCCTGAGAACGTACTCCTGCTGGCGGTTCATGCCGTCCAACCTAGTGCCTGCCGTGTTACGTCCGTGTGACATCCGGTACGCGCCACACTCCCCGGCCCCCCTCGACCCCGCCGTGGCAGACTCGTCGGCGACGGGATCTCCCGCCATCGCCCCCTGTCCACCCGGGGACCGACACCCCCGTCGGCCTCGAGGTCACCGTAGGAAGGCCACACCGCCATGAGTGACACCACCGACACGCCGGTCTACGGATCCGGTGGCGCACCGGCCGAGGATCGACAGGGCCTGACGCGGGTCACCCGCATCCACCACCTGGCCGAGCTCAAGGCCGCGGGCGAGCCGTGGCCCATGCTCACCGCCTACGACTTCGTCTCCGCCCGGCTGTTCCAGGAGGCGGGGATCCCCGTCCTGCTGGTGGGCGACTCGGCGGCCAACGTCGTCTATGGCTACGACACCACCGTCCCGGTCACCGAGGACGAGATGATCCCACTTGTCCGGGCCGTCACCCGGGGAGCGCCCATGGCGCTCGTGGTGGCCGACCTGGTCTTCGGGAGCTACGAGGCCTCGCCGACGCAGGCCGTCGCGGCCGCCACGCGGATGATGAAGGAGGGCGGCGCCCAGGCCGTCAAGCTCGAGGGCGGCGTCCGCATGGCCCCGCAGATCAGGGCGATCGTCGACGCCGGGATCCCGGTCATGGCCCACATCGGCTTCACCCCCCAGTCCGTCAACGGCCTCGGCGGCTTCCGCGTCCAGGGCCGCGGCGACGCCGCCGACGCGCTCCGGGCCGACGCCCGCGCCGTCCAGGAGGCCGGGGCGTTCTCCGTGGTCATGGAGATGGTGCCCGCCGAGCTGGCCCGCGAGGTCACCGCCGAACTGGCGATCTCGACGGTCGGGATCGGCGCCGGCAACGGCTGCGACGCCCAGGTGCTGGTGTGGCAGGACATGGCCGGCCACGGCACCGGGCGGACGGCGAAATTCGTCAAGCGCTACGCGCGACTCGCCGACACCCTCCGCGACGCCGCCCGCGAGTACGGCGACGAGGTCCGCTCCCGGGCGTTCCCCGGCCCCGACCACTCGTTCTGATCACGCCGGGATCGTCGATGGACACGCAGACCGCGCGCCGCGCCCCGTACCCGGAGATCGGGCCCCACGAGACGGGGATGCTCGACGTGGGCGACGGCCAACGCCTGTACTGGGAGTGCTCCGGGAATCCCGCCGGGGACCCGGTCCTGTTCGTCCACGGCGGTCCCGGCGGGGGGACCTCCCCCGCCCACCGTCGGATGTTCGACCCCGCCGCGTACCGGATCATCCTGGTGGACCAGCGCGGCTGCGGGCGGAGCACCCCGCACGTCGCCG
>DIAZ01000180.1:6924-7261 GCA_002415925.1 Dietzia sp. UBA5065 | reverse complement strand
ACCCCGACCGCGTGCGCGCGCTGGTCCTGCGCGGGATCTTCCTGTGCCGCCCCTCCGAGATCGACTGGTTCTACCGGGGCGGCGCAGCCCACCTGTTCCCCGACGCCTGGGAGGGATACCTCGCGCCGCTGGTGGCCGCCGACGGCCCCGGGGCCGTCGGCGCCCCGGGGTACGACCACGTGGCGGCGTACCACCGCCTCCTGCACTGCGGTGACCCCGCGACGGAGGTCGAGGCCGCTCGGGCGTGGACCACGTGGGAGACCTCGACGTCCGCCCTGCTCCCCCGCCCCGCCGTCCCGGACGGCGATCCCGACAGGTTCGCGCTGGCCTTCGCCCG
>DIAZ01000180.1:0-6748 GCA_002415925.1 Dietzia sp. UBA5065 | reverse complement strand
CCTCCCCGCCGTGATCGTCCACGGGCGATACGACGTGGTGTGCCCGGTGGCCAACGCCTGGGAGCTGCACGCGGCGTGGCCGGGGTCCGAGCTGCACATCGTCCCCGACGCCGGGCACGCGATGGCGGAGCCGGGCACGACCCATCACCTGCTCGAGGCGACGGACCGGTTCCGCCCCTGACCCTGCTCCCGCCGCTCCGGTCAGACCACCCCGAAGCGGCGCGAGATCGCGACCGTGCCCTTCTGGTAGCCGGCCGGGAACAGGCGCACCAGGGCGTCGAGCACGTAGGCGTCCGGGCCCACCAGGACCCGGGCGCGGCGCCTCTCGACCCCGTCCAGGATCACCCGCGCGGCCGTCGAGGCCTCGGTGCGCGCGAACTTCGAGTCGAAGATCGCGGCGAAGTCCGCACTGTCCAGCCCCTCGGCCGCACCCGCGCTCCGGGCGACCGCGGTCTTGATCCCCCCGGGGTGGACGCAGGTGACGTCCACCGGGTGTCCGGCGGCGAGCATCTCCATCCGTAGAGACTCGGTGAACTGCTGCACCGCGGCCTTGGCCGCGTTGTAGGCGTTCTGGGTGGGCACGGACAGGAACGCGAAGATGCTCGAGACGTTGACCAGGTGGCCGTCGCCGGAGGCGATGAGGTGCGGCAGGAACTCCTTGGTGCCGTGCACGACCCCCCAGTAGTCCACGTCCATGATTCGGGCGATGTCCTTGTACGAGGACTGCTCGACCGATCCGGTGAACGCGATCCCGGCGTTGTTGACGACCAGGTTGACCACGCCGAAGTGCTCGGCGACCCGGCCCGCGTACTCCGCCACCGCGGCCTGTTCGGCCACGTCGAGCCGGTCGGAACGCACGTCCGTCGCCCCGTCGGCCCGGGCCAATCGGACCGTCTCGGCCAGGCCGTCGGCGTCGATGTCGCTCAGCGCGAGCCGGGCCCCCCGCCGCGCCGCCTCCCGGGCGAGTTCGCGCCCGATGCCGGAGCCCGCCCCCGTGACGACGACGACCTTGCCGTCCATCCGCCAGCGGGGACGGCGGGCCACCACCCCACCCAGGGAGCCGACGAGTCCGCGGACCAGTGCGCTCATCGCAGTGCCTCCTGCCCGGTCGGCGTCACGGCCGGTTCCCCGGGCGGCCCCTCGGCCGGACCGGTCGACGCGGTGCGGCGGTAGGCGCTGAGGTCGAAATCGCGGGTCTCCCGGCGGAAGGAGAACGTGAAATCGGGCCACACGGCCGGGGCGTTGCCCTTGGCGTCGAGGTACCAGCTCTTGCAGCCGGTCGTCCACACGGTCTCGCCGGTGGCCTCACGCAGCTCGCGGTTGTAGGCGTCCTGGACGGCCTCCCGGACCTCGACCGTCTGCAGTCCGCGGTCGCGCATGGTGCGGAGGGCGTCCACGAGGTAGTTGAGCTGGGATTCGATCATGTAGATCATCGAGGAGTGGCCGAGACCCGTCGCGGGGCCCACCAGCACGAAGAGGTTGGGGTAGCCCGCGACGGTGGTGCCCTTGTAGGCCTCCATCCCCTCGCTCGCCCACTTGGCGGCCAGCGTCCGCCCGTCGGCCCCGTGGACCCGTTCGAAGAACGGCGAGTCGGTGACGTGGAACCCGGTGGCCACCACGAGCACGTCCGCCGGATGCTCCACGCCGTCGGCGGTGACGATCCCGGTGTCGGTCACCCGGCTGATCGGCGCGGTCACCAGGTCGACGTTCCGTCTGGTCAACGCGCGATACCAGGCGTTGGACAGCAGGATCCGCTTGCACCCGATCTCGAAATCCGGGGTCACCTCGGCGCGCAGCGCGGGGTCTCGCACCTGCATCGCCAGATGCGCGCGCCCGATCGCCCGGATCGGCGCGAGCGCCGCTCTGCTGCGGGTCAGTCCCACGACCTGGAACTCCCGGCTGCCGTACTGCAGCGCCCGGACCGCCCGCTGCAGACCGGGAACCCGGCGGTAGAGCGTGCGCTCGAACCTCGGATACGGTCGATCCACCCGGGGCAGCACCCAGGGCGCGGTGCGCTGGTAGACGTCGAGGTGCGCCACGGCCGGCGCGATGGAGGGCACCACCTGGATGGCCGAGGCGCCGGTCCCGATCACCGCGACGCGCCTGCCCGCGAGCGGCACCGAGTGGTCCCAGCGGGCGGTGTGGAACACGGGCCCCCCGAACCCGGCGATGCCGTCGATCTCGGGGAGCCGCGGCTCGCACAACGCCCCCACCCCGAGCACCACGACGCGGGCGTCGTACTCCCCCGCGGTCGTCTCGACGCTCCACCGACCACGGGAGCCGTCGAAGCGCACCGAGGTGACCTCGACGCCGAACCGGATCTTCCGGCGCACCCCGGTGTCGTGGGTGACCTTCCGGATGTAGTCGTAGATCTCGCCCTGCGGCGAGAAGGCCCGGGACCAGTCCGGATTGAGGGCGAAAGAGTAGGAGTAGAGGTGGGACGGCACGTCGCAGGCGGCGCCCGGGTAGGTGTTGTCGCGCCACGTCCCGCCGACGTCGGAACCCCGTTCCACCACGACGAGGTCGTCCATCCCCTCCTCCGTGAGCTTGATCGCGGCCCCCAGGCCGGAGAATCCGGCCCCGACGATCAGGGTGTCGACGACCGTCGTCCCATCCGCTGCTTCTCCCTGATCCACTGCTTCTCCCCACGACGCGCCTGTGATCCGGACCACTGTGATCTTACCCGCAGGTAAGTCCCGTGGGGGTCGCACCCGACGCCCCGTTCACCCGAGCCTGGTACAACCAGTCCATGACGATCAGCGAAACCGTCGAGGTCGAGAGCAAGTTCGAGGTCGGCCCCGACATCCCCGTCCCCTCCCCGGGCGCCTTCGCCCCGCTGACGGCGGACGAGCCCGCGGTGCACGACCTCTCCGCGACGTACTACGACACGGACGACCTCTCGCTCACGCGCCACAAGGTGACGCTGCGTCGGCGGACGGGCGGGGACGACGCCGGCTGGCACCTCAAGCTGCCGTCCGAGGCCGGCCGGGTCGAGCTGCAGGCACCACTCGGCGACGAGGTACCGCCGGACTTCGTCGCCGCCGTGGCCGGCCTGGTCCGCCGACGACCGCTCGCACCCGTCGCCCGTGTCGACAACGAACGGCACGTGCTGACGCTGCGGGACTCCGACGGCCGGGCCGTGGTGGAGTTCTGCGACGACCACGTCACCACCGAGTCCTTCGTCCCCGGCGGGTCCGCGGCCCGGTGGCGGGAGTGGGAGGCCGAACTCGTCGACCCGTCGCTGGACGGTGCCGTGGGCCATCTCGCGGCCGTCGCCTCCGCCTGCACAGACGCGGGGGCCACCGCCTCGTCGTCGTCGTCCAAACTCGCCCGCGCGATCGGCGCCCTCCCCGACCCGTTCCCCCGGGGCGCCTCGCCGGTGCGGGACGCCCTCGTCGAGGACCTGCACCAACTGCTCGACCACGACCCGGCCGCCCGGCGCGTCACGATGGTCGGGGTCCACCAGATGCGGGTGGCCGTCCGGGGCCTGCGCAGCACGATCAGCTCCTACGCCGCCGAGCTCCAGACCGAGACCGCGGACACGGACATCGACCTGGCCGTCCTGCTCGAGGAGCTCAAGGTCCTCGCCGCGGTGCTGGGCAAGGTGAGGGACATCCAGGTGGTCGACGTCCGTCTGGAGAACCTGGCCGCGGAGTTCCCCGAGGACATCGTGAGCCCCGAGACGAGGCTGCGACTGCGCACCGAACTCGATGCCGAGGAGCGGCGCGCCGGGCACCGCGTGACGGCCGCCCTGGGCACCGACCGGTACCTCGACCTGCTCGACACCCTTCACCGGCTCGTCGAGGTCGCGGGGTCGGCCCCTTCCGCCGCGACCACCGCGGGTGAGCACGGGCGGGCCGGGGGCCGGAAGGCGCGGCGGGAGTCCGAGGACGTGATGCTGCGCGGGGTGGATCGGCAGTTCGCCAAGTTCACCAAGGCGCGCACCCGCACCGAGCGGGATCTCGAGGCCCTGGAGCTGACCCTGTCCCAGCGGGAGGCGCTGACCCACGTCGTCCGCAAGCGCGCCAAGGCGCTGCGGCGCAACGTCAGCTCGCTCCAGGAGGGGGGCGGCCTCACCGTGGCCCCGCTGCGCACCGCCTGCCAGCGGTTGCACACGGTGCTCGGCGAGGTCCAGGACAGCGTGACCGCGCGGATGTGGATCCGGCGCATCGCGCGCCGCGCCGAGTCCGCCGGCGAGTCGACGTTCGGGTTCGGGGTGCTGTTCGAGCACGAACGCGGCTTCTCCGAGCGCACCCTGGCCGGATTCGAGAACGACGCCGCCACGGTCACCGCGGCCTACCGCGAACTGTCGGAGTCGCGGCGGGCGGCCCGGCGGCGCAAGAAGACCACGCGCAAGAAGGGGTCCACGGGCACCCGCTGAGACCGCCCCGGCCGTCCGCTCCTGGGGGTGGGGCGGTCCAGGGGTGGCTGCTCCTCGGCGTGGCTAGTCCTGGGCTTATCTAGTCCTGGGCGTCCCACGCCTCGTTGCGCGCCTTCGCCTTGGCGAGCGCCGCCTCCGCCTCGCCGCGGGTGGCGTACGGTCCCATCCTGTTCTCCCAGTTGGTGACCTTGCCCTGGACCGCCTGACCTGTGGCGACGTCGTAGTACCACTGCTCTTCCGACATGCCGGACCTCCTCGGGTCGCTGTGGGATCTGGTGCCCGTCCGACCCTACTCGGCCGCCCCGCGGGAGGACGGGGCGTGAGTCAGAAGAGCCGACGCATCACGGCCTGCGCCACGCGCCCGTAGGGCGGGTACACGATCCGCGGATCCACCGCGAACCCCTTCACGGCGACGGACTTGAGGTGGCTCAGCGCCTGGAATCCGGCCTCGCCGTGGTACGCCCCGATCCCGCTGTCCCCGACGCCGCCGAAGGGCAGCTCCGGCATGAGGTAGTGGATCGCGCAGTGGTTGATCACCGCGCCACCGGCGGGAACGGAGTCGACGATCCTGTCGGCCAGGTCGGTGTCCCTCGTGAAGACGTAGAGGCCCAACGGCGCGGGGCGACCGTTGACGAACTCCATGGCCTCGTCGACGTCCCGGTACGACACGATCGGGAGGATCGGACCGAAGATCTCCTCCGTCATCACCGGCTCGGACGGATCCGGGTCCACGACGATCGTGGGGGCGATGGTCAACTCGTCGGCGTCGGTCTCCCCGCCGAGGACGATCGAGCCGCGGGTCTGGCCGAGGTATCCCGCCAGCCGGTCGAACTGCCGACGGTTGACGATCCGCTTGGGCCCCTCGGCCGAGGTGAACTCCGTCACGACCGCCGACAGGCGCGCCACGAGGTCGTCCTTCACCGACTCGTGCACCAGGACGTAGTCCGGGGCGATGCAGGTCTGACCGGAGTTCATCAGTTTCACCCAGGCGATCCTGCGCGCCGTGACGTCGAGATCCGCGTCCTCCGCGACGATGACCGGGCTCTTGCCCCCGAGCTCGAGGATGACGGGGGTGAGGGTCTTGGCTGCCGCCTCCATGATCTTGCGGCCCACCTCCGTGCCACCGGTGAAGAAGACGTGATCGACTCCCAGGGAGATGAGGTGCTGGGTGGTGGGACCGTCGCCCTCGACCACCCCGAACGCCTCCGGATCGAGGTACGTCGGCAACACCTCGGCGAGGAGGCGTGAGGTGGCGGGCGCGATCTCGGAGGGTTTGAGGACCACGGCGTTGCCTGCCGCGAACGCCGCCACCATGGGTCCGAGGGCCAGGTTGACGGGGTAGTTCCAGGGGGCGACGACGAGCGCGACCCCCAGGGGCTCGTACTGGATGCGCGCGCGGGCGGGCTGCTGTGCGAGCGGGACGGGTCGGCGCCGGGGGCGCATCCAGCGGCGCAGGTGCTTGAGCGCGTGCGCGGCCTCGTTCCTGGGCGGGGCGATGTCGCCGAACCACGCCTCGAAGGCGCTCCGCCCCAGATCCCGGGCGAGCGCCTCGGCGATCTCCCCCTCCCTCTCATCCAGGAACCGGAGGAGTCCGCGGAGCTGCGTCTCGCGCCACTCCACGGGCCGGGTCCGTCCGGCGCGGAACGCCGCTTTGAGCCGGTCGACGGTCTCGGCGGGGCTCGGTGCCGCCGCCGACCCGATGGTCTGACTTGTCATCACGCCTCAATTCCCGTTGATCCGACGGTCATAGTCCGATCGACGGGATCGGTCGACGTCGAGGAAGGTGTCGTACGCGCCGAGCGCCCGGTACATGCCGTCCCGGAGCCGACGACCGACAAGTGGTTGCATCGCGAGGAGCGGCCGCAGCAGGCCCGGGGTGTAGACGTCCTTTTTCCGCTTCACGATCGCGGTGGCGATCTCGCGGGCCACCTCCTCGGGCTCGACGGTCCTGACCAGCCTCGCCCCCTTGGTCCCGGAGATCAGGTCCGTGTTGGTGAAGAAGGGGATGACACAGGTGAAGTCGACGCCGCGGCCGGCGAACTCGATCCGCGCGCCCTCGGTCAGGTGCACGAGACCGGCCTTCTGGGCGCCGTAGTTGAGGCCGCCCGGAACCGCGGCCTTGCCCGCGCTGGAGGAGACGTTGACGATGTGGCCGCGGCCCCGGGCCAGCATGTCGGGGAGCGCGAGCCTCATGCCGAGGATCGGCCCGATGAGGTTGATGTCGGTCGAGCGGCGCACGATCTCCTCGGACTGCTCGAGGAAGCGTCCGATCGGCATCACCCCGGCGTTGTTGATGAGGACGTCGAGACCGCCCATGTCCGACCGGGCCTGATCGAGGAACGCGGCGAAGGAGGCCGAGTCCGTCAC
>DIAZ01000081.1 GCA_002415925.1 Dietzia sp. UBA5065 | reverse complement strand
AGATGTGTATAAGAGACAGGCGCTGGCGTTGACCGGTCGCGATCCGGGGGCCTGGCCGGTCGGTCCTCGCTGAGCCCCGCCCCGGCGGGCAGCCGATCCGGGGTGCGATCGACTGGGCGGACCGCAGCGCCCACCTGGACAGATGTCGGCCCTTTGTCCACGCCCGCGCGGGCGACGCCGGGGGTGCCGGGCCGAACCCGGAGTAGGATGATCCGGTCCCTCTGCCGTCCCCGGAAAGGAACCCCGCGTTGGGTGCCACCCCGCTCGCCTGGTCGTTGTCAGTCGGTCTGATCGTCGCGCTGCTGCTGTTCGACTACTTCTTCCACGTCCGCAAGGAGCACATCCCGACGCTCAAGGAGTCGGCGGTCTGGTCGGCCCTCTACGTGGGGATCGCGATCGTCTTCGGCTTTGCCGTGTGGTTCTTCGGCGGCACCGACATGGGCGTGGAGTACTTCGCGGGGTACATCACCGAGAAGGCGCTCTCGGTGGACAACCTGTTCGTGTTCCTCCTGCTGCTGACCAGCTTCAAGGTCCCCCGGGCGGGCCAGCAGAAGGCGCTGCTCTTCGGCATCATCTTCTCGATCTTCGCGCGGACCGCGTTCATCTTCGTCGGCGCCGCCCTGCTCAACCAGTTCGCCGCGCTGTTCTACGTGTTCGGCCTCTTCCTCATCGTCACCGCGGGCCGACTCCTGGCGGAGGACGACGAGGACGACGACGCGGACAACGTCGTGGTCCGGCTGGCCAAGAAGTTCATCCCGGCCACCGACCACTACGACCACGACAAGCTGCTCACCGTGGAGAACGGCAAGAAGGTCATGACGCCGATGATGATCGTCATGGTGGCGATCGGCGGCACCGACATCATGTTCGCGCTGGACTCGATCCCCGCGATCTTCGGCCTCACCCAGAACGTCTTCATCGTCTTCACCGCCACCACGTTCTCGCTGCTCGGCCTGCGCCAGCTCTACTTCCTCCTCGACGGGCTGCTCGACCGGCTGGTCTACCTCAAGTACGGCCTCGCCGCGATCCTCGGGTTCATCGGTGTCAAACTCATCCTCCACGCCCTGCACGAGAACAACCTGCCGTTCATCAACGGCGGTGAGCACGTCGACGTGGTGGAGGTGCCCACCTTCCTCTCGCTCGGGATCATCGTGGGCGTGCTCGTGGTGACCATCGTCGCCTCGCTGGTGAGCCCGGCCGGCAAGGCCCTCACCGTGCTCGGCAACCTCAAGCGGCACTCCCACGAGTACCTCAACAAGGATTTCACCGACGACCCGGTCGAGCGGGCCAAGCTCTGGGCCAAGATCGTCGCCAACGAGGACAGGCTCCAGCACATCGACCGCAAGTACTTCGGCACCGAGGGCGACGTCTGGGAGCTCGAGCAGCTACTCCGCCGGGTCTGGGACGAGCAGGCCCGCTACGGACGCGCGACCGACCTGACGAGCTGACCGGACCCCTCCCGCGCGTCACCCCCGCCGGCCCGCCCACATCCCGTGCGGGTCGGCGGCGGGGGCGTCCCGCGGCGGGACCCGGATCTCGCTGGAGGGCCACCGCGTCCACAGCACCGCCGCCGCGCGGTGGCCGACGTCGCCCACACCCGGCGGGACCGGAGTCCCGCGCGGGACGGGGGCGGCGGGGCCCCGGACGACTATCACCGTCCAGCCCGCCGCCAGCAGCTGAGCGCGGTACCACTCGGGGATCGCCCCACACGCCGGCGCGGTCCCGCCGGCGGTGGACACCACGCACCGGGCGACGGGGTCCGCCAGCGGCAGATCCAGGGTCCGGTGCGCCAGCCGCACGGTGTGCCCGTGCCCGAAGTCCCCGCACCCGGCGGCCGCGAGCGCGAGGCGGGCGCGCGTCGAGTCGCTCGATCGCGAAAGCGGATCCGCCGCCCGGACGACCTCACCGAACATCCGGCCCCCGCGCCCGGCCGGGTGCACGACCGCGCTCGCCAACTGGCCCGCGAGTTCCGGCACCGCCGCGCACAGGCGCTCCACCGCCACCACGGCGTCCTCGAAGTCCAGATCGGCGGCCAGATCGCGGCAGGTGCGCAGCGGAGTGGTGACCCGGAGACCGCCGAGGTCGGTGACCGCCGCCGCGGGCAGCGCGCCGTAGCGGTACACCCGACCCTGGGGGGACCGTCGCGTGGACGGCAGCCAGATCTCCGGGAGCGCGTCGGCGGCGACCGAGTCATCCCCCCACAGCAGGGCCGCACTGCGGCCGCGGAGCACCCCCTCGGGCCAGGTCTTGGCCAGCGCGAGGCTGCGCAGGCGGAGGTCGTCCACCTGATCCTGGCGACGGTAGACCCCGTGCCAGATCCGGCGGTACGTCCTGCGGGCCCGCGGATCGGGCACGGCCACGGCGAGCTCGGCGGCGGTCAACGGGCCCGGCGGTCGGTTCTGAAGCGAGATGTCCATGCCGGACACTGTGCGCCACCGCCCCGCCGGATCCGGGCCGTGAGCGCTCCGCCGGGCGGGGACCTGTGGATGAACCGGGCCTGTGGAATGGAGGGGTCAGGGTCGGCCCAGTCGGGTGAGGCGGACCGGCTGCCCGTCCCGGGGGTAGGGCAGCGACTTCATGTCCATCGGCGCGCGGTAGTCCGCGTCGACGTGCCACTCGAAGTTGCGGAGGAGATGGTGGAGCACGATCGAGACCTCCGCGCCGGCGAAGTGCATGCCGATGCACTTGTGCACGCCGCCGCCGAACGGCTGCCACGCCAGGCGGTGCACCTTGTCCTCCCGGCGCTCCTCGGAGAACCGGCCGGGGTCGAACGCCTCCGGATCCGGCCAGAACTCGGCGAGGTGGTGGGTGAAATACGGGGCGATCGCGACCATGGTCCCCGCCGGGATGAAGTACCCCAGCACCTCGGTGTCCTTGACCGCCGTGCGCGCGATGGTGGGCACCGGCGAGACCAGCCGCAGCGACTCCTTCATCACCAGGTCGAGCGAGGTCAACCCGGAGAGCTGCTCGTAGCTGATCGAGTCGCCCGGGATCGCCAGGGACTCCTCCCGGCACCGTTGCTGCCACTCCGGGTGCTGGCCCAGGTACTGCATCATCGTCGAGATGGTGATGGTGGAGGTGTCGTGCGCGGCCATGAGCAGGAAGATCATGTGGTTGATCACGTCGTCGTCACTGAACCGCTCGCCGTCGACCTCCACCCGGCACAGCACCGAGAACAGGTCGTCGCCGTCGCCCGCCCGCCTGGCCGGGAGGTACTCGCGGAGGAACTCCTCCACCCGTCGCCGACCCACCAGGCCGCGGTGCCAGCGCCCGCCGGGGATCGGGTACCGCACCAGCGCGGTGGCCGCCTGGACGCAGTCGATGAACGCGGCGTTCACCTGATCGAGACGCGCCTGGTCGGCACCCGGGGCGCCCCCCATGAAGACGTCCACCGCGAGGTTCAGGGTCAACTGCTTCAGCCGGGGATAGACCTCCACGGACTCCCCCGGCTGCCACCGTTCGACCGCGGTACGGACCGCCGGATCGAGCGCCGCCGCGTACCGCGCGAGGCGATCGTTCGTGAACGCCTCCTGCATCAGGCGGCGGTGGGACATGTGCTCGTCGAAGTCCAGGAGCATCAACCCGCGGTCGAAGAACGGTCCGATGAGGTACTGCCACGCGTCGCCGTTGGCGAACGCCTTGTCCCGGTTCCGGAGCACCACGTCCGACGCCTCGGGCCCCAGCAGCGCCACGATCCTCGTGCCGAACGCCCGGAACCACGAGACCCGGCCGTAGCGCTGGTAGCGCGTCTGCCACAGGCGCATCGGATCCCGGAGGTAGTCCAGGCCGTGCCCCAGGAGCGGGAGGCCGCCGTCCCCCGGAACCGGCGCCAGCCCGCTGCCCGCCGGTGCATCCGCAAGTGTTCGTGTCACGAGCAACTCCTGACCTCCGCGCGGGTCCGTCCGCCTGGGAGGGCACCCGTCCGACCGTCTGACAGGGACCCCTGTCAGTTTGATCGAGTTTGAATCAGACAGGACGTCCTGTCAAGATCTGATGATGACCCCGACCCCGCGCCGTTACCGCGGAATCAGCGCCGAGGAGCGCCGGGCGGCGCGCCGCCGCCAGCTCCTGGACGCCGCGCTGGAGATCGCCGGCACCCGCGGCGTCGAGCGGACCACGATGACGGCGATCTGCTCGGAGGCGGGCCTGACCGAACGCTATTTCTACGAGAGCTTCGACGCCCGAGACCAGCTGCTCCTCGCGCTGGTCGACGAGATCGCCGAGCAGGTCCGCACCGCCGTGCTGACCGCGCTCTCGGACACCGAGGGCGACACCGCGGCCAGGGCGCACGCCGCGCTCGCCGCGTTCGCCGCGGTCCTCACCGACGACCCCCGCAAGGGCCGGGTGGCGATCATCGAGTCCGCCTCCGTGCCCGCGTTGAGGACGCGCCGCCACGAGCTGTTCCGCGACTTCGCCGCACTGGTCGTGTCACAGGCGCACGTGATGTTCGGGAGTCAGGCACTGCCCGCCCCCCGGGACGAGATCAGCGCGCGGCTGCTCGTCGGGGGACTGGGCGAGCTCATCACCGCGTGGCTGCAGGCCGAGACCGGTGCGGACGTGGAGGAGATCGTCGACGAGGCCACGCGCTGGTTCACCGCCGGCATGCACACCTGACTCCCCCGGGTGCGCCCCGGCCGGGCCAGGCGCTACCCGCCGTAGAGCCGCGCCCAGTTCTCCCGGGTCGTGAGCGGGGCCTGCGCGTCGCGCCACCGGGCCTGCGCCGCCGGAGCCTCGCGGACGAACCGCGACAGGAGCGCCACCAGCCGTCTCTGCAGATCGGCGGCGCGCTGCGGGTCCACCTTGCGGTGGTGCACCCCGGTCTGGGAGGCGTCGGTCACGTACACCTCGCCGAACAGCGAGACGTGCCACCAGGCGGCGTCCTCGTACGGGATCGCCACCACGCCACGGCGCTGCCGGCCCAGCCTCTGCGCGAGGAGACGCTTGGCCAGCACCTGGTCCTCGCGGTCCTCGCGGGGGATGCCGACCTTGCGCTCGACCCGGATCCCGGCGGGCAGGGTCTCCACCCCCAGCTTCGCGGTCTCGGGGTACCCGGCCCGCTCGGCGCGGATCGCGGCCAGCGCGTCCTGCCCGCCGTCGCCCACCCCGTGGGCGCCGTCGGGCCCGTCGAGGAACGCCTCGATCCCGCGCATCCGCGTGGCGGCCAGCCCGTACTGCATACCCACCATCGCGCGCAGGACGCTCCGGCCGAGGTTCACCGCCATCGCGCGCGGGTCGATCCCCTGCCGGATCGACGCGGTGACCAGGGAGTTGCGCTGGGAGAAGAACTGGCCGAAGTCGTCGCCGTCCTTCCAGTAGAAGTCGGCGTGCCACACGGCCGCGCCCTGCAGGGTGCAGGTGGGCATCCCGGCCTGCCTGCAACGCAGGCCGTACTCGATGTCGTCCCACTGGAAGAAGTACGGCATGGGCAGGCCGACCGCGTCAACGGCCTCCCCCGGCACCAGGCAGGACCACCACGCGTTGTACTCGGCGTCGATCCGCCGCTCCTGCCGGTTGTCCACCACCGACTCGTCGCGCAGCGCCCACTCGTCGGCGTCGAGCCCTCCCTTGAGCTGGTCGAGCCGCGTGCGTTCGGCGGAGACCAGCAGGTAGTCGGGGTTGAACAGGTAGAGCATCTGCGCACCCACGAGCATCGGCTCGCGCGTCACGGCGGCAAAGGCGAACAGGCGGAGCACGGTCTCGGGCTCCACCCGGACGTCGTCGTCCATGAGCAGCACGTCCACCGGGCCGGGGGCGCCCGGCGCCGTGGCCTCGAACAGCCCGCGGCTGAAGCCGCCCGCCCCGCCGAGGTTGGGCTGGCGCAGGTAGTGCAGGCGGTCGCCGAACTCCGCCGCGGCGTGCCGGTACGCCTCGCGGGTCTCCACCAGGTCGGTGCCCTGGTCGGTGACGTAGAGATCGTCGATCAGGTCGGCCACCAGGGCGTCGGCCACCAGCGAGTCGATCGTGGCCGCGCAGTCGTCCGCCCTGTTAAACGTGCAGATGGCCACCGCGGCGCGGCGGGCCGGCCTCGTCGTGGTGGTGCTCCAGGTGACCTCGGAGACGGTCGCCGGGGCGTCCACGGCGTGGAACTCCAGCCACATCGCACCCCCGTCGGTGAACGAGTCGACCGGGACGTGGAGCACCGCCATCCCGTCGTCGTGGTGGTGGACCACGTCGACGGTCCGCACGTGGGAGCCGATGTCGGACGCGCGGACCAGGACGTCCAGCTGCCCCGAGGTCTCCACCGCGACACGCACCGTCAGCTCGGAGACCGAGGTCCAGCGCTGCCAGTACGAGGCCTCGAAGCGGCCGAAGTAGGTGTTGGTGTCGACGACCGACCCCGCCTCCAGGTGCAGTTCCGAGCGGGTGCGACGGACCACGCCGCGCAGGATCCGCGAGTACAGGTCGTCGTTGACCCACTTGCGCGGACCCGAGAACAGCGTGCGCTGGAGCAGCAGGTCGCGATCGGTGGGCGCGGAGGCGGCGTCGGCGCCTGCGGCGGTCGCGGTGGTGGCGTCCATGTGGCGGGTGCTCCTGGGTGGGTCGGTACTGGGTGGGTCGGTGCCGGGTGGGTCGGTGCGGGCGTCGGAGGTCGTCCGGGGAACCGGGCCGCTCAGGGCCCGCTCGCGCCGTCCAGGCTAGCCCCCGACCCGACGGGGGCCGAGTCGACCGGCGGCGAGTCGACCACGGGTGAGTCGGTGTTCGGCGGCTGCTCCGCCGGGGTGACCGGGGGGATGCCGGGCGGCGGGAACAGCGGCGGATGGTCCGCGGGTACCGGGAGGACCTCGTAGAGCCGGGCGTCGGACGTCTCCTCGACCAGCCGCAGATGGGGGTTGAACCGCAGCCCGATGAACCCGCCCGGCCGACCCGGGCCGCCGACCGACCCCGTGCCGACGACCACCCAGCGCACGTCCAGGTCCTGCACCACCCGGGTCACGGCCGGGTCGAACCCGTACCTGTTGACCGAGGTGTAGAGGACCATCCGGTCCGCGCCGACCTGCGCCACCGGGTCGTCGGCCAGCGGGGCGCCGAACACCACCGGCACCCCGTGCAGCGCGTACACCCAGGCGGATCCGTCGAAGGGGTCCCCCAGGACCAGGCCGCCGTCGTACCGCTCGGCCAGCGCGTCGAGCACGATCCGTTCCCTGTCGGTGACCGCCGGCCCGTCGCCGTAGCCCCACACCCGCAGGTCCCGCGCCAGGACCGCGTGACCGGACGCCGCGAGGAGGCCGAGCACCGCCACCACCGCCACGCCGGCCCGCGCCGCGGGCCGGCGGTGGGAGCCGCGCGGCACCACCGCCCGGACGCCCGCGCCGGCCAGCACCGCCGACGGCAGGACGAGCAGGGAGGCGAAGCGGTGGGAATCGTCCCACCAGAAGCCCGTGATCGTGCGCACCCAGTCGCCCTCCACCGCCGCGGCCAGCACGTACAGCACCCCGTAGACCGCCAGCGCGGCGACGGGCGCGGCCAGCGGGCGGCGCAGTCGCGGCTCGAGCACCGCGGCGACGAGCCCCACCAGCACGGCCACGGCGATCCCCACCGACGCCGCCGGGGTCGGGCCGAGGTCGAGCACCGCGGCCACCGCCCGCGGCACGCTCACCTCGCGCGGCCAGGAGAACCCCGCGAGCGCATCGGTGGTCCCGGACGAGACCCTGGACACCGACCAGCCGGCGTAGGCACCGGCGGGCACCGCCGCCAGCGCGAACCCGCCCGTCACCGCCAGGCGGGGCCCGGTCCCCGGGGCGGCCACCACCCCGGCGACCGCCTGCGCCGCCAGCGGGATCGCCGCCGCCAGCGCCACCGACGGGTGCACCGACCACGCGCCGGCCAGCCCCGCCCCGAGCAGCAGCGCGTGGGCGGGCAGCCGGGGCGCCCGGGCCGCCACCGCCTCACCCAGCAACAGCAGCCCGGGGATCATCGCCACCCCGAGCGCGAACGGCAGCACCGGGCCCCGCCCCAGGGCGAGGTACGGGAACGTCCACGCCGACGCCGCCACGACGGCCGCGCCGACCGCCGCCAGCCGCGAGCCGCCGCACAGCCGCCCCGTCAGGGCCGCGACGCCCAGGACGAACACCACGCCGGTCACCGCGGAGAGCGCATCGAGCACCGCCGGGAGCGCGCCGCCGGGCAGGCCCAGCAGCAGCGCGGCGAGGGCGTGATAGGTGTCCGGGTAGAAGAAGTGCGGGTTGGCGGGCTGACCCACCGGGGCGAGGTCGGTGACGCCGGCCCGCCCGGTCTCGGCGATGAACCGCGTGGCGCCGCCGTGGAAGATCGCGTCCCACCCCTGGGGGATCGCCGTGAGCCCGCGGGTCGCCACGAGCACCTGGACGGCGGGGACCGCGGCCAGGACGACGACGACGAGGTCGCCCACCCCCGGGCCCGGCCGGCGACCGCCGGGCTCGTCGTCGTGGCCCTCTCCCCCGGCCCGCCGGCGCGCCACCCGGGCACCCACCCGTCCCGCGACGCCGACGGCGGCCGCGCAGGCGAGCGCGACGAGCGCCGTCACCCCGGCCGAGACCGGGCCCCAGCGGACGTCGGCGGCCGAGGTGACCGCGGCGCCCACCGCCACCACCGCCAGGGTGAGGGCGGGCCCGGCCGCCACCGCCTCCCGCCATCGGGCGCCCGCCGCCAGGCAGATCGCCGCGCCCGGCAGGACGAGCAGCGCGAGCGCGGCCGTGAGCAGCAGGGCGGGCATCGAGCTCAGCGGACCCGGAAGATCACGGTCCGCTGGACGATGAAGTTGGTGACCGTCGCGACGCCCTGGGCGATGACGTAGGCGACGGTGGTGGCCCAGAACTCGGTCCAGTCCATGCCGACGAACCACGGGGTCAGCACCATGAACAGGCCCCACTGCACGCCGAACATCAGCGCGTACAGCCCCATCGTGGCGATGAACCGTGCGCGCGACGGCTCGGCCCGGAACGTCCACCGGCGGTTGACGGAGTAGGCGGTGAGCGTGCCGGCGACGAAGGACAGCGCCTTGGCGGTGCCGTAGTCCAGGCCGACGAGCCTGAGCAGCTGGAGGAGGCCGTAGTCGACGATCGCCGACAGGACGCCGGTGAGGAAGAACCGGATGACCTGCGTCTTGAGGTCCGTCGGGTGGGCCGGGTCGGACTCGTGGCGGGGCTCGAGGGGGTCGACCGCCCCGCGCAGGGAGTCGAGGACGGAATCCTCCGGGAGGTCCGCCCCGGGTCCGTCGGATGCCGAGCCGCTGGGTGAGGTCACTCGACCAGGGTAGTTCCACGCCGATCCCGCCCGCGCCACGCACCGCCGGGGGGGACACTGGGCGGGTGACCACTGCCGACCCCGCCGCCCCCCGCCGCGTCCTGGTGGTGGACGACGAACCCCACATCCGCCGCGTCCTGCGCGGGTACCTCGAGGCGGACGGGTTCGTGGTCGACGAAGCCGGGACCGCGGCCCAGGCCCGGGAACGGGTCGGCTCCGTCGACCTGGTCCTGCTGGACATCGGGCTGCCCGACGGCAACGGGCTGGACCTGCTGCGCGACCTGCGGTCGGTCTCCCCGGTGTACGTGATCCTGGTGACCGCCCGCGCCGAGGAGGTCGATCGGTTGATCGGCCTCGAGGCCGGGGCGGACGACTACGTGGTCAAGCCCTTCAGCCCCCGCGAGGTCACCGCCCGCGTCCGCGCCGTCCTGCGCCGCGCGCGTGAGGCGGGGCCGGTCGGCGCGCCGCCGCTCACGCTCGACGGACTCACCGTGGACGTCGGGGCCCGGGAGGTCGCCGTCGACGGGGCGGCGGTCCCGCTCACCCCGATCGAGTTCGACCTGCTGGCCACCATGGCGGCCGCCCCGGGGCAGGTGTTCACCCGGCGGCAACTGCTCGACGCGGTGTGGGAGGACGGGCACTTCGGGGACGAACGGGTGGTCGACGTCCACATCCGGGGGCTGCGGCGGGCCCTGGCGGACGATCCGGCGGCGCCCCGGTTCGTCGCCACGGTCCGGGGCGCGGGCTACAAGGTCCTCCGGCCCGCGGGCCACGGGGGCGCGCGATGATCCGCACCCTGCGGGCCCGCCTGTTCCTCTCGCACCTCGCGGTGGCGGTGACCGGTGTCGTGGTGGTGCTCGTGGTGGTCCGGCTGACGGCGCCGATGCTCTTCGACGACTCCCTCCGGCCCGGCGGACCGGGCGGGCGCGGGGCCGGGGCCGGGGCGGGCCTGCGCTCGGTCGTCGCCGACGCCGTCACGACCGCCACCGTGTGGGGCGCGCTCGCCGGCGTGGCGGTCGCCCTCCTCGCGGCCCGGGTGGTGGGCCGCCGCCTGCTCCGCTCCCTCGCCGAGGTCGGCGCCGCCACCACGGCGATCGCCGCCGGCGACTACACCCGTCGGATCAGCCGGCCCCCCGAGCGCGAGATCGCGGCCCTGGCCGACGACGTGAGCACCCTGGCCCGGGCCATCGCCGAGACCGAGGAGCGCCGGATGCGCCTCATCGCCGAGGTCGCCCACGAGATGCGCACGCCGCTGACCGTGATCGACGGGTACGTGGAGGGCATCTCCGACGGCGTGTTCGGTGTGGAGGAGCTCGGGCACGTCCGCGCCGAGAGCTCCCGGCTCCGGCGACTGTCCGAGGACCTGTCCACGCTGTCGCGGGCCAGCGAGGGGCGGCTCGAGCTGGCCCCGACGGAGACCGACCTGAACGAGCTGGTCGGCGGCACCGTCGAGCGCCTGCGCCCCCGGTTCAGCGGGACGGGGGTCGAGCTGCGGCTGGACCCGCCGAGCGGAGCGGTGAACGTCGTCGCGGACCCCGACCGCGTCGCGCAGGCGGTGGAGAACCTTGTGGTAAACGCGCTGGCCGCCACGGAGCGTGGCGAGGGCACGGTGGCGGCCCGGG
>DIAZ01000139.1:59642-67129 GCA_002415925.1 Dietzia sp. UBA5065 | reverse complement strand
CCGCGCACCGGTACTGTCGTCCACGGACACACCCCACGGTCCGGCCGGGTGCCGGACCCTCCCGACCACGTGAAGGAGCCCACCGCGGTGAGCGAACCCCACCCCGACCAGTCGCCCGGCCCGGACACACGCCCCGCGGCCACCGCGTCCTCCGCGGCGGCGGACGCCGCGCTGCTCGAGCGGGTGGCGTACGAGGTCAAGAAGGTCGTGGTGGGCCAGGACCGGCTCATCGAGATGATCCTGGTGGGACTGCTCTCGCGCGGCCACATCCTCCTCGAGGGGGTGCCGGGCGTGGCCAAGACCCTCACCGTGGAGACGTTCGCCACCGTGGTGGGCGGCAGCTTCCGCCGGCTCCAGTTCACCCCGGACCTCGTCCCGGCGGACATCGTCGGCACCCGGATCTACCGGCAGGGGCGCGAGGAGTTCGACGTCGAACTCGGCCCGATCCTCGCCAACTTCGTGCTGGCTGACGAGATCAACCGCGCTCCCGCCAAGGTCCAGTCGGCGCTGCTGGAGGTGATGGCCGAGGGCCACGTCTCGATCGGCGGCCAGACCTTCCCGATGCCCTCACCGTTCCTGGTGATGGCCACCCAGAACCCCATCGAGAGCGAGGGGGTCTACCAGTTGCCGGAGGCGCAGCGCGACCGCTTCCTGTTCAAGCTCCTCGTGGACTACCCGAGCCCGGAGGAGGAGCGAGAGATCGTCTACCGGATGGGGACCACGCCCCCGCAGCCGTCCCCGGTCCTCGGGGTGGACGCCCTGCTCCGCCTCCAGGACGCGGTGCGGGAGGTGTTCGTCCACCACGCGCTGGTGGACTACGTGGTCCGCGTCACGGTGGCGACCCGCGAGCCCGCGCGCCACGGGCTCGAGGACGTGGCCCGGTGGCTGGCGTACGGCGCCTCGCCCCGCGCCACCCTGGGCGCCGTCACCGCGGCGCGGGCGCTCGCGCTGGTCCGCGGCCGCGACTACGTCGTGCCGCAGGACGTCGTGGATGTCCTGCCCGCCGTGCTCCGCCACCGCCTCGTGCTGACCTACGACGCCCTCGCGGACGAGATCACCGCCGACACCGTGGTCCGTCGCGTCCTCGAGGCCGTCCCGCTCCCGCAGGTCACCGCGGTACCCGTCCAACCCGGCCCGCCGCCGGTCCGGTGACCCGCGCCGACGAGGGCACCCGCGACGAGCCGGTGGCGGCGGCGTCGCGCGCGGCCCTCGCCCATCTCGAACTCCTCGTCAGCCGCCGGCTCGACGGCGTCCTCAACGGCGACCACCGCGGGCTCCTGCCCGGGCCGGGAACCGAGCCCGGCGAGGCCCGCGCCTACGAACCCGGCGACGACGTCCGGACCATGGACTGGTCCGTCACCGCCCGGACCACCGTGCCGCACATCCGGCAGACCATCGCCGACAGGGAACTGGAGACCTGGATCGTGGTGGACCTGGCGCCCAGCATCGACGTCGAGGGGCGGTACGGCACCAAGCGCAGGCTCGTGGAGGCGGCGGTCGCCACCGTCGGCTTCCTCTCCGCGGGGGGAGGAAGCCGCGTGGGGATGGTGCTCACCGGCCACGGGCACCCGCGGGTGTTCCGAGCCGCGGGCGGGCGGGACCACGTCCGGCGGCTGCTCGAGGAGGTCTCCCGGTCGCGCACCGACGTCTCGCCGGGCGGGGCCCTCCACGACGCGCTGCGCGCGGTCCGTAACGCCGCGCGTCGGCACGGCCTCGTCGTGGTGGTCTCGGACTTCCTCTCCGACCTCGACTGGGAGCGCTCCCTGCGCGTCCTGGGGACCCGCCACGAGTTCCTGGCCGTGCACGTGGCCGACCCGCTCGACATCGCCCTTCCCGCCGTCGGGGCCGCGCTGCTCCAGGACCCCGCCACCGGGGAGGTCCTCGAGGTGGATGTCGACGACGCGCTCGCGGCGGACTATCGCCGGGCCGCGGAGGACCACCGCGCGGAGGTGCACGCCGCCCTCCGGCGCTGCGGAGCCCCGGTCCTGGCCATGCGCACCGACCGGGACTGGCTCCGGGACGTGATCGACTACGTGGGCGCGCGGCGCCAGGGCGGTCTGCCCACCGGGGACAACCTGGCGGACGACCTGCCGGGCGACGGGCCGGGCGACGAGCCGGGCGCGGGCGGGGTCCAATCGTGAGCCTGTCCGAGTTCCAGCACCCCCTGTGGCTGCTGCTCCTGGCGGTGCCCGTCGCGATCGCGGTCGGCTACGTGATCGCGCTGCGCTCCAAGCGGCGCAGGACCGTCCGCTTCGGCAACTTCGGGGTCCTGCGCACGGTCGACCGCGGCGGCATCAGGTGGTTCACGCACGTCCCGGCCGTCCTCCTGGTCCTGGCGCTGCTCTCCCTGGTGGTGGCCCTGGCCGGACCCCAGAAGGACCAGAAGGTGCCACGGAACCGGGCGACGGTCATGCTCGTCGTCGACGTCTCCCTGTCCATGGAGGCCACCGACGTCCCCCCGTCCCGGCTCGAGGCCGCCCAACAGGCCGCCACCACCTTCGCGGGCAACCTCACCCCGGGCGTCAACCTGGGACTGGTCTCCTTCGCCGGGACGGCGTCGATGCTCGTCGCCCCCACCACCGACCGCGGGCCGGTGGTCCGCGCGATCGACCGGCTGAGACTGGACGAGCGGACCGCGACGGGCGAGGCCATCTACACCGCCACCCAGGCCATCACCACGTTCACGGAGAGCCTCGGCGGCTCCGACCAGGCCCCGCCGGCCCGGATCGTGCTCCTGTCCGACGGCAAGGAGACCGTGCCCGCCGACCCCACCGAGGAGCGCGGTGCGTTCACCGCTGCCGAGCGGGCCAAGGAGGCGGGCATCCCGGTCTCCACGATCTCGTTCGGCACCCTCTACGGCACGGTCGACATCCAGGGTCGCGCGCAGCCCGTCCCCGTCGACGACGCCTCCCTGCGCACCATCGCCGAGATCTCGGGGGGCGATTTCTTCACCGCCTCCAGCCTCGAGGAGCTCGACTCCGTCTACCGCACCCTGGAGGAGCAGATCGGGTACGAGTGGAAGAAGGCGGACGCGTCGCGCCCGTGGCTGATCATCGGATCCCTCCTGGCGATGCTCGCCGCGGCCGGCTCCCTCGCGACCAACCGTCGCATCCCGTGACGGGACCCGGCACCAGCGCCTGCGCACCCGCCCGGGTTCGCTAGGTTGGTGCACATGGATTCCCAGAGCACGCCCGCCGCAACCCCCAGAACGGTCCTGGTGACCGGAGGCAACCGCGGGATCGGCCGGGCCGTGGCCGAACGGCTCCGGGCCGACGGCCACCGGGTGGCGGTGACCCACCGCGGGTCCGGGGCCCCGGAGGGGCTGTTCGGGGTGCGGTGCGACGTGACCGACCCCGAGTCGGTGGACGCGGCGTTCGCCGCGGTCGAGGCGGAGTTCGGGCCCGTCGAGGTGGTGGTGTCCAACGCCGGCATCACCGACGACACCCTCCTCATGCGCATGAAGGACGAGCAGTTCACCCGGGTCGTCGACGCCAACCTCTCCGGCGCGTTCCGGGTGGCCAAGCGGGCGTCCCGCGCGATGCTGCGGGCCAAGTTCGGCCGCATCATCCTCATCGGCTCGGTGGTCGGCCAGTCCGGGACGGCCGGGCAGGTCAACTACGCCTCCTCCAAGGCCGGGCTCATCGGGATGGCCCGCTCCCTCACCCGCGAGCTGGGCTCCCGCAATATCACCGCCAACGTGGTGGCGCCCGGGTTCATCGACACCGACATGACCGCAGCGCTGGACGAGAAGACCCGGGAACTCGCCGTGGCGGCGATCCCGCTCGGCCGCACGGGCTCGGCCGAGGATGTCGCCGGTGCCGTGAGCTTCCTCGCCGGGGACGACGCCGGATACATCTCCGGGGCCGTGATCCCGGTCGACGGCGGAATGGGAATGGGGCACTGAACATGACCGAGACCACCGACACCCCCGCCGCGCCGGGCTCCGGCCTGCTCGCGGGCAAGACCATCCTCGTCACCGGGGTGATCACCGACGCCTCGATCGCCTTCCACATAGCCAAGCACTGCCAACTGCACGGCGCCACGGTCATCCTCACCGCGTTCGGCCGGCCCTCGCTGGTCCGGGCGATCTCCAAGCGGTTGCCCCAACGCCCGGCGGTGATCGAGCTCGACGTGCAGAGCGAGGACGACCTCGCGGCGCTCGAGGAGCGGGTCCGCGACCACGCCGACTCCCTGGACGGGGTGGTCCACTCCATAGGCTTCGCCCCGCCGAGCTGCCTGGGGGACCCGTTCCTCGACGCGCCGTGGAAGGACGTCTCGGTCGCGGTGGAGGTCTCCGCCTACTCGTACGCCGCCCTGGCCAGAGCCGTGCGGCCGCTGCTCAACCCGGGGGCGTCGATCATCGGGCTGGACTTTGACCCGAGGTTCTCCATGCCCTTCTACAACTGGATGTCGGTCGCCAAGAACGCCCTCGAGGCGGTCAACCGCTACGTGGCCCGCGAACTCGGACCCGACGGCGTGCGGTCCAACCTCATCGCCGCGGGACCGGTCAAGACCCTCGCCGCCAAGGCGATCGCGGGCGACGCCCTGGGGCCCGGCGGGGAGCTCGACCTGATGCAGGACGAATGGGCCAGGCGCTCGCCGCTCGGGTGGGACGTCAACGACCCCACGTCCGTGGCCACCACCGCGGTCGCGCTCCTCTCGGACCTCATGTCGGCCACCACGGGGACAGTGATCTACGCGGACGGCGGCGCCGGCACCGTCTCCTTCAGCGGACAGGAGAACTGACATGTCAGACGACTCACCCCTCGTGACGGGACCCGTGGACGCACTGCTCGTCCTGTCCTTCGGCGGCCCGGAGGGGCAGGACGACGTGATCCCGTTCCTCGAGAACGTCACCCGCGGGCGGGGGATCCCGGCCGAGCGCCTGGAGGAGGTGGCCACCCACTACCGGCACCTGGGCGGGCGGAGCCCGATCAACGACCTCAACCGCGAGATCATCGCCAACGTCAGGGCCGAGCTCGCGCGACGCGGCCGCGACCTGCCGGTGTACTTCGGCAACCGCAACTGGACGCCGTACCTGGCCGACACCCTCCGCGAGATGACGGCCGACGGGGTGCGCACCGCGGCGGTGTTCGCCACCTCGGCGTGGGGAGGGTACTCGGGCTGCGCGCAGTACCACGAGGACATCGCGCGGGCGCGGCGCGAGGTCGAGGGCGCACCCGGCCTGGTCCGGCTGCGGCAGTTCCACGACCATCCGCGGTTCGTCGAGCGGTTTGCCGCCGACCTCTCCCGGGCCCTCGACGAGGCCCGCCGGAAGGCCCGCGAGTCGGACTCCGACGGTGCGGGCGTAGGTACCGGCGGCGAGCCCCGGCTGGTGTTCACCGCCCACTCCGTCCCCGCCACCGCCGACGCCACGGCGGGACCCAAGCGCCTCGGCGGCCACCTCTACAGTCGTCAGGTCAAGGAGGCCGCCCGCCTGGTGGCCGCGGCGGTCGGGGTGGAGGAGTACGACGTGGTGTGGCAGTCCCGGTCGGGGCCGCCGAGCGTGCCGTGGCTCGAGCCCGACGTGGTGGACCACGTCCACGACCTGGCCACCCACCGCGGGATCCGCGACGTGGTGGTCTGCCCGATCGGCTTCATCTCCGACCACGTGGAGGTGATCTGGGACCTCGACACGGAACTGGTGGCCGAGACCGAGGACCTCGGCGTGCGCATCACCCGCTGCGCGACCCCCGGCCCGTCCCCGGACTTCGCCGAGATGGTCCTGCAGCTGCTCGACGAGCTCGAGACGGGGACCGCGGTCGGGCGCCTCGGCGAGGTGGCGTCGCTGGGCTGCACCCGGGACGGCTCCCGGTGCGCGGTCGACTGCTGCCCGGCCCCGTCGCGGCGGCCGTGACCCTCGCCGCGAGCGGCGGGGGAGCCGAGAGCATCCGCGACGGCGCCGGGGTGATCACCCGGCTCTGACCGCCGCGTCCCCGGCCGCGGCCACCGCGGCGCGACGTGCCGCATCCTTGACCGCGACCAGCCGGCGCAGCACCGGCTCGCGGGTGGCCGGGTCGACGCCCACGCCCGGCCGCGCCAACGCGAGCGAGATGATCGCCTCCACCCTGTCGATGCGGTCCACCAGCTCGAGCACCCGGGGCGGCAGCCCGGCGGGCACGCGGGTGACGTGCTGGTGCAGGTCCACCGCCGCGGTCGCGACGCCGCTCGGCGCGGACCGGTCGACGAGCGCAGACCGCTCGATGAGCTCCGCCGCCTCCAGCACCGCCCGGCCGAGCGAGGACAGGGCGGCCGAGGGCCCGTCCGGTTGCGGCGCCACGGGGCAGTCGACCACGCCCCGGACCCGCCACCGGAGGACATCCGGGTGGGGGTGGACGCACGTCAGGCACACCGCCTCGCGGGTCTCGGGATCACGGACGAGCAGCCCCCAGCCGGCCTCCGAGACGTCGTCGCGGATCCCGGCGTCCGGGGGCAGGCTCGACGAATCCCCCGGTGCCGCCGTGAGCAGGGACAGCGTCTCGGGGACCGGGTGGGAGCGTCCCGCGCGCCGGAGGGTGGTGACGAGCCCGGGCAGCACCCCCGTCGGGCCGGCGGTGGGGGAGACGCCCTCGAGCGCCGCGACGGGCTCGCCCACGATCTCCACCAGGTGAGCGTCCGCCAGACCCGTGACGTAGCGGGTGAGGTCGTCGAACGGCTGATCCCCCCAGGCGGTCCGGAGGAGGAAGAGCGGCAGCGGCCATGCGGGTGACAGGGCGGCGCTCCGGGTGAGGGGACGTGACATGACCATCGAGCGTACCGTCCGGTGCGCCGCCCACCCCCCGACCGCGTGGCCGACTACGGTGTCGGGCCATGGCAGACATGTACGGCTCCGACATCCTCGCCGGAACGGCGCGCCGGCGCCGCCCGGAGATCCCCGTCGTGGTGGCGGAGAACGACCTCGTGGTGGAGCACCCGGACTCCGATTTCTGCGGCGCGGTCGTGGGCTTCACCCGCACCCCCGACGGCGACTTTGTCAAACTCGAGGACCGGCGCGGCCTGGTGCGCCTCTTCGCCATGACCCCCGCCGCGTTCCTCATCGACGGCTCCCCGGTCACCCTGCGCCGGCCCGGACCGGTCGTGCCGACGGGCCCGAAGGTCACCGCGTCGGGGTCCCGGAGGGTCGAGGGGCTGCGGGCCCGGACCGCGCGGGCCGGGCGGATCTGGGTGGAGGGCATCCACGACGCGGCGTTGGTGGAGAAGATCTGGGGCCACGACCTGCGGGTCGAGGGGATCGTCGTGGAGCCGCTCCACGGGATCGACGACCTGCCGGCGCTCGTCGCGGAGTTCGGCCCGACGCCGCAGGCGCGCCTGGGCGTGCTGGTCGACCACCTGGTCACCGGCAGCAAGGAGTCCCGGATCGTCGCCGGGCTCGGTGGGGACGTCCTGGTGACCGGCCACCCCTACGTGGACATCTGGCAGGCCGTCAAGCCCGCCGTGGTGGGGATCCACGAGTGGCCGGTGGTCCCCCGGGGCGAGGACTGGAAGAC
>DIAZ01000139.1:56006-59294 GCA_002415925.1 Dietzia sp. UBA5065 | reverse complement strand
GCCTCGTCGTCGTCGTCGTCCGGCGTGTCCTCCCGCGCGCCGGCCCGGACGGGGAGGCGGGCGTCCACCACCATCCCCACGAGCCCCACCGCCGCGAAGGCGACCGTGGCCCACAGGGCCGCGCCGCCGTCCCCCTCGGTGAGCGAGTGGCCGAGCAGGACCGCGGCCACCGTCCCCGGGGCGCTGCCGACGACGGTCGCCACCAGGAAGGGTCGTAGCGGGATCGACGTCAGCGCCGCCGCGTAGTTCACCACCGAGAACGGGACCGCCGGGACCAGTCTGAGGCTGCCGACGGACAGCCACCCGCGGCGGCGCAGCCTCACGTCCACGGCGGCGATGCGCGGATCCGCCCGCAGGCCCTCGGCCCGGGCGTGCCCCAGCCGGCGCACCCCCGCAAAGGCGAGGGTGGCCGCGACGCCCGTCGCGACCAGCGACCAGGGGATCGCCACCGACGGCTGGAACAGCACCGCGGCCGAGTAGGTGAAGGTGGAGCGGGGGACCGGGGTCACGGTGACGAGCGCGTAGGCGGAGAAGAACGCCGCCGGGAACCACGGCCCGAGCTGCTGCGCCCACGCGCGGAGCTGCTCCAGGCCCGGGGTCGGGACGAGGGTGGCCACCAGCACCACGAGCGCGACGGCACCCACCCAAGCGATCACCCGTCCACGCACCCGGTCGACTGTAGTGCCCCGGCCGGAATCTCCCCCCGCGCGGACCCCGCGAGCACGGTCACGGTCCGGCAGGCGGGAGGGCTGCACTAGAGTCCGATGGTGACCCCCTTCACTCCACAAGAGAACGAGGTACCGGTGACCGGTCCGACCACAGGTCCTGATCTCCACTCCTGGTACGCCGCTGTGGGAGCCGTCCTCGCGAAGGCCGCCCGCAAGGACCCCGCGGACATGCCCGAGGACGCGTGGCGTTCGCTCGTGGCCACCACGCGGGACGGCATCGAGATCAACCCGCTCTACACGCGGGCCGACGAGATCGCCGAGCGGCCCGCCCCGGGGGCGTTCCCGTTCGTGCGCGGCGGCGACCGGTCGGGGCTGCCCGAGAACGGGTGGCACGTGAGCGCCCGGGTCGAGGTCGACGGCGACGTGGCGCGGACCAACGAGGCCGTGCTCGATCTGCTCGGTCAGGGCGCCTCCGCCCTCTGGCTGCGGGTGCCGGCCGCCGACGTGGCCGCGGTCCTCAAGGACGTCTACCTGGACCTCGCGCCGGTGACCTTCGACGCGGGGCCCGACCTCGTGGCGGTGTCCGAGGAGTTCCTCCGGCTGCTCGACGAGCGCCGCTCCGCCGGGGACGGGGTGACGGACCGCTCGGCGGTGATCGCCGACCTCGGCGCCGCCCCCGTCACCGACGCGTTCTCCGGTGCCGACGCCGCGGCCCTCGGCGACGCGGTCGAGGTGGCCGTGCGGGCGTCGGAGCGCGAGGAGACCCTCCGCACGTTCGTCGCCGACGGAACCGTGTTCCACGCCGACGGCGCCGGGGACGCCCAGGAGCTGGCCTACGCCGCGGCCGCGGGCCTGGAGTACGTCCGCGCGCTCATGACCGCCGGGCTGACCGCCGACGCCGCCCTGCGTCAGGTCTCGTTCCGGCTCGCCGCCACCGACGACCAGTTCCAGTCCATCGCCAAGTTCCGCGCCGGCCGCCTGGTGTGGGCCCGCGTGGCCGAACTCCTCGGCGCGCCCGAGGCCGGCGGGGCACCCCAGCACGCCGTCACGTCCCCGGCCATGATGGCGAGGCGCGACCCCTGGGTGAACATGCTGCGCACCACCCTCGCCGCGTTCGCCGCGGGCGTCGGCGGGGCCACCTCGGTGACGGTCCTGCCGTTCGACGCGTCCCTGCCGGGCGGGCTCGAGAGCACCTCCCGCTCGTTCGCCGAGCGCATCGCGCGCAACACCCAGCTGCTCCTGCTCGAGGAGTCGCACCTCGGACACGTGGTGGACCCCGCCGGCGGCTCCTGGTACGTCGAGTCGCTCACCGACTCCCTCGCCGAGGCCGCCTGGTCGGCGCTGCAGGCCGTCGAGGCCGAGGGCGGGCTGGCCGCCGCGATCGCCTCGGGGAGCGTCGCCGCCGCGATCGCGGGTGTCCGCGACACGCGGGACTCCGAGATCGCGCACCGGACCGCCCCGATCACGGGCGTCTCCGAGTTCCCCAACCTGGGCGAGCCGCCGCTCGACGCCTCGCGTCGGGGCGGGCAGGGCTACCGCTACGGCAAGGCGTTCGAGGACCTGAGGGATCGCTCGGACGCGCACCTCGAGGCCACCGGGTCCCGGCCCACCGTGCTGCTGGCCGGGCTCGGCCCGATGGCCGAGACCACGGGCCGCGTGACCTTTGTGGCCAACCTCCTCGCCGCCGGCGGCGTCGAGGCCCGCAACCCCGGCGTCACGGCGGCCGACCAGTACGCCGGTGCCCGCGAGGGCGAGCGCATCGCGGTCCTCTGCGGCGCCGACAGGCGCTACGCCACCGAGGGGTCCGACGCCGTCCGCGCGCTGCGCGACGCCGGCGTGTCGACCGTGTACCTCGCCGGCGCCGAGAGGGGCTTCCCGGCCGACGCGGCCCACCGCCCCGACGGGTACCTGTCGGTCGGCATCGACGCCGTGGCCGCCCTGTCCACCCTCCTCGACCAGCTGGGAGTGAAGTGAGATGACGACCTTCCCCGATTTCAGCACCGCCCCCTTCCGCGACACCGCCGAGGAGGCCGCCCGGGCCGCCACCGCGACGGTCGACGACGGGATCGCCCCCGGAGCCCACTGGGAGACGCCCGAGGGTATCGACGTCAAGCGCGTCTTCACCAAGGCCGACCGTGACGCCGTCGAGGCGGGGACCGCCCCGACCGACGACGGCGAGGAGGTCACCCCGTTCCCCCTGGACACGGTCCCCGGGGCGGCACCGTTCCTCCGCGGCCCCTACCCGTCGATGTACGTCAACCAGCCGTGGACCATCCGGCAGTACGCCGGCTTCTCCACCGCCGCCGAGTCCAACGCCTTCTACCGGCGCAACCTCGCGGCGGGCCAGAAGGGCCTGTCGGTCGCGTTCGACCTGGCCACCCACCGCGGGTACGACTCCGACCACCCGCGGGTGGCCGGGGACGTGGGCATGGCCGGCGTGGCGATCGACTCGATCCTGGACATGCGTGAGCTGTTCGACGGGATCGACCTGTCCGCCGTGTCGGTGTCCATGACCATGAACGGCGCCGTCCTGCCGATCCTGGCCTTCTACGTGGTGGCGGCGGAGGAGCAGGGGGTGACGCCGGAGCAGCTCGCGGGGACCATCCAGAACGACATCCTC
>DIAZ01000139.1:55395-55875 GCA_002415925.1 Dietzia sp. UBA5065 | reverse complement strand
CGCAACACCTACATCTATCCGCCCAAGCCCTCCATGCGGATCATCTCGGACATCTTCGCCTACACCTCGCAGAAGATGCCGCGGTTCAACTCCATCTCCATCTCCGGCTACCACATCCAGGAAGCCGGGGCGACGGCCGACCTCGAGCTGGCGTACACGCTCGCCGACGGCGTCGAGTACCTCCGCGCCGGCCTCGACGCGGGGCTGGACATCGACAAGTTCGCGCCGCGGCTGTCCTTCTTCTGGGCCATCGGCATGAACTTCTCCATGGAGATCGCCAAGCTGCGGGCCGGCCGCCTGCTGTGGAGCGAGCTGGTGGAGAAGTTCGGGCCGAAGAGCGAGAAGTCCAAGTCGCTACGGACCCACTCGCAGACCTCCGGCTGGTCGCTCACCGCGCAGGACGTCTTCAACAACGTCGCCCGCACGTGCATCGAGGCGATGGCCTCCACCCAGGGCCACACGCAGTCGCTGCACACCAAC
>DIAZ01000139.1:48739-55190 GCA_002415925.1 Dietzia sp. UBA5065 | reverse complement strand
TTCTCGGCGCGCATCGCCCGCAACACCCAGCTCCTGCTCCAGCAGGAGTCGGCCACCACCCGGCCCATCGACCCGTGGGCCGGCTCGTACTACATCGAGTGGCTGACCGCCCAGCTGGCGGACAAGGCCCGGCTCCACCTGTTGGAGATCGAGGAGGCCGGCGGCATGGCGCAGGCGATCGGGGAGGGGATCCCCAAGCTGCGCATCGAGGAGGCCGCGGCCCGCACCCAGGCCCGCATCGACTCCGGCCGCCAGCCCGTGATCGGCGTGAACAAGTACGTCGTGACCGAGGACCAGGAGATCGAGGTCCTCAAGGTCGAGAACTCCCGCGTCCGGACCGAGCAGCTGGCCAAGCTGGCCAAGCTGCGGGCCGAGCGCGACGAGGACGCCTGCCAGGCGGCCCTGGCCAGGCTCACCGAGTCCGCCGCCGGCGGCGCGAGCCCCGACCTCGAGAACAACCTCATGGCCCTGGCGATCGACGCCGCCCGCGCCAACGCGAGCATCGGCGAGATCTCGGACGCGCTCGAGGCGGTCTACGGTCGGCACAAGGCCGAGATCAGGACCCTGTCCGGGGTGTACCGGCAGGAGGTCTCCAAGGAGGGCGCCGTGGACAACGTCACCAAGGCCATGCGGATGGCCGAGGAGTTCGCCGAGCAGGACGGTCGACGTCCCCGCATCCTGCTGGCCAAGATGGGCCAGGACGGTCACGACCGCGGCCAGAAGGTCGTGGGCACCGCCTTCGCCGACCTCGGGTTCGACGTGGACATGGGCCCGCTGTTCCAGACGCCGGAGGAGGTCGCCCAGCAGGCGGCCGACGCCGACGTGCACGTGGTGGGCGTGTCCTCGCTGGCCGCCGGCCACCTCACCCTCGTCCCGGCGCTGCGCGAGGCGCTCGCGGCGGTCGGCCGCGGGGACATCATGGTGACCGTCGGCGGGGTGATCCCGCCGGGCGACTTCCAGGAGCTCTACGACGCCGGCGCGGCCGCGATCTACCCGCCCGGCACCGTGATCTCGGACGCCGCCATCGAGCTGCTCGGCAAGCTGGCCGACGAGCTCGGACACGACCTGTCATCGGTCGAGTCCGGGGAGGCCTGATCGGCGGTGGCGGTCCTCGGTTCCGGCCCGGATCCCGCGGGCTCGGGTAACCCCCTCGGCGCGCTGTCCACCACGGCCGGCACCGGTGCGGTCCGCGGCCCGGTGCCGACCGCCTCGGGCCCCCGACCGCGTCGCGTGATCGACGTCGACGCGCTGCTCGAGGGCGTGCTGGCCGACCGGCGGCCCGTCCTGGCGCGGGCGATCACCCTGCTCGAGTCCACCAACCCGGCGCACCGGGAGAAGGCGCAGGAGCTTCTCCTGGGCGCGCTCCCGCACGCTGGCGGGGCGCTGCGGATCGGCATCACCGGCGTCCCCGGCGTCGGGAAGTCCACCTTCATCGAGTCGTTCGGGCTCTACCTGGTGGAGCGCGGGCACAAGGTCGCTGTCCTCGCCGTCGACCCCTCCTCCACCCGGACCGGCGGCTCGATCCTCGGCGACAAGACCCGGATGGCCACCCTCTCCACCGAGCCCCGCGCCTACATCCGGCCCTCACCCACGTCCGGCACGCTCGGCGGCGTCGCCAAGGCCACCCGCGAGACGATGGTCCTGTTGGAGGCCGCGGGCTTCGACGTGATCCTGGTGGAGACCGTGGGGGTGGGACAGTCCGAGGTGACCGTCGCGGGGATGGTCGACTGCTTCACCTTCCTCACCCTGGCCCGCACCGGGGACCAGCTCCAGGGCATCAAGAAGGGCGTGCTGGAGCTGGCGGACGTGGTGGCGGTCAACAAGGCCGACGGCCCCCACGTCAAGGACGCCAGGCGCGCCGCCCGTGAACTCGCGGCGGCGCTGCGACTGGTCCGGCCGACCGACGCCACGTGGAAGGTCCCCGTCCTCACCATCTCGGGGCTCGAGGGCGAGGGCCTGGACGACTTCTGGACCGCCGTCCGTTCGCATCAGGACACCATGGCCGCGATCGGGGAGGTCGAGGCCCGCCGGGCCCGCCAGCAGGTCGAGTGGACCCGCTCGATGGTGCACGACACGCTCATGGCGCGCCTCGCCGCCGACCCCGACGTCCGCCGCGTCGCGCCGGAGGTGGAGCAACGGGTCCGCGAGGGCACCCTCACGGCGGCCCTCGCGGCCCAGGCGATCATCGACGCCTTCGACTCCTAGCGCGCGCCCCGGGCTCACTTCCCGAGTGCCCCGCGGCATGAGCCGGGCCCTCGGTGCGGTCAACGCTTGCGCAGGACGAACCCGACCGCGCTCATGTGACGGTCGTGGGTCGTGAAGGTCTTCCGCATCGCCAGGACCCGACGACGCGCATCGGCATCCCGGATGAGATTGCGGACGATCCGCGCCATGCCGACCAGCCCCTCGTCCTCCAGCATCCGCCTGGGCTGCAGCAGCGCCATGGGCCGGAGCTCGGTGCGCTCGACCTCGAAGCCTGCCCCGTCGAACAGACGGGTCCACTCGGCCACGGTGAGCGGGCGGGCGTTGACGCGGATCGACCGGGCGAGGTCCTTGCGGATGCTCGTCTTGATCTCGTCGTCCAGGTCGTCGGGCACCAGGCACAGCTCGTGCACCAGGTAGTGTCCACCGGGTTCCAGGACCCGGCCGGCCTCGGCCACGATCTGCTGCTTGGCCGCATCTCCCTGCATGGTGAGCATCGCCTCGCCCACCACGATGTCCGCGGCGCCGGTCTCCAGTCCGGTCTCCTGCGCGGTGGCCACCACGAGGTCGCCGCGGCCGCCGATGGCGTCTCGGGTGACTTCGACCGCCTCGGGGTCGGAATCCACGCCGGTGTAGGAGGCGGGGCCGGAGTCGAGCAGGAGCGTGGCGGTGAGGCCGAGCCCGGGGGCGAACTCCACCACGCGCCGACCTGCGACGCTCGTGGCCGAGACCAGCCACTCGGACAGCTCTCGGCCTCCGGGACGCAGGACCTTCTTGCCCACGCGTGCCAGGAGCCAGTGGCCGGCGACCGACTCCGCGTCGCGGTCGTGTTGGGGGAGCGGGATGGTGGTCATTCGGGCGTCCTTCCTCGGGCGTCGCGGGCGCGACCAACTAAGGTTAGGCTCACCTGGTCAATGAGGTCAAGGTGGCTCAGCGGCGCTCGAGCGCCTTCCGGGCGGGCTCCTCGATCACGGTGTGGCTGACCGCCGCGGCCGCCAGCGACCCAGCGACGGTGACGGGCCAGATCACACCCATGCGCTGAGCCCACAGCGGGGTCCGCGTGAGCGGGAAGGCCGCGAGGAGCACCAGTTGGTGCCACAGGAACATGCCGTAGGACCACGTGCCGAGCTTCTGGAGCGGCTCGGACTCCAGCACCGGGAACCGCGTCCCGGCCGGGGCCAGGATGACGGGCGCCAGGACCAGGAAGGCCATCGTCCCGGCCAGTCCGCTCCGGGCCGCGAACTCGGCGGGTCCCGGGTGGACGAACCCCTCCGAGAACCAACCGGGAACGGTGGTGGCGACGAAGGCCGCCCCGCCGGCCGCCCACCAGCCCCACCTGGCCAGGTGGCCCCGGCACATGGCCACGAGCACCCCGGGCGGGGCGGCGGCGAGTTCGGCGAGCAGCATGCCGGCTGCGAACCACGCGGCGAAGGACGGCGGGAGGATCTGCACGTTGACCCCGGACGGCAGGATTCCGAGGGTGCTCCACGGGATTACGGGGAACAGCAGACCGGACGCGCCGAAGGCACCGATGACGGGGATCCTCCAGCGCGCCGAGTCTCCACGTAGGTCCTTCATGGCCGTCCACAGGATCGGGAACGCCAGGTAGAAGGCCATCTCCACCGCCAGCGACCACGCGTGGGTCAGACCCGCCACGAGGAAATTGGAGGTGTAGATCTGCGTGAGGGTGAGGTTGGCGATCCACGAGGACGGGCCGTTGACATGGTTCTGGGGCAGCAGCAGCATCGCGGCGGCGACCAGCACGATGTACGCCGGCATGATCCGGACGAGCCGCGAACGCAGGTACTCCCGCGTCGGACGGGCCGTGCCCGGTTGGTCCGCACGCGCATGCCTGGCGTGTGCCCGCCACAGCAGGAATCCCGATTTGGCGAAGAACACGGCGACGGCCAGGTCGAGACGGCCGAAGATCCGCTTGATCGGCGACCCCGTGGACGATCGGGTGACAAACGCGACGTGCGTGGTCAGGACCCCGACCGCCGCGAGTCCGCGGATCCCCTCGAGCGCGGGCACGAAGCCCGTGGCCCCCGCCGGACGCCGATCCGCGCTGCCGGCCCCCGCCGACTGCCCGGACGCCTGCCCCGCGCGCGGACCACCCTCCGACACCGGGTCGATCGAGCCCCCGGTCGCACGGCGAACCCTCTCGCGCACCGCGGCGACGGTCCTCTGCACCGAGTCCGTGATGGTCGACGGGGCCCCACCGGTCTCCGCCGCGCGCCGGGCGGCCACGACGGACACGATCGCTCCGCCCGCGACGACGATCAGGGCAGAGGCGACAGACCTCATGGGCACTCCCGGGGCGGTGAGGTGGGACGATGGCGCGAGCCCGGGCACCACGTCAGTGGCAGCCCGAACATCCGGGAGAGCCTAACACCGGTTCTCATTCTGCCCCTCGATCACCCGCGATCCGGCACGCGCCGCCCCTCCGACCCGCGCTGCCTCTCCGACCCGCGCTGCCCCTCTGACCCGCGCTGCCTCTCCGACCCGCGCTGCCCCTCCGACCTGCGCTGCCCCTCTGCACGCGATCGACCCGGATGTGCTGCCGGATCGGACCCGACACGCATCGCAAGCCGGAGGCGCAGCACACCCACCCGGAGTCGGGCGTCGTCGATGCCCGGGTCGCGGTCGAGGAGGACCGGAACCCGGGAGTTCACCACGGGCTGGGCTGGAAGTCCTTGAGGAAGCAGCCGTAGAGGTCCTCGCCGGCCTCGCCGCGGACGATCGGATCCACCACGCGGGCGGCGCCGTCCACCAGGTCGAGCGGGGCGTGGAAGCCCTCCTCGTGCAGGCGCACCTTGGTGGTGTGCGGGCGCTCGTCGGTGATCCATCCGGTGTCCACGGCGGTCATGAGGATCCCGTGCTCGGTGAACATCTCCTCAGCGGAGGTGCGGGTGAGCATGTTGAGCCCGGCCTTGGCCATGTTGGTGTGGGGATGCCCGGCGCCCTTGTAGCGGCGCGAGAACTGGCCCTCCATGGCAGAGACGTTGACGACGTACTTGCGCCGGGCCCGCGAGGCCGCGAGCGCCGGCCGCAGGCGCGAGACCAGGATGAACGGGGCGACCGAGTTGCACAGCTGCACCTCGAGCATCTCCATGGGCTCGACCTGCTCGACCGTGGCCACCCAGCTGTTGTGGTCCACCACGTCCGGCAGCAGCCCTCCGGCGTCGATCGCGGTGCCGGCGGCCATCCGTTCCAACGACGACGAGCCGGCCTGCAGGGCGAGCGAGGCGATGTGGTGGGCCTCCCGCTCCGCCTCCTCGCTGCCGATCAGCGCGGACTCCCCGCCCATGAGCGCGGCCGGATGGAGCTCGGAGGTGCGGCCCATGGTGATCATCGAGATGCCGGCGGCGCTGCCGGTGAGGGGTGCGGATTCGCCGTCGACCAGCCCCGAGTAGGAGCCCGGGGAGCGGCGCACCGTCTGGGCGGCGTTGTTGATGAGGATGTCCAGCGGCCCGGCGGCGGCCACCTCGTCGGCCAGCGCCACCACCTGGGCGGGGTCGCGCAGGTCCACGCCGATCACGTGCACCCGGTGGACCCAATCGGAGTGGTCGGGCATCGAGGCGAAGCGGCGGGCGGCGTCGCGCGGGAAGCGCGTGGTGATGGTGACGTCGGCGCCGGCCCGCAGCAGCATGAGCGCGATGTACATGCCGATCTTGGCCCGTCCGCCGGTGAGCAGGGCGCGCCGACCGGTCAGGTCCATGTCCGGGTCGCGGCGGGCGCGGTTGGCCTGCGCGCAGTCCGGGCACAGCTGGTGGTAGAAGGCGTCGACCTGGGTGAAGCGCTGCTTGCAGACGTAGCACGCCATGGCCCGCTGGAGGTGACCGGCGACGGCACCCGGGGTGGTGGAGACCAGCCGGATGCCGGCGGTCTCGTCGTCGATGCGGGTGGGCGACCCGGTCGCGGTGGCCTCGATGACCGCCTTGTCCGCGTCCTGGCGGGCACGGCGCACCTCGGCGCGGCGGGACTTCTTGAGCAGCTTGAACATGTGGCCCACCGACCGCTGCACCCGGATCGAGTCGGGGTGATCCTCGCCGAGCGCCGCCGCCTGGTCGAGGATGCGCTGGAGGGTCTCGAGGTCGTCCGGATCGATGCCTGTCACCAGGACACGGTACGACGACGACGTGGCCGGTCCCTAAACCGCTCGCCCCCGGAGGGTGGGTGCCCGGCCGGCACGGAGCCCGGTGAGCGCCTCCTCCATCGCGCGCGCCTGTCCGTCCCGCCTCCCGAGGGC
>DIAZ01000139.1:34729-48539 GCA_002415925.1 Dietzia sp. UBA5065 | reverse complement strand
GAGGCACGGTCTGTCGAGGCACGGTCGAGCACCGCGCGCCAGTCGTAGGCGCGGCGGCCGTGCCTGACCTGCTCGACGAGCGCGATCACCACGTAGCGCGGACCCACGACCCGGCCCTGCCAGACGTGGACCAGCTCGTGCACCAGGGTCGGGGTGGCCCGCGGCCGATCGGAACCCGCCGCTGCCGTGCCTGCTACTGCCGTGCCTGCTACTGCCGTGCCCGCCGCCGTGCCCACCACGCCGGGATCGGCGCCCAGGTAGATCAGACCGGGCAACGCGAACGCCCGCGGGTGGGGCACGCCCGGGACGTGCCCGCGGCGGATCATCACCGCCGTCGGGTCGATCGTGTGGCCGAAGAGGTCGCGCAGATCCTCGCGGACCTCCGGCGGCAGGTCGAGCGGTGGGGGAGTCAGGCCCAGGTGGTCGAGGCCCCGGTCGGCGGCGCGGGCGGCCGCCCCGAGCATCCGTCCGAGCAGGTCCGCCGGTGAGTTCATCGGCACGGCAACCTCCGTGGGCTCGACTCCCGGTGGCCCGTGCTCATGTGGTGGCCAGGTCACGGCGGCGGAACCCCACGAATCCCACCACGAGCAGCAGGATCGTGACGAGGCTGATCCCCAGCAGCCCACCCGGGCCGTCCCCGTCACGGGAGACGACGGGCACGTGCCAGAACGGGCTGGCCGCGAGCGCGGCGTCGGGGAGCCTGAAGGTCGGCCCGAGCAGAGTCAGGGCGAAGGATGAGAGCACACCGATCCACGCGGCGGGGCCCACCCGCGGGCGCGCACCCACGACGGCGACCGCCACCGCGACCACCGTCCACACGGCGGGGACGGTCGCCGCGGCCTGGAGGACCGTGGTCCAGAGGGACACGCCGATTCCGGCACCGGCGGCGACTATCGCGATCACCGTGCCGGCGAGCAGGACGTGGACGGCGGGGACCGTCAACGCCAAGCCCACGTTGGCCCCGTAGTACCGGGTGCGGTGGAGCGCGCCCGCCAGGAGTGGTTCGACCCGGTCCTCCATCTCCTCGGTCCGGACCCTGAGCATGATCTGGACCCCCGAGATCGCGGCGATGATCCCCACCAGTCCGAGGATCGTCACGATGAACGCCGAGGTCAGGTCCTCGGGGGTGGTGGCCCCTGCGGCGAGGATCGCGGCGACCGCGGAGTCCTTTGCCAGGACGTCCTGGATCGAGGTGGTGAAGTACCCGAACACCATCCCGAGGACGGCGAACGCGGCGGTCCAGGCCAGGACCGCGCCGCGGTTGAGGCGCACCACCAGACGCCACGGAGTACGGAGTCGTCCGCGATACGGTCCCGGTCGCGGCGCGATGACGGCCTGCCCGAAGTCGCGTCGTGCGTGGAGGGCGGAGGCCACGGCCAGGCAGAGGGCGGTGAACGTGGCGGCGTAGAGGAGCGGCCACCACTGGTCGGCGGTCGCGGGCCGGGTCTCCGTCATCCATCCCAGCGGGTTGACCCGGACGGTCCACGCGGGGGCGTCCAGGGAGTACGCGATACCTCGCAGGAGGTAGAGGATCCCCAGCGTCCCCACCGCGAGCGATCCCGCCGTCCGGGAGTCGGCGCCGAGTTGCGCGGTGACCGCCGCGACGCCGGCGAACATCCAGCCCGACCCGGTGAAGGTCGCTCCCAACAGCATCGAGGACTGCCAGCCGCCGCCGCACAGTCCTGTGACGACCCCGGCGACCACGCCCACCGCGAGGGAGCCGATCAGCGCCAGGCCGACACCGGAGAGAAGTCGGCTCCCACGACCGAGGACCCCCGAGGCCAGGAGTTCGGCCTGCCCGGAGTCCTCCTGACCGCGGGTGGCGCGGATGACGGTGAGGATCGACCCGAGTGCGGTGAAGAACCCGGCGAGTGCGAGTGAGCGCCAGGCGTTGAACCCGTCGACCGTGGCCAGGTCGAAGGCGGGGCCGAAGATGATCCCGAGGGCCGGGTTCGCGCCCACCGCCACGGCGAGTGCCGCCCTCTCCTGCGGATCGGGGAAGAGCCACGGGTAGCCCAGGACCGACGACGCGGACAGGGCGGTGGCGATGGCGATCCACGGCGCGAAGCGGACCCCGTCATGCCGGAGCGAGGCCCGCAGCAGTGGTCCGGTGCCGGTGAGCGTGGCGGTCACGGGGTCACCGCGTCGGCGCCGGAGTCCGAGTCGTAGAGCTCCTGGAAGAGCGACTGGAGCGACGGGGGTTCGACGACGAGCGAGGACAGGCCGTAGGGGGCCAGCAGCGTCATCGCGTCGCCGATCCGGTCCGCGTCGGCGGTGGCGGAGAGTCGATCTCCGTCCACCCGGACGTCGTGCAGGGCGGCGAGCTCGTGTGGTGCGGGGATTCTCTGGAGGGTGGCGTGTATCGAGGTGCGGGCGTCGCCCCGAAGCTCGGTCAGGGTCCCCGTCCGGGCGATCCTGCCGTCGCGGATGATCGAGATCCGGTCCGCCAGGGTCTCCGCCTCGGCCAGGATGTGGCTCGAGAGCAGCACCGCCGTGCCGCGGGCCTTGCTCTCCCGGATCACCTCCTGGAAGACGTTCTCCATGAGCGGGTCGAGTCCGCTCGTGGGCTCGTCAAGGATCAGCAACTCCACATCCGACGCCAGAGCCGCGACGATGGCCACCTTCTGTCGGTTGCCCTTGGAGTACTGGCGCCCGCGCTTGGTCGGATCCAGATCGAACCGCTCGACCAGCTCCCGGCGCCGCTGCTCGTCCAGGCCGCCACGGAGTGAACCCAGCAGGTCGATCGCCTCACCACCGCTCATGCCCGGCCACAGACTGACGTCGCCGGGCACATACGCGAGTCGACGGTGCAGGTCAACGATGTCCCGCCAGGGATCTCCGCCGAGGACCCGGGCCGTGCCGCCGTCGGCCCGCAGGAGGCCCAGGAGGACCCGGATGGTCGTCGACTTGCCGGACCCGTTGGGTCCGAGGAACCCGTGGACGTGACCGGCCTCGACCCGGAGGTCGATCCCGTTGAGCGCGCGGAACCTCCCGAAGGACTTCGTCAGTCCCTCGACGTCGATCACGGGGTCCGATGTCACCGCACTTCTCCTGCTGCCGATCAGCCCGACGGAAAAACAAGTGGGCCCCGGATCCTCACGGATCCGGGGCCACTTCTACTGTCTCGACACAGTGTGCGCGAGGGGGGACTTGAACCCCCACGTCCGTTAATAGGACACTAGCACCTCAAGCTAGCGCGTCTGCCATTCCGCCACTCGCGCGTGCACACCTGCTGACCGGCACCGGCTGGTTCCCGGCTTGGTCGTGCGAGGAATGACATTAGCCGATGCCCGATCGGTGGGACAAATCGGCCCCCTGCCGCGCCGCACGCCGGCCGGTCATCGCTGGTAGACAGAGACGTGACCGGCTGGAGGAGGCCCTCCACACCGTCCGAACCAGGAGGACAACCATGACGCAGTTCCGAGTGCCCGACCCCTACGCCGCCCTTCCGGAGCTGCCCGCGCTCCGGGTGACCAGCGAGTCGTTCACCGAGGGCGCCACCCTGTCCGCCGCCCAGCTCGGTGGCACGATGGGCGTCGACGGCGGGCTGGACAGGTCCCCGCAGGTGAGCTGGACCCCGGGCCCGGAGGGGACCGAGACCTACGTGGTGACCGTCTTCGACCCCGACGCCCCCACGGCGTCGGGGTTCTGGCACTGGTCGGTGGCCAACATCCCGGCCGACGTCACCTCGCTGCCGGAGGGCGCGTGCACGGGGGGCGACACCTCCGGGCTGCCCGAGGGCGCCGTGGTGGTCCGCAACGACGCCGGGTTCAGGGGCTTCGTGGGCGCGGCGCCGCCGGCGGGTCACGGCCCGCATCGCTACATCCTCGCCGTCCACGCGGTGGGCGACCGGATCGACCTCGGTGACGACGCCTCGTGCGCCTACGTCGGCTTCGTCCTCTTCGGGCAGGGCCTGGCCCGGGGCACCACGACCGCGATCTACGAGCAGTAGGACCCCGCCCCGGCGCGGCCCCACCTCAGCGCAGCCCTACCTCACCGCGGAGCCGACGGCCTCCGCCAGGGATCCGAACCCGCCCTGGCGGAGGCGCCGCGCGACGAGCCTGTTGGCGTCCCGGATGAGGTCGGGGCCGGTGAAGATGAACCCGGTGTAGGTCTGGACCAGGTGGGCGCCGTGGGTGATGCGGTCCCACACGTCCTCCGCGGTCTCGACGCCGCCGACGGAGACGATGACCATCCGGTCACCCGCCCGTTCGTGGATCCGGGCGAGCACCTCGCGGGACCGGGCGGCGACGGGCGCCCCGGAGATCCCGCCCGCGCCCAGGGCCTGGACCTGCTCCGCCGGCGTCCTCAGGCCGTCGCGCGAGATGGTCGTGTTGGTGGCCACGATGCCGGCCAGACCGAGTTCCAGGACGAGGTCGGTGACCGCGTCGACGTCCGCGTCGTCCAGGTCCGGAGCGATCTTGACCAGCACCGGGATGGTCGCCACGTCCCGGACGGCGGCGAGGATCGGTCGCAACGACTCGACGGCCTGGAGATCGCGGAGGCCGGGCGTGTTGGGCGAGCTCACGTTGACCACCATGTAGTCGGCGAGGCCGGTGAGCATGGTCGCCGACGCCACGTAGTCCCGCACCGCGTCCTCGGCTGGGACCACCTTGGTCTTGCCGATGTTGATCCCCACCGGGTCGCTGCTGCGGCGCCGGCGGAGGTTGTTGGCCGCGTTCCCGGCACCGTGGTTGTTGAACCCCATCCGGTTGAGGATCGCCCTGTCCTCCACCAGCCGGAACAGCCGGGGCGTCGGGTTGCCGGGTTGCGGAGAGGCGGTGACCGTGCCGACCTCGCTGAACCCGAATCCGATCGCCCCCCACGAGTCCACGGCGGCGGCGTTCTTGTCGAACCCGGCGGCGAGACCCAGCGGACCGGGGAAGCGGCGACCGAGGACGTCCTGCGCCAGGATCGGGTCCCGGACGCCGAGGATCCGTCGCACCAGGGCGCCCAGGGGCGGCACCAGGGTCAGCAGCTTGAGCATCCCGAACGCCAGATGGTGTATCCGCTCTGCGGGAAAGCGGAACAGCACGCTCTTGATCAGCGAGTACACGGTCCTCCTCGGGGGGACGTAGGTGGTCCTTCGATCAGCTCGGCGGCGCGGAGAGCGTGGGGCGGATCAGGTGCAGCCCCTCCCCGTCGGAGGATCCGACGACCACGGTGCCGGACTCCGTGACCACCAGCGAATCAGGCTGCCGGACGGTCGCGATGTCGGCGCGCCGAACCCCGATGCCGTCGCCGAGATCGTACGCCTGGACGGTGTTCGTCCCGGTGGACGTGACCCAGACGAGACCGCCCGCGTCGTCCCCCGCCACCGCCCAGGGCGCCGCGGCCACGGGGAACTGCTGGTGCAACCGGATCGGCGAGGTCGAGTACACGAGGAGGGTCCCGCCGACCGTGTCGCTGGCGACCACGGTCCCCTCCCCGAACGCGGCGAGCATCCCCGCCCCCTTTCCCGCCCGGAGGAGCGGGCCCGCGCCGGTCTCGCCCGGGTCGATGCTCGCGATGATGGTGTCGGGCCGGCTCAGCGCGGTGACCGATCCGTCGCGGGCGACGCTGATCCGGTCCACGGAGTTCAGTCCGGTCACGCGGTTCTGTTCGACCCCCTCGGCGTCGCGGACCACCACGTCCCCGTCGGGGTCACCGGTGAGGATCCGCCCGTCGGCGGTCACGGCCGCCGCGGTGACGGGGCCCAGTCCCGAGATGGTCCGGGCGTCGCCGGCGGGCGTGACCACCACGACGCCGTCCCCATAGGGGACCAGCACCGTGCCGTCGTGGCCGGGCGAGGCCAGCCCCGCTCCCGCGGGCAGGTCCACCGTCGTCTCGGGGATCCACCTGGTCCCGTCCACCCGCCCGATCTCCAACCCGGGCGGATCGTCCACCTGCGCGGCGACCAGGTCACCGATCGCGACCAGCGCGAGGACGGTTCCCAGGGCGGGAACCACCTCGCCCTCGACCGGGTTGGCGACCTGGGGTGACTCCGCAGGCCGTGCGTCGCCCTGCTGGACCTGGTTGAACTCCTCCAGCTGGGACGTCGCGGAGCAGCCCGTCAGACCCACCGCGAGCGCGAGGAGCGCGGCGGGCAGGGCGGTACGGCGGTGGACACGAAGGGGCACGGTGTTCCTCTCGACTTCGGTCCATTGTCCACCACGCGGGTCCCAGGCCCCTGCACAGGGCGGGGCGACTACCCTCACGGCGGTGCGATGACGCACCGGCGAACGCCCCGACGATCCCCCGAGAGAAGGCAGCGCCCGTGATCACAACGGCCCTCGCAGCACCCACGGCGGACGGGATGTCCTGGCTCCAGGTCGTCGTGCTGTCCGTCCTCCAGGGGCTGACCGAATTCCTGCCCGTCTCCTCCTCGGGGCACCTGCGGATCTTCTCCACCTGGTTCTTCGGCGAGGACGCCGGCGCCTCCTTCACGGCCGTGGTCCAGCTCGGCACGGAGGCCGCGGTGCTGGTGTTCTTCTTCAAGGACATCGTGCGCATCCTCGTGGCGTGGTTCCGCGGGGTGGTGGACGCCGGGCGTCGCGCGGACCCCGACTACCGGCTCGGCTGGTACGTCATCGTCGGATCCGTGCCGATCGCCGTGATCGGGTTCGTGGGCAAGGACGTCATCCGCGACGCCGCGCGCAACCTGTGGATCACGGCGATCGTCCTCATCGCCTTCTCGTTCGTCTTCCTCCTCGCGGAGAAGCTCGGCAGGCAGGACCGTCCCGTGGACGGACGGTCGCTCGAGGGTCTGTCGATGAGGGACGCGATCGTCATGGGCCTGGCCCAGTGCCTGGCCCTCATCCCCGGCGTGAGCCGCTCGGGCGGCACCATCTCCGCGGGCCTGTTCCTGGGCATGTCCCGCGAGGCCGCCGCCCGGTTCTCCTTCCTGCTGGCCATCCCGGCCGTCCTCGCCTCGGGCCTGTTCAGCCTCCCCGACGCCTTCGACCCCGCGCAGGGGCAGTCCGCGAGTGGACTGCAACTGCTCGTCGGATCGGCCATCGCGTTCGTCCTGGGATACGCGGCCATCGCCTGGCTCCTGCGCTTCGTCCAGAACCACTCCCTGGCCTGGTTCGCCGGATACCGGATCCTGCTGGGCCTGCTCGTCATGGGGCTGCTCGCGACCGGCACGATCCCCGCCACCTGATCCCCGGCGCCTGACCCGTCACGGGCGGGTGTCGCGTCGGTAGCCTGCTGCCATGACCGTCATCCTGCTCCGCCACGGCCGCTCCACCGCCAACACCGCGCTCACCCTGGCCGGCCGGACCTCCGGGGTCGGACTCGACGACACCGGGCGGACGCAGGCCCGGGACCTCGGCCGGAGGCTCGCCGGCTTGCCGGTGGAGGCCGTGGTCCGCTCTCCCCTCATGCGGTGCCGGGAGACCGTCGAGCCCCTGGCCTCGGCGCTCGGCGTGGAACCGGTGATCGACGAGGGGCTGGTCGAGGTGGACTACGGGACGTGGACCGGCCGGACGCTCTCGGAACTGGCCTCGGAGACCCTGTGGTCGGTGGTGCAGCAACATCCCTCGTCGGCGGTCTTCCCGGGCGGTGAGGCCCTGGCCGACATGGCGACCCGCGCGGTGAACTCGATCCGCGTGCACGACCGCCGCCTTGCCGACGAGGCGGGGCGGGACGTGCTCTGGGTGGCGTGCAGCCACGGGGACGTGATCAAGGCCGTGATCGCCGACGCCTACGGGATGCACCTGGATCACTTCCAGCGGATCGTGGTGGAACCGGCCTCGGTGTCGGTGGTCCGCTACACGCCGCACCGGCCGTTCGTGCTCCGGGTCAACGACACCGGGGGAGACCTGACCAGCCTGCGGGGCGAGCCGGCCGGGCACGTGGGCCACGCCACGGCCGGCCACGCCAGCTCGGACGCGGTGCCGGGCGGGAACGTACCCTGATGATCCGCACCACCCCGCACCCGCTGCCGCGCGCGGCAGCACCGAGAACCACACCAGGGAGACGACCGGCATGAGCAGGGAAGTCCACGAGTTCCGCGATCCGACCCGGTTCGTGGTGGGCACGGTCGGCTCGCCCGGCGAGCGGGTGTTCTTCGTCCAGGCCACGGGGGGCGGCCGCACCGTGTCCGTTCGCTGCGAGAAGCAACAGGCCCAGATCCTCTCCGAGCGCATGGGCGACCTGCTCGACGAGATAGCCGCCAAATCCGACGTCCCCGTCCCCCCGGCCGCCGACGTCGTGGACGACCTCGCGCCGCTCGAGATGCCGGTCGACGCGGAGTTCCAGGTGGGCACGATGGGCCTGGGCTGGGACGGGGAGAAGAACCAGATCGTGGTGGAACTGCTGGCGGTCGATCCGGCGGCGACCGACGAGTCCGTGGTCCTCTCGGACTCGGACGACGCCCCCGATGCGCTCCGGGTGTTCCTCTCCCCGAGCCGCGCGCGCCAGTTCGTCCTCCGCAGCGAGAAGGTCGTCTCCGCCGGTCGCGCCCCCTGCCCGCTGTGCGGCGAGCCGATCGACACCACCGGCCACCTGTGCGTCCGCCTCAACGGCTACCTCCCTCGCTCCGGTGACGCGCTCGCCGGCCTCATCGACCCGTGACGGACCGCCCGGCCGGCCCGGAACTCACCGTCCTGCACCGGATCCCGTCCGGGAGCAACAAGGTCTACCGCTGCGTCGACTCCGAGGGCGCGCACTGGGTCTACAAGCCCTCGGCGGGGGAGCGACCCCTCGTGGACTTCCCCCACGGGAGCCTGGCCTCCCGCGAGATCGCCGCGTACGCGGTGTCCGTCGCCCTCGGCTGGGACCTGGTGCCCGAGACCGTCCTGGCGCACGGCCCCGGGGGTCCCGGGATGGCGCAACGATGGATCGACGAGGCCGACCGTGGAACCTCCGGCCACGACCCGGTGGACGTCCACCCGGTGGGCGACCTCCCCGCCGGCCGCGTCGCCGTCCTCCGGGGCGAGGGGTCACGTGGGGAGGACGTGGTGGTGGCCCACGCCCTGGACGACCGACTCCGCCGCATCGCCCTGTTCGACACGGTCGTCAACAACGCCGACCGCAAGGGCGGCCACGTCCTGGTCGATGCCGCGGGGGTGTTCTGGGCGATCGATCACGGCCTGTGCTTCCACACGGAGCCCAAGCTCCGCACCGTCCTCTGGGGGTGGGCGGGACAGCCGCTACCCCCGGACGACCTCGCCGGTCTGCAGCGGCTGAGTGACGGGCTCGCCGGGGCGGACCCGCTCGGTCGGACCCTGTCCGACCTGCTCTCCGCCGCCGAGATCGCCGCCCTCGGCGCCCGGGTCGCCGCCCTCGTCGACGGCGGGGTGTTCCCCGTCCCCGGACCGGGCTATCCGTTACCCTGGCCGCTCTTCTGACCGAGCCCGGTCTCTAGACTCGGCCGCATGCACTCGTGGTCTTCCCCTGCCGTCCCCACCGTCCCCGGCGACGGCGCCCCCCTGAGGTTGTTCGACACCGCGAGCGGCGAGATCCGTGAGGTCGCCCCCGGCCCCGTGGCGACGATGTACGTCTGCGGCATCACGCCCTACGACACCACCCACCTCGGTCACGCGGCCACCTACCTGACCTTCGACCTGGTGAACCGCCTCCTCCTCGATTCCGGCCACGAGGTCCACTACGTCCAGAACACCACCGACGTGGACGACCCGCTGTTCGAACGGGCGGAGCGCGACGGCGTGGACTGGCGGGAGCTCGGGGACCGCGAGACGGACCGGTTCCGCACGGACATGGAGTCGCTGCGCGTCCTGCCCCCACGGCAGTACGTGGCGGCGACCGAGACCGTCGACGAGGTGGTCGAGATGGTCACCGAGCTGCTCGACCGCGGGCACGCCTACCGCATCGACCCCGCCGTCGACGGGTTCTCCGACGTCTACTACCGGCACCGCGCCACCGAGGACTTCGGGTACGAGTCGGGATACGACCGCGACGAGATGGCGCTCGCCTTTGCCGAGCGCGGTGGCGACCCGGACCGACCGGGCAAGGAACACCCGCTGGACGCCCTCCTGTGGCGCGTGGAACGGCCCGGCGAACCGTCGTGGCCCTCGCCCTGGGGGGCGGGCCGGCCCGGGTGGCACATCGAGTGCTCGGCGATCGCCCGGAACCGCCTGGGGATGGAGTTCGACATCCAGGGCGGCGGCAGCGACCTCGCCTTCCCCCATCACGAGTTCTCCGCCGCGCACGCCGAGGCGGCGACGGGGGAGCGGCCCTTCGCCCGCTTCTACGTGCACGCCGCCATGATCGGCCTCGACGGCGTCAAGATGAGCAAGTCCCTCGGCAACCTCGTGCGCGTGCAGACGCTCCGCGAGCAGGGGGTGGACCCCGCGCTCATCCGCCTCGGGCTGGCCGCCGGCCACTACCGCACGGACAGGTCGTGGACCCGGGACCTGCTCGACGAGGCCCGGGCGCGGTTCGCAAGGTGGAACGAGGCCGTGGCGCGGGTGTCCGGAGCGGACGCGGCGCAGGCGATCTCCGCCCTCCGCGACCGGCTCGCGGACGACCTGGACACCCCCGGGGCACTGGCCGTGATCGACGCCTGGGCCGAGGCGACGCTGAGCGGCGACGACTCCGACCCGGCGGCGGGACCGGCGGTCGCGACTGCGCTGGACGCCCTGCTGGGGATCCCTTCCGTCGGGGGGTGACGGGTCAGTCGGTGTCCGGGTCCTCGTGCCGACCCCGCAGGAAGCGTTCGAACTCGGCGGCGATCGCCTCGCCGTCGACCAGCGGCATCGCGTCCCCGTCGGACGCCCGTCCCCGGTCCGGCTCGGGGTCGATCCCCGCACGGACGCCGGTCTCGTTGTCCACCCGCTCCTCCAGGGTCTGGATGTAGTCCCGCAGGTCCTCGTCCTCCCCGGCCGCGGCATCGACCTTGTCCACCCAGGTCCGGGACCGGACCCGCACCGCGTCCATCGGGATGGCGAGCCCGAGGTCCTCGGCCAGCCAGGACAGCATCGCCTCGGTCCCGAGAGGGTTGGGCGGGGCGGCGACGTAGTGCGGGACGCCGGCCCACAGGCTCGACGTGGGGACGCCCGCCTCGGTGAGCAGCTGCTGCAACACGCCGCTCATCCCCGTCGGCCCCTCGTAGTCGGAGGCCTGGACCCCCATCGCCGTCATCCGCTGGCGGTTGAACGCCGTCCCGGTCAGGGGTACCGGCCGGGTGTGCGGCACGTCGGCCAGGTACGCCCCGAGGAGCACCACCTGTGACACCCCGAGCGTGTCCACCAGGTCCACGAACTCCGAGGCGAAACGCCGCCACTTGAGACCGGGCTCCGGCCCGCGGACCAGCAGGACGTCGTGGGCGAACCCGTCCGGCCTGCACGCCGAGACCACGATCCGCGGCCACTCCACCGATCTCGACACCCCTCCGGAATGCCGGACGATCGGCCGCTGGTCCAGGTAGTCGAAGAACTCGTCGCCACCGATCTCGGCGATCTGGCGGGCCTCCCACGTCAGGGCCAGGTGCTCGATGCTCCCGGTGGCCACGTCGGCCGCATCGTTCCAGCCCTCGAAGGCCGCGAGCATCACCGGGCTCTCGAGGTCGAGGTGCCCGTCGGGAGTCCATTCGACAGTCATCAGTACAGCCTACGTACGTCGCCCTCCGGGCCACCCATACACTGGGGCCCATGTCTGTCGATTTCGATTCGCCCATGTTGGATGCCGCCCGTCGGCGAGTACTGATCGGTGACGGGGCGATGGGCACGATGTTGCAGGCGGTCGACCTCGACGTCGACGCCGACTTCCTCGGGCTCGAGGGCTGCAACGAGATCCTCAACGCCACCCGCCCGGACGTGGTGGGCGAGATCCACCGCGCGTACTTCGCCGCCGGCGCGGACCTGGTGGAGACCAACACCTTCGGGTGCAACCTGTCCAACCTCGGCGACTACGACATCGTCGACCGGATCGGTGAGCTCGCCGAGAAGGGGGCGGCGATCGCCAGGAAGGTCGCCGACGAGATGGGCCCGTCCGAGGACGGGACGCCGCGGATGGTCCTGGGCTCCCTCGGGCCGGGCACCAAGCTGCCCTCGCTCGGTCAGACCACGTTCGAGGAGATGCGCCACGCGTACGCGCAGGCGGCGGAGGGCCTCGCCCGCGGCGGTGCCGACGCCTACCTGGTGGAGACCAGCCAGGACCTGCTGCAGGTCAAGGCCGCAGTCATGGGCTGCCAGGACGGGATGGCGGCCGCGGGCCGCCGGCTGCCGATCATCTGCCACGTCACGATCGAGACCACCGGGACCATGCTCCTGGGGTCGGACATCGGCGCCGCGCTGACCGCCCTGGAGCCGCTCGGCATCGACATGATCGGGCTGAACTGCGCCACCGGGCCCGCCGAGATGATCGAGCACCTGCGCTACCTCACCCGGCACGCCGGGATCCCGGTGTCGGTGATGCCCAACGCGGGTCTGCCCGAGTTGGGCGAGCACGGGGCCGTCTACCCGCTGGGCGCCGAGGCCTTCGGCCCGCAGGTCGCCGACTTCGTCTCGGAGTTCGGGCTCTCCATGGTGGGCGGCTGCTGCGGCACCACCCCCGAGCACATCACCCGCCTGCGGGACGAGGTGCGGGCCCGGGCGAAGGCCGAGCGGAAGGTGGAGCACGTCAACGCCGTCTCGTCGCTGTACACGTCCACCCCGCTGCGGGCCGACGCCGGGATCATCATGATCGGCGAGCGCACCAACGCCAACGGGTCCAAGCGGTTCCGCGAGGCGATGCTCGCCGCCGACTGGGACACCTGCATGGACATCGCCAAGGAGCAGATGCGCGACGGCGCGCAGATGATCGACCTGTGCGTGGACTACGTCGGCCGGGACGGCTCCGGCGACATGCGGGAACTGGCCGGCCGCCTGTCCACCTCCTCGACGCTGCCGATCATGCTCGACTCCACCGAGCCGGAGGTGATCGAGGCGGGGCTGGAGCACCTGGGCGGTCGCTGCGCGGTGAACTCGGTGAACTACGAGGACGGCGACGGGCCGGAGTCCCGCTTCCAGCGGATCATGCGCCTGGTCTCGCGCCACGGCGCGGCCGTGGTGGGCCTGACAATCGACGAGGAGGGGCAGGCCCGGACCGCCGACCGCAAGGTCGAGATCGCCGAGCGGATCATCGCCGACCTCACCGGCAACTGGGGGGTGGCGGAGGACGACATCATCATCGACTGCCTCACGTTCCCGATCTCCACCGGGCAGGAGGAGGTGCGCAAGGACGGCATCGAGACCATCGAGGCCATCCGCCGGCTCACCCAGTCCCACCCGAGGATCCACACCACCCTCGGGCTGTCCAACATCTCGTTCGGCCTCAACCCGGCCGCGCGCCAGGTGCTGAACTCGGTGTTCCTCCACGAGTGCATCCAGGCGGGCCTGGACACCGCCATCGCACACAGCTCCAAGATCCTGCCCATGAGCAAGATCGACGACCGGCAGCGCGAGGTCGCGCTCGACCTGGTCTACGACCGTCGCAGGGAGGGGTACGACCCGCTCCAGGTGTTCATGGAGCTGTTCGAGGGCGTGTCCGCCGCCAGCGCCAAGGACGCGCGGGCGGCCGAGCTCGCCGCCATGCCGCTCATGGATCGGCTCGCGGCCCGGATCGTCGACGGCGAGCGGAAGGGGCTCGAGGCCGACCTCGACGCCGCGATGGCCGAGATCCCCCCGCTGGAGATCATCAACTCGCACCTGTTGAACGGAATGAAGACGGTGGGGGAGCTGTTCGGTTCGGGCCAGATGCAGCTGCCGTTCGTCCTGCAGTCGGCGGAGACCATGAAGACGGCGGTCGCGCACCTGGAGCCCCACATGGAGGCCAGCGACGAGGACGGCAAGGGCCGCATCGTGCTGGCCACCGTCAAGGGCGACGT
>DIAZ01000139.1:25097-34647 GCA_002415925.1 Dietzia sp. UBA5065 | reverse complement strand
CGACATCGGCAAGAACCTGGTGGACATCATCCTGTCCAACAACGGCTACGACGTGGTCAACATCGGGATCAAGCGTCCGATCGCGGACATCATCGCCGCGGCCCGTGAGCACAGGGCCGACGTGATCGGCATGTCCGGGTTGCTGGTCAAGTCGACCGTCGTGATGAAGGACAACCTCGCCGAGCTCAACTCGGAGGGCATCGCCTCCGAGTTCCCGGTACTGCTGGGCGGCGCGGCGCTGACCCGCGCCTACGTCGAGGTGGACCTCGCCGGGATGTACGAGGGCGAGGTGTTCTACGCCCGCGACGCGTTCGAGGGGCTGCGGCTCATGGACGAGGTGATGACGTCCAAGCGGACCGGCGTGCCGATGTCGGAGTCCTCGGAGGCGTCGGCCAAGGCCGCCGAGCGGCGCGAGCGCCGCGCCCGGAGCGAGCGGATCGCCGCCAAGCGGGCGGCCGAGGCCGCGCCCGTCGTGGTCCCGGAGCGATCCGACGTCGCGGCGGACCAGCCCCTGGCGACGCCGCCCTTCTGGGGCACCCGGATCGCCAAGGGCATCCCGGTGGCCGACTACGCCGACCACCTGGACGAGCGCGCCCTGTTCTTCGGGCAGTGGGGGCTGCGCGCCGCGCGCGGTGGGGACGGACCCGACTACGACGAGCTCGTCGCCACCGAGGGCCGGCCCCGCATGCGCGCGTGGATCGACCGCCTCACCACCGAGCGGATCCTGTCCCACTCGGCGGTGGTCTACGGTTACTTCCCGGCCTACTCCGAGGGGGACGACATCTGCATCCTGGCCGAGCCGCGGCCGGACGCCGAGGTGTTGCATCGGATCTCGTTCCCGCGCCAGCAGCGGCCGCGCTTCCTCGCCATTCCCGACTTCATCGCCTCCAAGGCGCGCTGTGAGGCCGAGGGTGTGGTCGACGTGCTCCCGTTCCAGCTGGTGACGATGGGCAGGCCGATCGCGGACTTCGCCAACGAGCTGTTCGCGGCCGACAACTACCGCGACTACCTCGAGGTCCACGGACTGTCGGTCCAGCTCACCGAGGCGCTGGCCGAGTACTGGCATCGGCGGGTCCGCGATGAGCTGACGCTGCCCGAGGGAGCGGTCTCGGACGAGGATCCCGACGCGATCCAGGACTACTTCGACCTCAAGTACCGGGGGGCCCGGTACAGCTTCGGCTACGGCGCCTGCCCGGACCTCGAGTCCCGGCGGGTCGTGGTGGACCTGCTGAAGCCGGAGCGGATCGGCGTCGAGCTGTCGGAGGAGCTGCAGCTCCACCCGGAACAGTCGACCGACGCGTTTGTGCTGTACCACCCGGAGGCCAAGTACTTCAACGTCTGACCGGTGCGGCCAGGCCAGCCTGTCCTTGCTGGTAGGGGGCGTGTCGTTCGTAGATGATGGACACATGACCTCCACCCGGGACGGGGCTCTCCGCACGTTCGTGGCCTCGCGACAGGGCGTCCTGGCGATGGCCACGATCCTGGCGATCGCGATCTACCTCGTCACACGCGCGCTCACCGACCCCGCCGTCTCCGCCACGGCGGAGTGGGCGATCCGCGCCCCCCTGGTCGCCGTGGTGGTGGTCGGGGGGATCCCGCTCATCATCGAGGTGGTCCGCTCGGCGGTGAGGAGCGCCGGCGGGGCCGACATGCTCGCCGCGGTGTCGATCGTCACCGCGGTCGCGCTCTCCGAGTGGCTGGTCGCCGCGATCATCGTCCTGATGCTGTCCGGGGGCGAGGCGCTCGAGGCGGCGGCGTCGCGGAGGGCGTCGGCCGTCCTCGACGCCCTCGCCCGGCGCAGCCCGGCGGTCGCCCACCGCCTCCGCGGCTCCTCGCCGTCCGAGGGTGTGGACGACCTCGGCGCCGACGACGTCCGGGTCGACGACCTCCTGCTGGTCCTGCCGCACGAGTTGTGCCCCGTCGACGGCGAGGTGGTGGACGGCAACGGCGCCATGGACGAGTCGTACCTCACCGGCGAGCCGTACGTCGTCCCCAAGTCACCCGGTTCCCAGGTGCTCTCCGGTGCCATCAACGGCGATGTCGCGTTGACCGTCCGCGCCGAGCGGGTCGCGGCGGACTCGCGATACGCGCAGATCGTCGGCGTACTGCGGGACGCCGAGGAGCACCGCCCCCCGATGCGTCGCCTCGCCGACCGCCTGGGCGCGTGGTACACCCTGGTCGCCCTGGCCCTCGGCATCCTCGGGTGGGCGATCTCCGGCGACCCCACCCGCTTCCTCGCGGTGGTGGTGGTGGCCACGCCTTGCCCCCTGCTCATCGGGGTCCCCGTCGCGATCATCGGGGCCATCTCCCTCGCCGCCAAGCGCGGCATCATCATCAGGAACCCGGCGATGCTCGAGGACGTCGGGAGGGTCGAGACGGTGATGTTCGACAAGACCGGCACCCTGACCTACGGGCGCCCGGTGTTGACCGAGATCATCGCGCGACCGGGCGACGATCCCGACGACATCCTCGCCGCCGCCGCGGCGGTCGAGGTCTACTCCCGCCACCCCCTCGCGAGGGCCGTCGTCGACGCGGCCACCGAGCGGGGCCTGGACACCCCGCCGCTGAGCTCCGTCGCCGAGAAACCCGGTGCCGGGCTGGTCGGCGAGGTCGGCGGCCGCAGCCTCCGGTTGACCAATCGCCGCGGGCTCGCCGACGTCGATCCCGGCGCGACCGGACTTCTCCCGCAGATCGAGACGGGGTTGGAATCGATAGTCCTCATCGACTCCCGCTACGCGGCGACCCTCCGGTTCCGCGACGAGCCGCGGGCCACCGCCGGTGACTTCATCGCGCACCTCCCGCACGCGCACGGGGTCAAGCGGATGATGATCATCTCCGGTGACCGCGAGGCCGAGGTCCGCCGCCTGGCGGATCGGGTGGGCATCACGGAGGTGTACGGCGGCGTCAGTCCGGAGGGCAAGCTCGAGATCGTGCGCGAACGCACGGCCGCGGGCCCGACCCTGTTCCTCGGCGACGGGATCAACGACGCCCCGGCGATGACCGCCGCGACCGCCGGGGTCGCCTTCGGCGCCACCTCCGATGTCACGTCCGAGGCCGCCGACGCCGTGGTGCTGGATTCCTCGCTGGAACGGCTCGACGACCTCCTCCACATCGGCACACGCATGCGCCGGATCGCCCTGCAGTCGGCGCTGGGCGGGATGGCCGCCTCGGTGGTCGGGATGCTCCTCGCCGTCTTCGGTCTCCTCACCCCACTCGCCGGAGCGATCGCGCAGGAGGTCATCGACGTCCTCGCGATCCTCAACTCGGCGCGCGTGGTGATGGCGCCACGCAAGCTCAGCGACTTCGACGGGTGGCGGGAGGCCACCGGGAGCGACAGGTAGAGGTGACGCGGCTAACACCCGGAGAGCCCCCGGCGATAGACCGGTAGGGACGTGCGCCCCGGAGTCCTCCGTCGGCCAAACCCCACGAGGAGCCACCCATGACCACCATCCGTCGATCAGCCGCCCTCGTCGGCGCCGCGACGCTGCTCGCCGGGGGAGTGGCCGTGGCCGCGCCCCCTGCGGCCTCGGCCCAGGTGTGGCACGAGTCGCCCGCCTGGGATGTGCGGATGCCGTACCCGCTCGGCGGCGAGCACACGATCCGCTTCGGAGCGTTCACCACCTGCACGCTGGGCGGGGACGACCTCTTCCACCAGGCGCTGAGCGCCAACGCCAGGGACCTCGACCACCCCGTCGGATCGTTCGACTTCTCCGCCACCCTGTTCCCGTTCAACTCCGCCACCGTGGGGTGGCACAACCTCGACACCGGTGCCACGGGTGCCCGGACGGTCCGGTCGACCGGCCCCGAGGTGGGCATCGGAGGCCAGGTCACCGGGACCGGCCGGCTGGCGGTGACCATCACGGTCAGCAGATCCATCCTGCCCACGATGGCGCCGGGGTCGGCCGTGCCGTTCGGGTCGGCCACGCACACCGAGAGGTTCATCGTCCCCGCGAATCCCTGCGCGTAGCGGCCCGCGCCCGATCCCTCCGGTCAGGGCGCGGCACCCCCGGCCGCACGGCGTCGGGTAGACAAGAGGCCGTGACCAGCAATTCGCGTGATCGTGCCCCGGCCGCCGTCTGTCTCGACATGGACGGCACCCTCGTCGACACCGAGCGACTGTGGGACATCGCCGTCTACGAGCTCGCGGAGCACATGGGCCGCCCGCTGGACGAGTCCACGCGCGAGCGCACGCTGGGCAACTCGCTCCGCGGGTTCTTCGAGATCCTCTCCGAGTACACCGGCCGCACCATCGACGGGGCGGAGTACGACCGCCTCGCGCACCGGCTCAACTCGCGCGTCACCGACCTCATGCGGACCGACATGACGTGGCGGCCGGGGGCGGAGGACCTCCTGGAGGATCTCGCGTCCGCCGGCACCCCCGTCGCCCTGGTGACCAACACGACGGCGGACGTGGCCGCCGTCCCCCTGGAATTCATCGACCGGTCGCGCTTCGACGTGGTGGTGACCGGCTGCATGGTGACCGACCCCAAGCCCGCGCCGGATCCATATCTGCTCGCGTGCGCCGAGCTGGGGATCGACTCGTTCGCGGCCGTCGCGGTGGAGGACTCGGTCACCGGGGCCACCGCGGCCGTCGCGGCGGGGTGCCGGGTCCTGTACGTGCCGTCGACGGCCGGCCAGCCCGACGTGGTGGGGGCGCACACCCACCCAAGCCTCGAGGGCGTGGACTCGGCCGGGCTCGTCGCCCTCACCTCGGGGAGGCCGGTGGGCGCGGCTGTGGGAGAATCGGGCGCGTGAAGACCTTCGATTCTCTGTTCGCCGAGCTGTCCGAGCGCATCGCCGCGCGCCCGGAGGGCTCCGGCACCGTCGCCTCCTTCGACAAGGGCGTACATCACCTCGGTAAGAAGATCAACGAGGAGGCCGGCGAGGTGTGGATCGCGGCCGAGTACCAGTCGGACGACGAGCTGGCGGAGGAGATCTCGCAGCTTCTCTACTGGACCCAGGTCATGATGCTCAAGCGCGGTCTCGGGCTCGAGGACGTCTACCGGCACCTCTAGCCGCCCCATCTCCCCACCACTCCCGCACCCGATCCTGGAGCCGCCATCATGCTGCGCGTCGCAGTGCCCAACAAGGGCGCCCTGTCCGAAGCCGCCTCGGAGATGCTCTCCGAGGCGGGGTACCGCCGTCGCTCGGAGGGGAGCAAGGACCTCTCCCTGATCGACCGTGAGAACGACGTCGAGTTCTATTTCCTCCGCCCCAAGGACATCGCGGTCTACGTGGGTTCCGGGCGGCTCGAACTCGGGATCACCGGCCGCGACCTGGCGGCCGACTCGATGGCCGAGGTGGACGATCTCCTCGACCTGGGCTTCGGGCACTCCACCTTCCGCTACGCCGGTCCGGCCGGCGCGGGGTGGACCACCGACCGGCTGGCCGGATCGAGGATCGCCACGTCCTACCCGAACATCGTCCGCAAGGACCTGCGGCGGCGGGGGGTCGAGGCGGAGGTCATCCGGCTGGACGGCGCGGTGGAGATCTCCATCCAGCTCGGCGTGGCCGACTGCATCGCGGACGTCGTGGGCTCGGGCCGGACGCTCAAGGTGCACGACCTCGAGGCGTTCGGGGACGTGCTCTGCGACTCGATGGGAGTCCTGATCGCGCGGACCGGCGCCGAGATCACCCCGGCCATGGCTCAGATCCGGGCGCGGCTGCAGGGCGTTGTGTTTGCCCAGCAGTACATGATGCTGGACTACGACTGCCCCAAGGAACTGCTCGAGTCGGTGTCGGCCATCACCCCGGGGATCGAATCGCCCACCGTCTCGCCGATGGCGGACCCGGCGTGGGTGGCGGTCAGGTCGATGGTGCCGCGGCGGAGAGTCAACGCGATCATGGACGAGCTGGCCGCCGCGGGTGCCAAGGCGATCATCGCCACCGACATCCGATCCTGCCGGATGGGCTGAGCCGCGGCGCGGCTCAGGCCCGCTCGACGAGCAGCGCCTGCAGCGTGTGCCCGATCGCTCCCACCTCGTCGTAGAGGGTGCCCGCGGTGGCGCCCACGCCGTCCGGGCCGATCGAGGCCTCGGCGGTGACCCCGATCCACTCGCCGACGGGTCGCCGGTGCAGGTGCATCACCACGTCGGTGTTGAGGAAGCGCCACTGGTCGGGTTCGAGGACCGCCCCGACGCCGTTCGCGATGTCCGCCACCGACATGACCCGCTCGGCGGGGGTCATCTCCTCGCCCGCGACCAGGGGGAGCGTCGGGCGCGCCCACACGGCTCCGTCCTCGGAGCCGCGAATCTCGAGGGAGTCGATGTATCCGCTGGTCCAGCGGTTGAAGAACTCGCTGTTGTGGTCCGCCCCAGGAAGGTCCCGACGCTCGGCCGCGGTCTGCTCGACCTCGGCGGTGTCGCCGATGGCCATCCGCCAGGCGCTCGCGCGGGCGACGACCCGGCCCCCGGCGTGGAGCTCGGATTCGAGAAGCTGGATCCGCCGCCCGGGGCGCGTCACCCGCGCCCGGGTGCGGAGCTCGCCGAGCGGCACCGGCCCCAGCAGATCCACGGTGATGCGGGCGATCCGGGTCCCGTCCGAACGCTCGAGCCGGTCCATGGCCCGGGTGAGGATCGCCGAGGGCGGGGCGCCGTGTTGGAGGTCGGGACCCCAGGCGCTCACCGTGTGCGGGGTCGCGCGGAAGACCTCCCAGCCGTCGTCGGTGCCCAGCGGTTCGAAGTAGGCCTCCGTCATCGTTCGTCCTCCTCTGAGATCGGGGACCCGGGCAGGGTGTCCCGGCCGGGTACCGCGCGGCTGCCCGGCCATCCCGGGTACTCCGGCGGGGTGCCCCCGAACGCCGGACACAGTGCCTGGTGATTACACCAGTCGCACAATCGCGAGGTGCGCGGGGGGAACACCCCGGCCCGTCCGGCCCGCTCGATCTCTGACCACAGCACATCCAGTTCCGACTCCGTGGCCACGAGGGTCGCCAGGTCGGGACTGAGGGTGAGCCAGCTGCCGTTCTTGAGGTAGATCAGCTTGAGCTGTGCGGGCAGGACCTCGTGGATCCGGTGGTACATCAGGGCGTAGAACCGCATCTGGAACATCGCCTGATCCTGGTACCGCGGGTTCGGGGGCCTGCCCGTCTTGTAGTCGACCACCCGCACCTCCCCGGTGGGGGCCAGGTCGACGCGGTCCAGGTAGCCGTGGAGCGGCGTCCCCGCCGAGGTGGCGGTCACAAGGTACTGCTCGCAGGCGGCGGGGGAGAACCGCCGGGGATCCTCGACGCCGTACAGCGCAGACACCAGGGCCGAGACCTCGGCCTCGAACTCGGGCCGGGCGGCGTGCGGCACGACCTCCGTCCCTCCGTCCAGCTCGTAGAAGCGGTCGACGGCGGCCGGCACCAGACCCGCGGCCCGCTCGGGCGCCCGCTCGGGCTGCTCCAGCCCGTACAACTCCTCCAGTACCGAGTGGACCACGGTGCCGAGCACCTGCGCCCGCGTCCTGGGCTCCGGGATCCTGTCGATCGCCCTGAGCCGGTACAGCAGCGGGCACTGCCTGAAGTCCGCCGCCCGTGAGGCCGACAGCGCGAGAGGCCTGCGCGCGGGCGGGGCCACGCCACCGATTTCCAGAGGATCCGTCACACCTGGCAGGGTAGACAACCGGTCGGACACTCGGCCGCCGCCCCCATGGAGGTCCACAGTGCAGCGATCCGGTCCGTTCGTCGTGGGCGATCGTGTCCAGCTCACCGACACCAAGGGGCGCAAGTACACCGTCGTCCTGGTCGAGGGCGCGGAGTTCTTCACCCACCACGGCGCCGTCCGCCATGACGACCTCATCGGGACACCGGAGGGGTCGATCGTCACCTCGACCAAGGAGTCCCACTACCTCGCACTGCGCCCGCTGCTCACCGACTACGTCCTGTCCATGCCGCGCGGCGCGCAGGTCATCTACCCCAAGGACGCCGCGCAGATCGTCCACGAGGGCGACATGTTCCCGGGGGCCCGCGTCCTGGAGGCCGGCGCCGGCTCCGGCGCCCTGACCTGCTCCCTGCTCCGCGCCGTCGGCCCCGAGGGCAGGGTGATCTCCTACGAGATCCGCGAGGACCACGCCGAGCACGCCGAGCGCAACGTCCGGACCTTCTACGGCGACCACCCGGACAACTGGGACCTGCGCATCGCCGACCTGTCGGAGGCCTCGGTCGAGGCGCTGGGCGGCCAGGTGGACCGCGTGGTGCTGGACATGCTCGCCCCGTGGGAGTGCCTGCCCACGGTGGGCGACGTCCTGGTGCCCGGCGGGGTGCTGGTGGTGTACGTGGCCACCACCACGCAGCTGTCCGACGTGGTGGAGACCCTGCGGCGCCAGGAGTGCTGGACCGAGCCGCGGGCGTGGGAGTCCATCAACCGTGGCTGGCACGTCGTGGGACTGGCCGTGCGCCCGGAGCACCGCATCCAGGGGCACACCGCCTTCCTCGTCACCGCGCGCCGGCTGGCCGAGGGAGTCACCACGCTCAAGCCCAAGCGCCGGGCGGGCAAGCACTGACCCACCGCCGCCACGGAGGCGCGCTCACCCGCCCCCGACCCCGGTGATCCACCCCGGCGATAGGGTGGAGTCGACGACGACGAGGTGAATCGTCGGCGAGTCGGAAGGCAGGTGATCGCGGTGACCGAGGGACGTTCCCCGGCCGGGCGGGACCAGGACAGGGTCACGCTGGACCGGGCGGAGCTCGCGCGGCTGCGGGAGGCCGTGGACGAGGGGGCCCGTTCGGACCGCGAGAAGTCGATCAAGATCGACGCCCTGGGCGCACGCAACGTCCGCCTCGCCGAGCTCCTCAAGGACTCCCGCGACCAGCTCCGGACCCTCAAGGGTGAGGTCGAGCGCCTCGGTACGCCGCCCAGCACCTACGGCGTCGTGCTGAAGGACCCGACCGACCCGGACACCGCGGAGGTCATGGCCGCCGGTCGGCGGATGCGGCTCACCCTCGCGCCCGGGGTCGACGCCTCCGACCTCACGGCCGGTGTCACGGTCCGTCTCAACGAGGCGATGACCGTCGTCGAGGCCTCCGCCGAGCTGCCGGTCACCGGCGTCACCGCGGTGTTCCGGGACGTCCTGGCCGACGGCGAGCGGGCCCGGGTGGTGATGGGCAATGACGAGGAGCACATCGTCCACCTCTCGGCGGGGCTGCGCGGCGGGCGGACGGCCACCCGTCCCGCGCCCGTCCGGCCCGGCGACGCGGTGCTGGTGGACCCCAAGTCCGCCGTGGCGTTCGAGGTCGTCCCCAAGGCCGAGGTCGACGAGCTCCTCCTCGAGGAGATCCCCATGGTCGACTACTCCGACATCGGCGGGCTCGGCCCGCAGATCGAGCAGATCCGGGACGCGATCGAGCTGCCGTTCATCCATCACGACCTGTACCGGGAGTTCCACCTGTCCCCGCCCAAGGGCGTGCTGCTGTACGGCCCGCCCGGGTGCGGCAAGACGCTGATCGCCAAGGCGGTCGCCCACTCGTTGGCGCGGGCGGCCGCGCAGTCGCGGGGGGAGGACGTCACCGACGGCCGGTACCCCAACTCCTACTTCCTCTCCATCAAGGGCCCCGAGCTGCTCAACAAGT
>DIAZ01000139.1:24255-25005 GCA_002415925.1 Dietzia sp. UBA5065 | reverse complement strand
GGGGAGACCGAGCGGCACATCCGGGCGATCTTCGAGCGGGCGCGGGAGAAGGCGACCGAGGGCAACCCGGTCATCGTATTTTTCGACGAGATGGACTCGATCTTCCGCACGCGCGGGTCGGGCGTCTCCTCGGACATGGAGACGACGATCGTCCCGCAGCTGCTGGCCGAGATCGACGGCGTCGAGGACCTGCGCAACGTCATCGTGATCGGGGCCTCCAACCGCGAGGACATGATCGATCCGGCGATCTTGCGCCCGGGGCGCCTCGACCTCAAGATCCGCATCGACCGCCCCGACCGGGACGCCGCCGGCGACATCCTGGCCAAATACATCACCCCGGACCTGCGCTTCGACCCGTCGGAGATCGGGACCACGGGCCAGGACCACGTCCGCGAGATCATCTCCAGGATCCTCGACCGGCTCTACACCCGTGACGAGTCGACGACCTACGTCCACCTGGTCTACGCGTCCGGCCGGCGCGCCTCGCTGTACCTGGCGGACCTCACCTCCGGTGCGATGCTGCGCAACATCGTCGACCGCGCCAAGAAGCTTGCGATCAAGGACATCGTCCACGGTTCGGGCCAGGGGCTCACGACGGACGATTTCCTCGACGCCGTGGACGCCGAGTTCGCCGAGAACACGGACCTGCCCAACACCTCCAACCCGCAGGAATGGGCGAGGCTGTCGGGCGTGCGCGGGGAACGCGTGGTCGAGGTCTCGGTCCCGCGCCGGGAGGAGGACCTGTGACCC
>DIAZ01000139.1:4725-24053 GCA_002415925.1 Dietzia sp. UBA5065 | reverse complement strand
CGCGCCCGGGCGGATCATCGGCACGGAGATCGAGTTCGGGATCGTCGCCGTGGGGCAACCCCTGCTGAGCTCGGTGGTCACCTCGACCCAGGTCGTCAAGGCCTACACCGACCCGGGTGTGGGAGCCGGCGCCACCGACGACACCCGCTGGGACTACGCGTCCGAGTCGCCCCTGCGCGACGCCCGCGGCTTCGACCTCGGTGCGGCCCGCGCGTACGACCCGAGCGAGTTCGGGGTGACCAACCGGGTGCTCACCAACGGCGCCCGCTTCTACGTCGACCACGCCCACCCCGAATACTCCGCGCCCGAGGTCGACTCGCCCCTCGACGCGGTGATCTGGGACAAGGCCGGCGAGGTCGTCATGCACCGCGCCGGACGCGAGTCGTCGGCCACGGAGGGACACGCCGAGCTCAAGCTCTACAAGAACAACGTCGACGGCAAGGGCGCCTCCTACGGGGCCCACGAGAACTACCTCGTGCGCCGGGACGTGGACTTCGACGTCCTCACCCTGAGCCTCGCCCCCCACCTGCTCTCCCGGCAGGTGTTCTGCGGCGCCGGACGCGTGGGGATCGGGCAGTTCGGCGAGGCGGACGGGTTCCAGATCTCCCAGCGCGCCGACTACATCGAGGTGCTCACGGGTCTGGAGACCACGCTCCGGCGCGGGATCATCAACACCCGCGACGAGCCCCACGCCACCGACGAGAAATGGCGCCGGCTCCACGTGATCATCGGCGACGCCACCATGTCCGAGCTGGCGACCTACCTCAAGATCGGCACCACCTGCCTGGTGCTGGACGCGATCGAGGCCGGGGTGGACTTCTCCGACCTCGTGCCGGTGGACCCCGTCGAGGCGGTCCACGTCATCAGCCACGACCCGACGCTCGCCGCCACCGTGGCCCTGCCCGACGGCAGGGAGCTCACCGGGATCGGCCTGCAGCGGGAGATCCTCGGTCGGGTGGCGGAGGTGACCGGGGACGGCTCCGGACGCCCCGGCTGGGCACCCGAGGTCCTTGCCGAGTGGCGGGAGATCCTCGACGCCCTCGAGGAGAACCCCATGGCGTGCGCGGACCGGCTCGATTGGCCCGCCAAGCTCCGCCTGCTCGAGGGGTTCCGCTCCAGGGACGACCTGGGCTGGGATCACGCCAGGCTCGCGCTCATCGACGTGCAGTACCACGACATCGACCCGGACCGCGGCCTCTACAACCGTCTGGTCGCAAAGGGGGCGATGCGCCGACTCACCACCGACGCGGAGGTCGAGGCGGCCGTCACGACCCCGCCGGAGAGAACGCGGGCCTGGGCGAGGGGACGCTTCCTCGCCCGACTCGGCGACCGCGTCCGCACGGCGGGGTGGGACCACGTCGTCGTCGTCGACTCCCGCGGCGAGCCCCGGCACGTGGACCTCTCCGACCCGTACACCGGTACCCGGACCCACTGCGAGGCACACCCGGACTACCTCAGCCCCGACGGGCCCTCGCCGCACTGACGCGGCGGGCGCCCACGCCGCCGGCCGGACGGCCCGGCCGGCGGAGAACACCGACAGGAGCACACACCATGTCCCAGATCCAGAAGAACGCCGGCGGCCCGGCCGACGACCACGACGAGGCCGGCCAGGTGGTCAAGGCCGCGCAGACCTCCTCCGCGGACTCCCTGCTCGACGAGATCGACGACATCCTGGAGACCAACGCCGAGGAGTTCGTGAAGTCCTACGTCCAAAAGGGCGGGCAGTAGACCGCCATGATCCGTCGCATCGTCGGTATCGAGACGGAATTCGGGATCACCAGCGTCGGCGGCGAGGGCGCGCGGGCCCTGGGCCCCGACGAGATCGCCCGCTACCTCTTCCGTCCCGTGGTGGAGCGGTGGCGTAGCTCCAACGTGTTCCTCGAGAACGGATCCCGGCTCTACCTGGACGTCGGCTCCCACCCGGAGTACGCGACCGCCGAGTGCGACGGCCTGCGACAGCTCGTGGCCCACGACCGGGCGGGGGAGCGGATCGTCGACGACCTCGCGCGGCAGGCCGAGCGCTCGCTCGCGGCGGAGGGGATCCACGCCGGGGTCTACCTGTTCAAGAACAACACCGACTCCGTCGGCAACTCCTACGGCTGCCACGAGAACTACCTCCTCGACCGCTCGACCCAGGTCCGGAGCGTCGCCACGACCCTGCTGCCGTTCCTCGTGAGCAGGCAGGTGATCTGCGGCGCGGGCAAGATCCTCCCCGGGACCCCGGCGGGTGTCGGGGTGGACGCGACCGAGGGCCCCACCTTCTGCTTCTCCCAGCGCGCCGAGCACATGTGGGACGGGGTCTCCTCGGCCACCACCCGCTCGCGGCCCCTCATCAACACCCGCGACGAGCCCCACGCCGATTCCGCCCGGTTCCGCCGCATGCACGTGATCGTCGGCGACTCCAACATGATCGAGACCACCACCCTGCTCAAGGTGGCCAGCACCCGTCTCGTCCTGGAGATGCTCGAGGCCGGCGTGGCCCTGCGGCCGATGGCCGTGGCCCATCCGGTCCGGGCGATCCGCGAGATCAGCCGGGACCTCACCGGCACCCGGCCCGTCGCGATGACCGACGGCAGCACCATGAGTGCGCTGGAGATCCAGCGGGAGTTCCTGTCCGCGGTCCACCGCTACCTCGACGCCGGCGGCTGGGAGCGGGACGACCGCGCGGACGTGGAGGGGTGCGTCGCCCTGTGGGAGCGGGTGCTCGACGCCGTCGAGTCGGGGGACCACGAGTCGATCGCCGCCGACGTCGACTGGGCCGCCAAGCTGCGCCTGATCCGCCAGGTGCAGGGCCGGACCGGGGTGGACCTGGACCATCCCCGGCTCGCCCAGATCGACCTGACCTACCACGACATCCGGCCGGGTCGCGGACTGCACTCGGTGCTCGAACGCCGCGGGCTGGTCTCGCGCGTCGTGGACGATGCCCAGGTCGAGCTGGCCCGGCGGATGGCACCGGAGACCACCAGGGCGGCCCTGCGGGGCCGGTTCATCTCCGCCGCCACCGAGGCGGGGCGCGACTTCACCGTGGACTGGGTGCACCTCAAGGTGGCGGACGGGACGCTGCCCACCGTCGCGCTCACCGACCCGTTCGCGCCCGGGGACCCGCGTGTCGACGACCTGATCGCCGGACTCGGGCGATAGCGTTCCTCCCCGTGTCCACCTCGAAGTCGCAACGACTGGTCAACCTCGTGATCTGCCTGAGGTCGACCAACGCCTTCCTGTCCGCGGGCGAGATCCGGAGGATGGTCCAGGGGTACGACGACTGCGAGAACGAGGCGGCGTACCTGCGCATGTTCGAGCGCGACAAGCGCGAGCTCCGGGAGGTCGGGATCCCGCTCGACCAGGGCGCCTCCCTGGCGCCCGGGTCCCCGGCGGGATACCGGATCCCCGCCCAGGGGTACGAGCTGCCCGACATCACCCTGACCCCCGAGCAGGCCGGGATCCTCGCCGTGGCCGCCGAGGTCTGGCGTGAGGGGGAGCGGGCCGCCCGCGCCGACGGGGCGCTCGCCAAGCTCACCGCGGCGGGGATCGACCCCGTCCACGACGCCGGCGCGACGGTGTCGGTGGAGGACCCCGCCGGGCTCTCCGCCGCCGCGGTGGTGGCCGAGGCGATCGCGGCGGGCCGCGTCCTGACCTTCTCCCACACCCCGGCCGGGGCGACCGAGCCGACCGGGCGGCGCGTCGAGCCGTGGTGGACCGGATCGCGGCTCGGCCACTGGTACGTGGTGGGGTACGACCTGGACCGCGGGGAACCGCGGACCTTCCGCCTGGTGCGCGTGTCCGAGCTCCGGGCGGGTCAGGCCCACCGTACGGTCCCCGTCCCGCCGACCACCGCGGTGCTCTCGCTTCTCGACGACGCCATCGCGCGCCTCAACCCGGTGGTCGAGGCGACGGTGTGGGCGGCCGACGGGCACGCGGCCGAGCTCCGGGCGATGGCCCGTTCCGTCACGCCGGCGGACCGGTTCGGACGACCCGGTGCGGATCTCGAGGTGAACGCCCCGCTCGCGGAGCTCTCGTCGCTCGTGGCCTCCCAGGGCGTGGACGCCGTGGCCCTCCGCCCCGCCGACCTGCGCGTGCGCGTCGTGTCGATCCTCACCGCAGCCGAGGAGGCCGTCCGTTGAGCGCCCGTTCCGTCCCGCTCGCGACCCTGCTCAGCGTGGTCCCCTATTTCCACAGTCGCGGCGCGGTGCCCGTCACGGAGGCGGCCCGCGACCTCGGCATGACGGACACCCAGTTGCGGGGTGCGCTCTGGCAGCTGTGGTCCTGCGGACTGCCCGGCTACGGTCCCGGCGACCTGATCGATCTCGCGTTCTCCTCCGAGGACCTCGACGACGCGGAGATGGTGGAGGTGACGTTCACGGCCGGGATCGACCGTCCCGTCAGGCTCACCGCCGCCGAGGCCGTGACGCTGGAGACCGGTCTCGCCGTGTTCCTCGACCACCCCGAGGTGGTGGACCAGGCGGCGCTACGCGACCTGCTGCGGACCCTGCGTGCCGCGGTCGGGGGCGAGGACCGCCGCGCGCGCGACGACACCGCGCCGGACACCACCGATTCCGACGCCGAGGTCGTCCGCACCGCGGTGCACGACGGCCGGGCGCTGCGCTTCGTCTACCATTCGGCCACCTCGGACACCTCCACCACCCGCATCGTCGACCCGGCCCGCCTCTCAGTCGCGGACGGCCACTCCTACGTGCACGGCGTCGACCGGGTGGCGGGGGAGTGGCGGACCTTCCGCACCGACCGGATGAGCGGGGTCGAGGACGTGGGCCCGCGCCGCGCGCTGGGACCGGAACCCCAGGACGACGGCGAGGGCGACACGAGCCTCGAGCGTGCGGTCGTCCCCGCCTCCGCCGCGTGGTTCCTCGACGAGTTCGGGTTCCACGACGTCACCCGGCGCCCGGACGGCGACCTCGACGTGGTGATCGCCTACCACGACCGGGCGTGGCTGCTGAGATTCCTGCTCGGGCACGCGGACGTGGTCACGCCCGCCGATCCCGGACTCGCCGCGGAGATCGCAGCCCGGGCGAGCGCCGGCCTGGAGCTCTACCACTCGGCCGACGAGCCCGCCCCGGAGCCCTGAGTCGCGGGCGAACGCGCAGGTCATCGGCCTACCCATCCCGACCGGTGCGACGCCCGCCGGGCCCGTTGCGTTAGCATGGTCGAGTCGTCACACAAACGGAGGTTGACATGGGTGCGTTGAGCATCTGGCACTGGCTCATCGTCCTCGCGGTGGTGTTGCTTCTCTTCGGTTCAAAGAAGCTTCCCGACGCCGCCCGCGGTCTCGGTCGCTCGATGCGCATCTTCAAGTCGGAGATCAAGGAGATGCAGAACGACGACAAGCCGCTCGGGGACGCACCCCAGGCCCTGCCGCCGGTCACCCCGCCGAATGCGGCCCAGCCGAATGTGGCCCAGCCGAACGCCGCCCAGTTCGTCCAGCCGCAGGCTCCGCAGCAGCCCCAGGCCCAGCCCCAGGGCTATCCGCAGGCGCCACAGCAGCCGTACCAGCAGCCCCAGCAGCACACCGATCCCACCGCCCCGTACAACGGCGGCGCGGGGTCGACCCAGGGGCAGTAGGCCGCCTCGCCGATGACTCAGACCGGGACCGAGAAGGCCGGCGCCACCCGGAAGGGCGGCGCCGGCCGGGTGCTGTCCAAGCGCAGGCGCCGGCCCCGCAACCCGGACGGCACCATGCCGCTCCTCGAGCACATCTACGAGTTGCGGACCCGGCTGCTCATCGCCGTGGGGGCGATCGTGCTGACCCTGGGATTCGGATTCTGGTGGTACGGCAGCGGATTCCTCGGGGTCCCCTCCCTCGGCAGCATCCTCACCGGACCCTACTGCGACATCCCTCCGGGCGCCCGGTTGCAGCTCGGCGCCAACGGGGACGACTGTCGCCTGCTCGCGACCGGGCCGTTCGAGCAGTTCATGCTGCGGCTCAAGGTGGCCGCCACCGCCGGGATCGTCCTCGCGAGCCCGGTGTGGCTCTACCAGCTCTGGGCGTTCATCACGCCCGGGCTGCACCGGAACGAGAAGCGCTACGGGATCGTCTTCACGATCCTCGCCGCGCTGCTGTTCGTCGGCGGTGCCGTCCTGGCCTACGTCGTGATCGTCCACGCCCTCGAGTTCCTGCTCTCGATCGGCGACAACGTCCAGACCACCGCATTGTCCGGTACGCAGTACTTCTCGTTCCTCATCCACCTCATCCTGATCTTCGGGGTGAGCTTCGAGATCCCCCTCCTGATCGCCATGCTCAACGTCGCGGGGGTGCTCAGCTACGAGGTGCTGGCCAGGTCGCGGCGCGGGATCGTCATGGGGGTCTTCGTCTTTGCCGCCGTGGCGTCCCCGGGACAGGACCCGTTCTCCATGCTCGCGCTGGCCGTCGCGGTGTGCGTGCTCGTGGAGGTGTCCATCCAGTTCGCCCGCCTGCACGACAGGCGTCGGAAGAAGGACCGCGCCGAGTGGCTCGACGTGGACGACGAGTCCGCGTCGACCATCGCACCCGCCGACGGCCTCGAGGGATCCGATGCCGTCCGATCCACCGGACCGCTCCCCGCGCCCGCGCCGCTCGGAGGTACGCAGCCCCTCCAGGCTCCCTCGGGTGGGGCGGCGTATGACGACACGATCTGACCCGGACCACCCGGACTCCCTCCTCGAGTCGTTCCTGTCCGCCGAGGGCTTCGACCCGGACCCGTTCCAGCTCGACTCGTTCTCCGCACTCGACGCGGGGCGTAACCTCCTCGTCTCCGCCCCGACCGGGTCCGGCAAGACCCTCGTCGGCGAGTACGCCGCCCACCGCGCGCTCTCGGGCGGCGGGCGATGCTTCTACACCACGCCGATCAAGGCGTTGAGCAACCAGAAGTTCCGGCAGTTCCGGGCGCGCTTCGGACCCGAGAACGTGGGTCTCCTCACCGGTGACCACTCGATCGACCCCGAGGCCCCCGTCGTGGTGATGACCACCGAGGTCCTCCGGAACATGATCTACTCCGGGTCCCCGGCGCTCCACGACCTCGACTGCGTGGTGATGGACGAGATCCACTACCTGGGAGACCGCTCCCGGGGCGTGGTGTGGGAGGAGATCATCCTCACCCTCGACCCGGCCGTGCGGCTGGTCGGGCTCTCCGCCACCCTCAGCAACACGGACGAGCTGGGGGACTGGATCACCGAGATCCGCGGTGACACCGCCGTGGTCCTGTCCGACCACAGGCCGGTTCCGTTGGCCCACATGCTCTACACGGACGGGGAGCTGATCCCCGTGCGCGCCGCGGCCGACCACCGCCGCCGGAGCCGGAGCGGGTACCACGACGAGCGGATGGCCGCCCGACCCCGAGCCCAGTGGGCGCGCCGGCAGGACGTCATCGAGAAGCTCGACGACGAGCGTCTGCTGCCCGCCATCTACTTCGTGTTCTCCCGCGCCGGCTGCGACGGCGCGGTGTCGCAGATGCGGCGGGCCCGCCTGCGGCTGACCACGGTGGAGGAATCGCGTCGCATCGCCGCCCACGTCGACGCCGCGTGCGCCCCGGTCCCGCACCACGACCTGGACGCGCTGGATTTCACCGCGTTCCGGGCGGGTCTGGTCGGCGGGATCGCCGCCCACCACGCGGGCATGCTCCCGCTCTTCCGCACCATCGTGGAGGAGTTGTTCTCGGCCGGGCTGATCAAGGTCGTCTTTGCCACCGAGACCCTCGCCCTGGGCATCCACATGCCGGCCCGCGCCGTGGTCCTGGAGAAGACCACCAAGTTCAACGGCGACACGCACGCCATGCTCACCTCCGCGGAGTACTCGCAGATCACCGGGCGCGCCGGCCGGCGGGGGATCGACACCAAGGGCACCGCGGTCGTGCTCGACCAGCAGGACCTGGACCTGGATGCGCTGTCCGCCCTCGTCGACACCCCGCGGTTCCCGCTGCGCAGCGCGTTCACACCCGACTACTCCATGGCGGTCAACCTGGTCGAGCAGCTCGGCGTCGCGGAGGCCACGTCCCTGATCGGTCGGTCGTTCGCCCAGTTCCAGACCGACCGCACCCTGGTCTCGCGCTCGCGTGCGGTCGAGCGCCGCGCGGACGAGCGCGATCGCCTGCGCGCGGATCTCGAGGCGGCCGGCGGCGGCCCCGACCTCGACCAGTACATGGCGCTTCGTGCCGACCTGAGCAGGCTGGAGCGCAGCGCCGAGAAGACGACGCGGGACGACCGGCTCGACGCCGTCCGGGCCGCGATGCTCAAGCAGACCCCGGGATCGGTGATCACCGTGGGTCGGAAGCGCTTCGGCATGGTGGCGACCGTGCTCCAGGTGCGCACCGACATTCCGGCGGACCCGGCGCTACTGTGCCTGACCGACACCGGCTGGACGGGGTGGCTGCGGCGTCACGACTTCGCGGCGCCCCCGGTTCCGGTCGGTCGGGTCGACCTGCCCAGGGGCAGACGCAAGCTCGACGGCCGGGCCAAGAGCGCGCTGCTCCACCGGATGGAGGGCATGCGCGGCAAGGCCAAGGGCAGGCTGAAGGGCGCCGGGGGCAAGCCGGTGCGCAAGGATCCACGGATCGCCCCCGCCCGACGCGCGCTCCGGCAGCACCCCCTGCACGAGGATCCGGGCATCGACCGGCTCGCCCGGCTCCACGAGCGGTGGGCCCGCGCGGACGCGGACACCACCGCCCTCGCCGCCGGGGTCGACGCCGACTCCGACTCGCTGGCCCGCCGCTTCCGACGGATCGTCGACCTCCTCGAGCACCTCGGATATCTCGAGCAGCGGGACGGCGCGCTCCGCGCCACGGACGCCGGGAGACTGCTCGCCGGGGTGCACACCGAACAGGATCTGTTCGTGGCCGAATGCCTGCGGCGGGGGGTCTGGCGTGGGCTCGACCCCGCCGGCCTGGCCGCGGTGATCGCCACCGTGGTCGCGCACCCGCGCGGCGACTCGGCGGTGCGCGAACCCACGGACGAGTCCCTGCGGTCCGCACTGGCCCGGACCGAGCGCGCCGCCGCCGAGCTGGCCGCGGTGGAGGAGTCCCACCAGCTGCCCCCGACGCCGGACCTCGACGCCGGGCTGGCCCCGGTCATGCACCACTGGGTGTCGGGGGGCGCGCTCGCGTCGATCCTCGCCGCCTCGTGGCAGGAGGGGGTCGAGCTCACCGCCGGGGACTTCGTCCGGTCGGCCCGACTCGTGGTGGACGTCCTCGCCCAGATCGGGCAGGTCGCCGAGCCGGACCTGGCCCGCGTCGCGCGGTCCGCCGTGGGGTCGCTGCGCCGTGGGGTCGTCCTCGACCACCTGGTGTGAGTCCGCCCGGCCCGGCCACCCCGGGTGAGGTGAGGAAAACCTTCCCCAGCGTCCCTTCAGCGGGGGGGGCCTAGGTTCTCACCCATGAACACCATCGCCGGATTGCCCGCCCATCCTCTCCTCGTCCACGCAGCCGTGGTCCTGCTCCCCCTGGCCGCGCTCGTCGTGGTCGCCTACGCCGTCTGGCCCGCCGCCCGGGCGCGGATCGGGATCGTCTCCCCGGTCCTCGCGCTGATCGCCGCCGGGGCCGCCAAGTTGGCCGAGGGCGCCGGGGAGTCGCTCGAGCGCGTGGTCGAGACACTCCCGGACACCAACCGGGCCGCGGTGAACGCCCACGCCGAGCTCGGTGAACAGACGGTCGTCGCGGCGGCGGCGCTCGTCCTGGTGGCGGTCGCGCTGTACCTGGTCCACGGCACCGCCGCGGCCCGCCTGCGCGAGCGCCTGAGCCTCCTCGAGGCGCCGTGGGTCGGGATCGTCGGCGCGGTCCTCGCCGTGATCGCCGGGGTCGCCGTCGTCTACCTCACCGTGGACGCCGGCCACACGGGGGCGAGCATGGTGTGGTCCGATCTCACCTCGTGAGCGGCCTCGTCCGGCTTCCGGGGGGCGCGGACCGTCAGGCCCCGTCGAGCAGGGCCGTCGCCTCGACCAGCCTGCCGATCGCGCGCGACTGCCCCGTGGACACGCCGAGCGCGTCCAGTCGCTCGGCGTCCACGGTCCCGCGGCGGCCGTCCACGTTGCCCTCGAACCCCAGCTCGAACCGGCGCTCCCGCAGCCGGACCACGCCGCGGGCGGCCGTGAGGTAGTCGGCGGACTCCACCACCGCGGTCCGCTGACGGGCGGTGAGCCCCGACCGCTCGTCCCGGGCGGCGGCGACGATCCCGTCGAGGTCGCCGTACCCCCGCAGCAGGGCCGCCGCGGTCTTCGCACCGATCCCCGCCACCCCCGGCAACCCGTCGGAGGCGTCCCCGACGAGCACCGCGTAGTCCGCGTACACGCGGGCATCCTCGCCGGCGGGAAGGTCGAAGCGCTCGGCCACCACCTCGGGGGTGTAGGCGAGCCGCTTGCGCATCCCGGCCCCCACGTACACGACCGTGGTGCTCGCCGAGGCCAGCTGGAACAGGTCGCGGTCGCCGGTCACCACCAGCACCTCGCGGTCGCGCGCCGCCAACTCCGCCAGCACGTCGTCGGCCTCGGCGCCGTCCGCCCACGACTGGGTGATGCCCGCCGCGGAGAGGATCTCGCGGATCACCCCGACCTGCGGGCCGAGCGCGGCGGGGGCGTCCTCCTCGCCGTCGTCTCCCACGCGGTGCGCCTTGTACGAGGGCAGCAACCCCACGCGCCAGTCGGGACGCCACTCGCGGTCGAGGGCCGCCACCAGACCGCTCGGGGAGTACTCCTCGACCAGCACCGCGACCATGTCGCAGAAGCCGCGGACGGCGTTGGCGGGCGCGCCGTCGGGGCCGGTGATCTTCTCGGGCACGGAGTGGAAGGCGCGGAACCACAGTCCGGCGCTGTCGAGAACCATGAGCGGGCCCTGGGACATCGCGCCTCCTGGGGATCGTGGGCGGGCCGGGGGTCGACCTCGGCGCAAGAGTAGTCGTCGCCCAGGGAGTCCGCGCCGGCGTCGGGCGCCGGAGCCCCGGCATCCGGCCGACGTCCTACTGTGGTGGGCATGAGCACCAGCACCCCGGAGACCCACGCCCGCCGCCTGGCCGCCGTCCGCGGACGCGCCCGCGACCTCGGGATCGACCACGTGGTGGTGTACTCCGGGGAGGACATGTCCTACCTCACCAGCGAACGGATGGACTCCCACGAACGGCTCACCGCGCTGGTCGTGCCGGTCGACGGCGGCGCGCCGCTGCTCGTGTTGCCGTCGCTCGAACTGACCGACGTCACCCGGCGCGCGGCCGACCGCGTGGGCGCCACCGTCCACCCCTGGTCGGACGGGACCGACGCCGTCGCGCTCGTCACCGGGTCGGTGGCCGGCCGGGTGGCCGTGTCCACCGCGATGCCCGCGCTCCACCTGGTCCCGCTCCAGGCGGGCGTCGACGGCGAGGTGGTTCTGGCCTCGGAGGTGATCGACCACGTGCGGGCGGTCAAGACGCCGCACGAGGTGGACGAGCTCGCCGAGGCCGCCCGGCGTATCGATGCGGTCCACGCCCGCATGGGCGAGTTCCTCCGGGTGGGCCGTACCGAGTCGCAGGTGGGCGAGGACATCACCGCCGCGATCGAGCAGGAGGGCCTGACCCGTGCCGAGTTCGTGATCGTGGGCTCGGGACCCCACGGCGCCGACCCCCACCACGGCGTCTCCGACCGGGTGGTCCAGCAGGGCGACATCGTGGTGGTGGACATCGGCGGCCCCGTGGCCAGCGGGTACCACTCGGACTGCACCCGGACGTACTCGATGGGCGAGCCCGACCCGCAGGTCGCCCGCGAGTACGCGGTGCTCCAGGAGGCCCAGCGGCTGGCCCGGGAGTCCGTCCGCCCCGGGATCGCCATCGGCGAGGTCGACGCCGCTGCCCGCGAGCACCTGGCGGCCGCGGGGCTCGGCGAGTACTTCATCCACCGCACCGGGCACGGGATCGGCCTCGGGCTGCACGAGCCGCCGTTCGTCACGCCCGGCGGGGACACGGTGCTGGCCGAGGGGATGACGTTCTCCGTCGAGCCGGGGATCTACCGGTCGGGGGCGTGGGGTGCCCGGCTCGAGGACATCGTCGCCGTGACGGCGGACGGCCGCCGCGACCTCAACACCGGCGAGCGGGGTCTGCGAGTCCTCTGACCGCGGCCGAGCGGGGTCTGCGAGTCCTCTGACCGCGGTCAGAGGAACATCTGGGCCGAACCCAGCACGCGGTCCACCTCGATCGCCAGCACCACGCGCTCGGGGTTCGGGCTCGGCTCGCGGTAGCGCATGGCGTACCGGCGCTCGCCCTCGCGGACGGACGCGGGATCGTCCAGCAGCCGCACCGGCCCCTCGAAGGTCAGCCAGCGCCCGCGGTCGACGTGGGACACCGCCGCGCGTCCGCCGCGCCGCGCGTTGGCCGCCTTCTGCGATCCGCGCCGGGTGATCACCCGTGCGAGACCGCCCTCGGTGTCCACGGTGAAGCCCACCGCCACCACGTGGGGCGAGCCGTCACGCCGAAGTGTGGTCAGGCTCCCGAGATGGTATTCGGCCAGGAACTCGAGCGCCTCGTCGGAGAGCTGTGCCAGGGTGTGGGCCATGGCGCAGAGCCTGCCACAGCGAGCCGACGCGGCGACCGACCGGCTGCGTGGGAGACTGGGCGCATGTCCACCCCCGCCACCCCGTCGCCCCCGCCCGCGTCCGGCGGCGAGGTCGTCGCGATCTTCGGCGGCCGCAGCGAGATCGGCCTGGCCGTCGCCCGGCGCCTCGCGCCCGGCCGCACCATCGTGTTGGCGAGCCGGCCCGGCGCCGACACCTCCGCCCTCGGGGCACCGCTCGCGGACGCCGGTGCGGCGGCGGTGGAGTTCGTGGACTTCGACGCCGACGACCTCGACTCGCACGCCGCCGTCGTGGCGGACATCGAGTCCCGGATCGGGGAGATCACGGTGGCGGTGCTGGCCTTCGGGATCCTGGGCGACCAGGCGCTCGCCGAGCGGGACGCCTCGGCCGCCGCCCGGATCCTGCACACCGACTTCGTGGCGCAGGCAGCCCTGCTCACCGTGCTGGCCGAGCGGATGAAGCCGCGCCGCCGCGGGACGCTCGTCGCCTTCTCCTCGGTGGCGGGCCAGCGGGTCCGGCGCGCCAACTACGTGTACGGCTCGGCCAAGGCCGGGCTGGACGGCTTCGCCTCCGGCATGGCCGACGCCCTCCACGGCACCGGGGTCACGCTGGTCATCCCGAGGCCCGGCTTCGTGGTGGGTCGGATGACAGAGGGCATGGATCCGGCCCCGTTCTCCTCGACCCCCGACCAGGTGGCCGACGCGGTGGTCGCGCGGGTGCAGGCCCGGAGAGCCGGCGTGGTATGGATCCCGTGGCAGCTGCGGGTGATGTTCGCGGTGGCCCGGCTGGTGCCGCAGCCGGTGTGGAGGCGGATGCCGCGGTGACCCCCGCTCGACCGCCCGGTGCGGGCAATGTGACCGTCCACCTCGTCGGCGTCGGCCCCGGGCCCGTCGACCTGCTCACCGTCCGCGCCACCCGCCTCATCACACGCTGCGGGACGTGCCTGCACGAGAGCGGCGCGATCGCCCCCGAGGTGCTGGCCCTGTGCCCGGCGACCGCCCGGGTGGTGGGCACGTCCGGGGTGTCACCGGCCGAGGTGATGGGGGAGGTGCGTGGCGCCCATGCCCGCGGCGACCGCGTGGTCCTGCTGCTTCCCGGCGATCCGTCGCAGCACCCCGCGGCGGACGAGGTCACCCGCGCGCTGGACGCCGAGGGGAGCTCCTGGGACCTGGTCCCCGGGCTCCCGGCGACCCCGGGCGCGGACCCGGCCCCGGTGACGCCGCCCGATCCTGACCCGGCGTCCGCCGCGTCCCGCGCACCCGCACCCGCCCCCGCCCCCGCACCCACCGAGCGGCCCACGCCCGCCCCGATGCCCTCCGCGGCGCCCGGTCGGATCCTCGTGCTGGGGGGAACGGGGGAGGCCGACCGGCTCGCCGACCTCATGGTCACGGCGGGGCTCGACGTGGTGACCTCGCTCGCCGGGAAGGTGGCCCGCCCGCGGCTGCCGCGCGGCGAGGTGTGGATCGGCGACGTCGGTGGGCCGGAGGGGCTGGCCTCGTGGCTCCGCGCGAACGACGTCAGCGCCGTCATCGACGCGACCCATCCCTTCGCGACGGACGTCTCGGACGTCGCCCGCCGGGCCGCCCGCGAGGTGGGCACGCCCCTGCTGCGGGTGCTCCGCCCGCCGTGGGAGCCGCGGGACGGGGACGAGTGGATCCGGGTCGCCGACACGGCGGCCGCCGCGCGATGCGTGCGGGAGCGGTTCCGCCGACCGATGCTCACGGTGGGGAGGCGGGGCGCGGTGGCGTTCTCCGGTGACACCCGCGGGTCGTACCTCATCCGGTGCGCGGAACCGCCCACCGGGCCGCTGCCGCACCGGTACCTGCTCATGCTGGACCGCGGCCCCTTCGGGGTCGACTCCGAGCGCACGATCATGGCCCGCCACCGGATCGACGTCCTGGTGGCCAGGAACAGCGGCGGGGAGTCGACCGCCGCCACCCTGCAGGCCGCGCGCGAGCTGCGGATCCCGGTGGTCATGGTGGACCGGCCGGGGGCGACGCCGGGCACCGACACGGTCACGTCGGTGGACGACGCCGCGCTGTGGCTGGTCCGCCGCTTCGGTTCACGCTGAGCGCGTCGGGTCCGCCCACGGGGAGGTCGCGTCGAAGATCATGCCCATCGGCGCCAGCACGCGCACCACTTGCTCCGCCATCCCCTCGGTGAGCCCGTGGAGGCCGATCACCCGGTCGGGGGAGACCGTGCTCGGCCGGTCCACCGCCCCGAGGAACTCGGCGAGCCGCGCCGGCACGACCCCGTCCGCGACCACGGCGAGCAGGCTCACCAGCCCGTCGGCGGAGTCGATCCACCCGACCCTCGGGATCTCGGCGGGAGTGGTGAGCGGCGCCGGTGACCCCACCGCGACGGTGAGCGGGTGGCCGTCCAGGATCACGACGACGAGGTCGTGCAGGTCGCCGGAGTCCGGCACCCCGGGACGGTCGTCGAGGCGCCGGGCGAGCTCGGCGGTCACGTCGGCGAGGACGGCCGCCGCGTCGGCCGCCCCGATCCCCACCGCGGTGTCGCGCCCGGCCGCGTGGACGCGGAGCGCGTCGCCGGCGCCGCCGGCCACCGCCGCCAGGTCGGGGGCGTGCGCCAAGATGTCGCCGGCCCCGGCGTCCAGACCCAGGAGCAGGCGAGCGCCGGACGGCGCCGGGTCGGTCGCGCCGGCGGGGCCGGCGTCACCGAGCCGGGCGGCCAGCTCCGCGTCCAGTCGTTCGGGCAGGTCGGCGAGGTCGTGGTGCCCGTCGATCCGCCCGGCCATGGGGGAGGCGAGGATGCGGGGGAGCCGGTGATCGCCGATGCGCCGCGGCAGCCCCTCCGCGACCAGTCGGTCCCGGGGCACGGTGTCCCCGCCGGCCCGTCGGACCCGGATGCCGCCGCGCGGGGTGAGCACCACCTCGCCCCCGTGGCGGGCGGCCACCCCGGCCAGCGTGCTCCAGTCCCCGGGCGTCATCCGACCGCCGGGGAAGTGGGCGGCCGTGCGGAACGACGAGTCGGTCATGGGTGCACAGCCTAGGCGCGGGGGAGCCGGGCGGGCCGGACGGCCGCGGGGCGGCTCAGGGATACTCGGGTGCATGACAGCATGCCTGGCCAGCGGCGGCCGCGTCCTCACTCCCGCCTCCCGTGACGCCACCGCCCTGGCGTACGAGGACGGGCTGGTCGTGTGGGCCGGCTCCGACGCCCCGGGCCCCGCGCTGTTCCCGGACGCCGAGCGCATCGACCTCGCTGGGGACTGGGTGGCGCCGGCGTTCGTGGAGTGTCTGACCCCGGGGCTCGACCTCCGCCGGGTCGCGGCCCGCGGCGCGGTCCCCGCCGCGCTCCCCGAGCCACACCCGGTCGGGGCGGTGGCCGACCGTGTCCGCGCGGGGGGCCGCGTGGTGCTCGACACCGGCGTCGATCCCGCCGAGGTCGCCGCCGAACTCACCCGCCTCGCCGCCGCGCTCGGCGGCCCCGCCGTGGCGAGGTGCACGCCGGTGCTCGTCGGCACGTCCGGCACGCTCGACGAGGCCACCCTCGCCGCGTTGGCGGCCGTGGGAACCGTCCTCCTGCTCCGACCGCTGGTGGACGACCTCGCCGGCACCGACCTGGTGCGCATCGCCGCGTCCGGCGTCGCCCTGGCCGCCTCGTCCCGGGACGGCGGGGAGCTGCGGCCGTGGGATGCGTTGCGCGCGCTCACCTCCGTCGCCGGCGGCCGGGGCCTGTCCCCGCGGGCCGCGTTCACCGCGGTCACCCGCGGTGCCCGCCGTGCCGCCGGTGCCCGCGACGGGACCGCCGGAACGCTCACCCCGGGCGCCGCGGCGACGTTCGCCCGCTGGCGGACGGGGGAGCTCGCCGTGGTCGCCGCCGACGACGCCGTCCAGCGGTGGTCCACCGATCCCCGGTCCGGGGTGCCCCCGATGCCCGACCTCTCCGGTCCCGACCCCGTTCTCCGGGCGCTCGTGGTGGACGGCACACCCGCCGGCCCCGCGGAGTGATGCCCCTCCTGGCGCGGCTGGCCGGGGCGGCCGCGGCCGGCGCGCTGTTGGCGGCCTCGTTCCCGCCCGTCGACCTGTGGTGGGCGGCGCCGGCGGCGATCGCCCTCTTCGTCGTCGTCCTCTCGCCCCTACGGGGCCCCGCACCCCGGGCGCGCGCGGGGGCCCTCCTCGGGTTCACCGCCGGCCTGGTGTTCTTCCTTCTGCTGGTCCCGTGGGTGGGGCTGTACGTGGGCGCCTACGCGGCGTGGGGCCTGGCCCTGGTCGAGGCCCTCTACCTCGCGGCGTTCGGGGCCGGTGCGGTGGTGATCTTGGGGGCCGGGCTCGCGCGGCGGCCCCGGGCGGGCCGGCGGGCGGGCCCGGGCACGGGGCTCGGCGCGGTCGGCGCGGTGCTCGGGGTGGCCGGCTGGTGGTCGGTGTGGGAGTGGATCCGCTCCTCGTGGCCGTGGGGCGGGTTCCCGTGGGGCCGGCTGGCGTTCGGTCAGGCCGACGGTCCGCTCCTGCCGCTCGCCTCGCTCGGCGGGACCCCGCTGCTCGGGTTCGCGGTGGCGTCCCTGGGCGCCTCGATCGGGGTCGGCGCGATCCTGCTCGCGCGACGAGACCGCCCCCTCGTGGCGGCCACCGGGCTCCTCACCGTCCCGCTGGTCACCGCGGGACTGGTCGCCGGGGCCGCCGTCGGGACCGGGACCGGGGACGGGGACGGGCGGGAGACCGTGGAGGTCGCGATCATCCAGGGCAACGTCCCCCGCCTCGGCCTGGACTTCAACTCCCAGCGTCGCGCGGTGCTGGACAACCACCTCCGGGTGACCGCCGAGCTGGCCGACGGGGTCGACGCCGGAACCCGCGAGCGGCCGGACCTCGTCCTGTGGCCGGAGAACGCCTCCGACATCTCCCCGCTCGCCGACCAGCGCGCCGGCGCTCAGATCACCGCGCTGTCCCGGCGCCTGGGGGCCCCGATCCTCGTGGGCACCGTCCTGCCCGTGGGGGACGGCCCCGAGGCCACCAACTCCTACCTCGTGTGGGACGGCGGCGACCGGGTGGTCGACCGACACGACAAGAAGTTCGTCCAGCCCTTCGGCGAGTGGCTGCCGCTGCGCGCGCCGCTCGAGGCCGTCTTCCCCATCGCCCGGACCGCCGGGCACTTCGTCCCCGGCGACGGCGACGGCCTCGTCACCGCGGCGGGGGTCGAGCTGGGCGTGGCCATCTGCTTCGAGGTCGCGTTCGACGCCGCCGCCCGCGAGCCCGTCGCCCGGGGGGCGCAGATCCTCACCGTCCCCACCAACAACGCCACCTTCGGCCGCTCGCCGATGACCTACCAGCAGCTCGCGATGTCGCGGGTCCGGGCCGTGGAGCACCATGTCCCGGTACTCATCTCCGCCACCAGCGGTGTCAGCGCGGTGATCGGACCGGACGGCACGGTCCGGCAGGAAACCGGGATCTTCGAGCCCGGGATACTGGCGGCGCAGGTCGAGGTGGGGGGTGCCGGTACGATGGCAACCCGACTGGGTGGCATCCCGCAGGCGGTGTGTTGCCTCATCGGGCTCGTCGGGTTGGCCTGGGCGCTCCTGCGCGCCCGGCCGCGGCCCGCGACCGACTCCGAGGAGATCTAAGTGACCGACCCGTTGACACCCGGCAGCGACGTGCCGTCCGCGCGAACCCTGGTGATCATTCCGACCTATGACGAGCGGGAGAACCTGCCGGGGGTCGTGGAGCGGTTGCTCACCGCCGCGCCCGACGTCGCCGTGCTCATCGCTGACGACAGCAGCCCCGACGGCACGGGGGAGGTCGCCGACCGGCTCGCCGCCGACGACACCCGGGGTCGGATCTCCGTCCTGCACCGGACCAGCAAGGAGGGACTCGGCGCCGCGTACATCGCCGGCTTCCGGTGGGGACTGGAGCGCGGCTACACGGTACTGGTGGAGATGGACGCCGACGGGAGCCATCCGCCCGAGCGACTGCCCGCGATGCTCGCGGCGGTCGACGCGGGTGCGGACCTCGCGATCGGGTCCCGGTACGTGCCGGGCGGCGCCGTCGTGAACTGGCCGTGGCGGCGCCACGTCATCTCACGGGGCGGCAACGTCTACTCCCGCCTCCTGCTGGGTGTGGGCATCAAGGACATCACCGCCGGGTACCGCGCCTACCGCGCCCGGGCGATCGCCGAGCTCGACCTCGACTCCATCGAGTCGAAGGGATACTGCTTCCAGATCGACATGACGTGGCGGCTGCTCGGCAACGGCCGATCGGTCGTCGAGGTGCCCATCACCTTCACCGAACGCACCGTGGGACAGTCCAAGATGAGCGAGTCGATCTTCCGCGAGGCCGCCGTCAACGTGGCGCGGTGGGGCTGGGAGAAGCGCCGCCGGCAGCTCCGGGCCCTCGTCCGGCGCTGATCCGCCACCCCGCCGGACGAGGAACGCCCCGGCCCCGTGACGGGGTCGGGGCGTGTCACACGCGGGTGGGGATCAGCGGGCGCCTGCGCGGCGACGCTTCTTGAGCAGATCCATCCGCTCCTTGAGAAGCTCCTCCAGGTCCTCCAGCGAGCGACGCTCGAGAAGCATGTCCCAGTGGGTACGCGGCGGCTTGCCCTTCTTGACCTCCACGGCGGGGCCGTCGATGAGCTGGCCCTCCTGGCCGTTCTTGCACATCCACGCGCCCGGGATCTCCGCGTCGTCCGCGAACGGGACCTCGTAGACCTCGCCGTTCTCCGTCTGGTACCTGGCCATCCGCCGTGGCGCGAGATCGGTGTTCCGGTCGGTCTCGTAGCTCACCGCACCGAGGCGGCTGCCCCTGAGGACTCGATCTGCCATGCGAACTCCTTCTGCCGTGTTCGTCGCGCCGGGACACGACGCTC